>JBPCWA010000104.1:0-3577 GCA_051009975.1 Hyphomicrobiaceae bacterium
GAGTTTGGCGAGGCAGTAGAAACTTTGCGGCGCAGGCTTATCGATGTCATGCCGCTCGTCAGCGCCACTTTGTCGGTCAAAGATGCGGTGCAAGCCTTTGAACTTGCGGGAGATCGATCACGGTCAACTAAGGTGCAGTTGGCGTTCGATTCCTAGCAGTTCAGGGGTATGCTATCCTTAATCGCGACGTTTTAGTCGGTTCGCCAGCAGTCCTGCGACGTTGCCCATTGGGTGCGAAAAGTCGTAAGACGAGCAGGTGGACTGTCTAGAACGCCAAAAGAAATCATGTCGCAAATCGAGAACGAGAACTCGCGATCTCGCTCGCTCATCGTAAACGGTGAGAAGTTGAGCTCGCGCGCTGATACAGTCGCGGATCTCTTGGAGGAGTTGGGCTACGGCAACAAGAAGGTGGCAACGGCTTTGAATGGAAATTTCATTGCCACGAAGTCGCGGGCAGA
Source organism: Hyphomicrobiaceae bacterium (assembly GCA_051009975.1). Taxonomy (GTDB): domain Bacteria; phylum Pseudomonadota; class Alphaproteobacteria; order Rhizobiales; family Hyphomicrobiaceae; genus Tectiglobus. Next base: position 459 of record JBPCWA010000104.1, read on the forward strand.
GACGCGATTGCTCGCGCGCGACCGGATTGAGATTGTCGCGCCTCGCCAGGGTGGTTAAACGGTTGTGGAATTGGAATTGGAATTTGAATTGGACGGCGGGCGGCGAGGCGGTGGACTCGATGCCCAGAAGACGAGTTACTCCTATGACCTTGGTGGAAGACGCCGTTTCAGCTGATCAGAAGCTCACTTTTTATGGCGAGACCGTGTCGTCGCGGCTTATTTTGGGCACAGCCCAATATCCGTCTCCGGCCATCCTTGCAAAGGCTGTGAAGACGTCTGCCTCCGGCATCGTAACTGTGTCACTGCGTCGTGAGGCGGCGCGTGGCAGCTCGGGAGATAGGTTTTTCGACTTGATCCAGTCGTGGAATCTACGTCTCCTGCCGAATACTGCAGGTTGTCGGACGGCACGTGACGCCATTACGACGGCCGAAATGGCTAGAGAGTTGTTCGATACAGCCTGGATAAAGCTCGAAGTCATTGCCAATGATGATACTCTGCAGCCCGACCTCTTCGGGCTGGTGGAGGCGGCTTCTGAACTCGTCCAACAGGGCTTCAGCGTTTTCCCTTATACGACTGAAGATTTGAGCGTCGGTGAGCGCCTGTTGGCGATCGGGTGCGAAGTTTTAATGCCCTGGGGGGCACCGATCGGCACGGGTCGCGGATTGACCAATCCCTATGGACTTCGCACACTTCGCAACTACTTCCCGGACGTGCCTATGGTCGTAGATGCCGGCATTGGCGCACCCTCGCACGCAGCGCAAGCGATGGAGATGGGGTATGATGCCGTCATGGTAAATACAGCAGTTGCAAAGGCTGGCAGCCCAATAGCAATGGCCCGCGCGTTTGCAGATGCAGTACATGCGGGTCGCCAAGCATACTGCAGCGGATTGATGGAGGAACGCGACATGGCGTCCCCTTCGACGCCCGTCGCAGGCACCCCGTTCTTCGATTTGGATCGGCTGCGATGATACCGCCAGAATCGCGCGACATCGGACTTGATGTGTTCTATCCGATCGTGCCGGACATCGACTGGCTAGCACGCATTGTGCCCCTGGGAGTCCAGACTGTTCAGCTGCGCATAAAAGATGTGGCGGACGAGGAGATTCGCCGCCAAATCGGCGCGGCGCTGGAAATCTGCGCGCGACATGATTGTCAATTGATTGTCAATGACTACTGGCGGGCGGCTATCGATGCCGGCGCAAACTTTATTCATCTCGGCCAGGAGGATCTGGCGGAGGCTGATATCGTTGAGATCAAAGCCTCGAAGCTCCGGCTTGGTGTGTCAACCCACAGCGATGAGGAGCTTGCTGTGGCGCTCTCAGTCGCGCCGGACTATGTCGCCCTCGGTCCAATTTATGAGACCAGGCTCAAGGCAATGCCATGGTCGCCACAAGGGCTCACACGCGTCTCGCAGTGGAAAGAAATTATTGGGGACATGCCACTTGTTGGGATTGCAGGAATCACCATTCGGCGAGCTGATGGCGTGTTAGCGGCGGGAGCTCAGGCAGTTGCAATAATTAGCGATTTTCTTATGCACGATGAACCCGAACGGCGGATTTCCGAGTGGGTAAGGTGGGCAGATCGTCATCGGTGATGATGTACCAACATTCCCGAATACCCGCCAAGTCTGCGCACCTCGAGGAACCGATATTGTGGCGATTGGGCGGCGAAATAGGAATTTGCTCCTGGTTTGTACTGATTTTTTGTGGAATTATGTCGTGCGGGGCCCACAATTGGTTTGGCTGTGAATGGCATTTGCATATCGCTTAGAAGAATCATTCAACAAGGCGAACCGACGGATTGCTCTCGAGCAAATCGAAAGGGCGCGGCAGCAACTGTCAGCGAACGAAGACACACGCGAGGCGGTTCATGAATCCCGCAAATGTTTTAAGCGGGTCCGAGCATTGCTGCGGCTGTTGCGGCACACGCTGACGAAATCTGAATTCAAGGCAACCAACGCCAGTTTTCGAGATCTCGGTAGAATGCTCGCTGAAACACGTGACTTGGACGTGATGTCGTCAACGCTGGATCGATTGATCGAGAACCATCCTCTAATGGCCGATGAACCGATACATCGGATCCGCTCTCTTTTCTCGGAGGTGCGGGCTTCAATTGCGACGGCTCGCCCGCCAATTCGCAAGGCTCTGAAAGATCTCGCCAAAGCGAAGTCATTAGTTGATAAGCTTGCTGTGCGTGATTGCAAACTGTCAATGCTTGGCAAAGGGCTAGAGGCGGATTTTTCAAGTTGTGTCCAGCACTACCGAATCGCCGTCGAGGAGAGAAGTGATGATGCGTATCACGAATGGCGCAAATACGTGCAATTCCATCGTCGCCACTTAAGCTTGCTTGCGGCGGCTTGGCCGGACGCCATGGCGGTGCGTATTGCGCATTGCCGCAAACTTTCTGAATACTTGGGACACGATCATGATTTGTCTGTTCTGGCGAATTTCGTCGCGAAAAAGCAGTCGCGGATAGGGGATGAAACAACGGTTCTTACCATTTTAAATTCATGCCAACATGATCAGGCAAAACTCAAGGAAAAGGCCACAGCCATGGGAGCTTTGCTAGCGGCAGAAGGTGCAACTGCTTTGCGACGGCGTGTTGAGGCCTACTGGAAAGTGAGGTCAGGCAATAAGCGCGCAAAAGTTGCGCCAGATCACAAGCGCGCACAAGCATCGGTTGTAAGTTAGAGGTCAAGCGCTCGAGACCCAATATGTTTGTGATCTCAACGCATGACGTGCGTATCGCGGCTGATCCGCCCGAATCCATCAAACGTATGCGGTGGATCATCAGGATAATAAGGCAGCGTGACAGCTGCGTGTTATGACACCGATCGATGAAAGATAGAGCAGGTCAGCCTCGCGCGTTCTGGAGACAAGAGTAGTGAAAGATAATCTGAACCCTGACGCTTCGCCGGAGTCCGGAGCGGTTTCGGCAGCTGGATTGATCATCGATCACCCGCCGGTGAACATGGGGAAGATTGGTGTTTTGTTGGTCAATCTCGGCACGCCAGATGCGACGGATTATTGGTCAATGCGTCGCTATCTCGCTGAGTTTCTAACCGATCGCCGCGTCATTGAATGGTCTCCCATCTACTGGTACCCAATTCTCTATGGGAT
>JBPCWA010000105.1:0-3367 GCA_051009975.1 Hyphomicrobiaceae bacterium
GCCTTGTTCCAAAGCATGAATATTCTTCTGATTCGATTCGACGACCGTCTCTTCGCAACAGTGTGTAGGCGCATTTCCAACCCGGCGGAGCTGCCTGGGCACTTCCGTTCCATGTAGCCACGCCATATAGTGCGGTCCCAACCGCCGCCAACAGTTGTATTTGTAACCGCATTTATACTCTTCCGCGTCACAGGTTGGTCGATACTTAATAGACAATTGTTGTCCGCAATCTCATATGGTGCAGACCAACCCAAGCATCAAGGGGCCAATTTGACTTCGTCATGCGGATCCATCCTGATCGTGGCCACCGTAGCTCTAGCCCTCTTCGCTGGTGTCATCGCCATTTTCGTGCACAACTTCGGCACCAATTCGAAACTCTTCTCGGAGGCAGTCGAGGCATTTGATTTGCGAGTGTGCTCGGCATCGTCGGAGCAGGTTGAATTGGCTCCACTTTCTGTGAGGTCTTGCGATCGTTTGACTACGGACATGCAGCGGTAATCATTGACGTGGTCGTTGTTGCCACAACACTCACTCGCACTCTCTTGGCTCGCCTGCTCACATTCCTGATCCGAGTTGGCATAAATTCCCCAAGAAGAACGAGAAAGCGAAAGCTCATCGCGCCCGCACGGCAGCGGTGTCACTTAACTGGTATGCGAGACCCGCCGTCCCTGCAATGTAAGCGCACGTAGCGCTGCCGCCGCAGTATCGCGGCGCGTCAGCTTAATCGTCTCGATGTTGACAACGGCAACTCAAAGCCAACGTCCGACTTGCTCGCTTAAATTGAACCAGCCTCGACCATGTAGTTGTTTGCCGTACACATAGCGCTATCGTCCGATGCCAAAAATAGGACCATCCGCGCGAGATAAACCGGTTCGATAAGGTCCGGCAAGCATTGCCGCTGACGGTGCTTCTCCAACGCCTCAGGAGTTGCCCAAAGCTTCTTTTGCCGTTCAGTCATGACCCAACCAGGTACGACTGTGTTGACGCGAATCCTATGCGGGCCGAGATCGCGGGCAAATGATCGGGTCATACCATGTACGGCCGACTTTGCAGTAGTGTAGACCGGCATACCGCCCGATGCTTCCCACCAGGAATTGGAGCCGAAGTTGATTATTGATCCCGAGCCCGCTGCAATCATGCCCGGAGCTACCGCTTGTATCGCAAAGAACATATGCCGCAAATTGGCTGCGATCCTTTCGTCATAGTATTCAGCCGTTACATCTTCCCAACCATGCCGGTCGTCACGAGCCGCGTTGTTGACCAGAACCTTCGCCGCTCCAAGCTTGTCCTGAAGTGCAGTAAAGGCTGCCTTCAAAGCATCAACATCGCGCAGATCACACTGTTCAAATACAATTTCCACATTGCTTTTCGCGATCTCGGCCGCAAGGGTCTCACCGGCACCAGAATCTAAGTCGACGAACCCGATTCGCGCATTCTGTGCTGCAAAAGCTCGCACGGTTTCCGCGCCAATTCCGGAGGCACCTCCAGTCAAGAAGACCGTTGCATTGGCAAGACTTGGATAAGTGGCGAATTTGATATCCATGACAATTTCCTTATCGTATCGACCGGTGCATCAGCCCTTTTGCTGTCTGTCAATCCATCGTGAATTGATCAGTGGCTGCCTTAGAAGTGAATGGTCGAGGGATCGTTCCACATCGAGTTTAGTTCGATCAGATGATGACTTCGCCCGAGCGAAAGGCAACAGCTGTGTTGTCGTAAAACATACTATCATCCAACGATCCAACCCGTCACGGTCTGCATGCATTAACAGCGCAACCAAGCACTGCCGAAACTAGATTAATTTTGGCGCATCCATGCGCTGGAGTTCTTCGAGAATTTGTGGGATCTTCTTCTTCAGCGCGAAAAAGCCCCTGGTCGCGTGTCGCCAGCTCAATTCATCATATGCTCGTTTCTCTTCAACCAGCGATATACCCCGATCAATCAAGAGAGATCTCGCACGATCCAGCTTCTCCGAGACAGGACCGACCGGTGCGTAAGAAGTAACGAATGCTGTGACGCCTGCAGAAGTCGCGAAGTTGCACAGCAGCAATCCCCAGTCTTCGGCGTCGATTGGATCGCGAATAGACAATCCAAAGTGCTCGCCGGCACGCGTCGCGGCGTCTTCCATTGCGGCTCGGGCAAATCCGCCTGCAACTTCGCCTACCGGTAGTGGTGATCTTGCTGCGGTCGCGAGAAGTGCGATTCCAGCCACAGGCTTCTGGCCGATGAACAGGTCCTCAAGGCGCGCGTCTTCCTCAGTGATAAGTAGGGCTGCCTTGTCTGTGTAGGCTAGTTCAGAGACCGGCCTCAATTGCTGGCGCGGATGCTTAGTGGACTCGGTGAGCGGTTGAGCACTGGTCGCCAGTTGGCCGCGTGCATTCATCCTGCCAGCTGTATATCTCTCAATATTGTCGGGCTGAGCTAGATACGTCTTACCGACCGTATGCAGACCACCAACCCATCGCCAAGAGAGCGTATTAGAAGCTGGGTCGCCATCGATGAGGTGGCGAAAAAAATAGTCCGCGCCGAGTTGCCAAGGCAATTGCAAGGTAAAGATCCAGATCGACGCAAACCACATGCGCGCATGATTATGGAGGTAGCCCGTTTCAACGAGTTCCCGGGACCAGGCGTCGAAGCAAGCAATACCAGTGTTCCCGTCGATGGCTTTTTGATAGCGACTCGCCAAATCTTCACTCCGACCGAGATCGGCGACAAGTCGCATAACGTCGCGTCTGTAAGTAGTCCAACCGCTCGGGTGTTGCTCCAACCAACCCTTAAAATAACCGCGCCAAAATATCTCCTGAATAAACTTCTCGGCCGTCGAGGGCGCAAACCGCTGCACCACTGTGTTCAGAACTTCTGATTCCAGCAGTAATCTGTGTCGCAAATGGCCCGAGAGCAATGAGACATTGCTCCGGTCATCTGGTCCAAAATCCATGTTGCGATTGCTGGCATAGTGTCGGCCAGAACTTGGCAAAAAGCCATAAAGACGATTTAGCCCCGCTCGGCGACTCGCGTCCGGCTGTTGCGTACTAACAATCTCTGCCTTCACCCAACTTGCCATGGGCGTCTCTTGATCGTCAATCAACCGGCACAGCCCGAATAATTGAAAGCGCGAAACGGAGTGGGAGAAAAAGCTTCGTGCGCATGCGGTCCTACAACGTGTGGTGACAGCGATCGCATTTTTTGGGTCGCCCACAATACTTGTTCTAGAGCGGCGACAACGGAGAAGTTTCGATCTACGTCTAACCCGATGCTGCAAGCACCGAATCGAGAGATAGGCGGCGATGTCGACGTCCGGGCCGGAAGCATTCGGCTCGAGCATTGTTTACCGTATCGATATGGTCGCGAGGCGATCAAACAGACG
>JBPCWA010000106.1:0-9623 GCA_051009975.1 Hyphomicrobiaceae bacterium
GGTCTGAAGTGTCTGCCGTGCGGTGCAACAGGCACTCAGATGGGCGGGTGGTTCAACAAAGAGATCGAAACGGCTGATGATCTCAAGGGCCTCAAGATGCGCATTCCTGGCCTGGGTGGCGATGTGATGGCGAAACTCGGTGCTTCACCAGTCTCGTTGCCAGGAGGTCAAATTTTTGAAAACTTGGTGTCGGGCGCTATCGATGCGACCGAGTGGGTTGGCCCATACAACGATTACTTCATGAAGTTTTATGAGGCTGCGAAATACTACTACTATCCGGGCTTCCACGAGCCGGGCGGCGGACTGTCATTCGGAATGAACAAGAAATGGTGGAGCGGACTCTCGAAGTGGGAGCAGCAATTGATCACCGCTGCATGCATGGAGGAACATGCTGCTCAGTATGAGGAAACGCAGGCCAACAACGGTAAATTTCTCGCAAAGATGATCAATGAGAACGGCGTTGAACTAAAATCGTTCAACGACGAAATATACGATAGCTTCGGTGAGGCTTCCCAGGAGGTCTACGAGCAGACCCGAGATCACAGCGCCTTGGCAAAGAAGATCGACGATGCGTTTAAGGGCGCGCTGAGAGAAATCGGCGGTTGGCAGGCCATCGCGGAAGTCGGTTTTTCCGTCCAGCGCAACCGCGTTCTGGGTATTTAGCCTTCGGATCCGCGTATACCAGAGATCGCTTCGACAGCCGGGGCCGTGGGCCCCGGCAACGACGTCTTTGCTTTCAGAAGCCAAGCAAAAGCCTGAACAACTATGACAGATGCGACGCAGTTGCCTGACGCCAGAATTGCCGGTGCGCCGCTCTTGCGTACTTTTGCATGGTCTGTTGTCAGCGTGTTGTTTGTCTATTTGATCAATTGCTATCTGACATTTTGGCAGAATTGGCCTGGTGTGGTTTCGCTGTTGGAGTCACCCCGGCCAGTCAGCAACTTGTCTTGGGTACAAGCTGCTTTCTATGTCGCCGCGGTATTGATTTCGGCGTGGTATGCGTTTGCAACCGCGTCAGAGAGGACTCTGCGACAAGACAGCGAAACTCTCAACGATGTGTCGGTATTCATTGTCTGTGCCGCATTCTGGTCCGTATTTCTCATTGGCTTGGTTGATGCAGTAATTTCTTTCATGCGCGTTGAAGGCTTCTTGGAGGACGTGGTTGGCGCTGAATTCGCCAAACAGTTGTCGCGATCACGTTTCCGCGGCCCCTACATTCATATGCCTCTGGTACTTGTCGGAATAGGTATTGCAATTTTTCGTCGGCGGATTGACTTCATTTGGCTGGCATTGCTGGTTGTTCTTGCTGAGTTGGCGATCGTCATTTCGCGCTTCATATTCTCTTACGAGCAAGCGTTCATGGGCGATCTTGTCCGATTTTGGTACGCTGCACTGTTTCTATTCGCCAGTGCCTATACGTTATACACTGACGCTCACGTCCGTGTTGATGTATTCTACGCATCTTTCTCTCGTCCGACGCGCGGCTCTGTCAATGCTGTCGGCGCGATCATTTTAGGGATGGTCTTTTGTTGGACGATCTTAGTAATGGGGATGTGGAGTAAATCGTCCATCCTGATTACGCCTCTTCTTGGTTTCGAAGTTTCGCAATCGGGATTCGGAATGTACATCAAATACCTGATGGCGAGTTTCTTGAGTGTTTTCGCTGTCACGATGATGATCCAGTTCGCAAGCTCTCTTTTGGAGAGCGCTGCGGACGTGCGCGGCGATCCTGGTGCGCGGGTGATCGAATCTGAGAATTTGCACTGATTTGTAGTCGCGTGAGACTTTAGCAACAAAGGTCAACGATCCCCAACATGGAGCTATTTTTTCTTGCCATTTTGATCGGTCTCATGGCTGGCGCACTTGCCTCGGGTTACCCTGTCGCGTTTGCCTTGCCGGGCTCGGCAATTCTGTCAGTTCTTCTGGCCGCAGCTTGCGGCTACCTGTTCGCGGGCGATGTCGACGCATACTTTGCGCAGGGCGGCCCAACCGACTGGCTGAGTTCAGGTGTTACCAATTTCCGTGGCATCTACTGGGAAGTTGAACGCGATACTCTGATCGCAATTCCGCTATTTGTGTTCATGGGTATTATGCTCCAGCGTTCTAAGATCGCGGAAGATCTGCTTGTCGCGATGGCACAGCTGTTCGGCCCGGTTCCCGGCGGTCTTGGAATCTCCGTGATATTCGTGGGCGCGCTTCTTGCGGCAACGACCGGGATTCTGGGCGCGACGGTAGTTGCAATGGGGCTTATCTCTCTGCCGGCGATGCTCCGGAACAACTATTCTCCAACACTTGCCACCGGCGCGATTGCTGCCTCTGGTACCTTAGGTCAGATCATTCCTCCGTCAATCGTTCTCATTATTCTTGCGGATCAATTGGCCAGTGCGGTCGATCAAGCGGGGACGGCTCGCCAAGTGCTCTACAAAGAGTCAACCGGTGAGTTCTCTATGCCCTCCGAGTTTAGCGTCGTCTCTACCAGCGCGGGTGAGATGTTTTTGGGCGCACTCGTGCCTGGTCTGGTGCTCGTCGGGCTCTACATGCTTTTCGTATTGATTTTGGGGGTGCTGAGGCCGAGCATGGCTCCGTCAGTTCCATTCGATGGCAAGATGAATGGCAGGTTTTTTCTGCGTGTCGGCTTTATCCTCATTCCGCCCCTCACTCTCATCTTTGCCGTCCTTGGGTCAATTATCACGGGCGTCGCTACGGTTAATCAGGCAGGCGCTATTGGTGCCGTAGGCGCTATGATCATGGCCGGTTACCGGCTTCGGGAAGGTGAACCACGCGCGCTCCTGCCTGCGCTGCTGGCGGTCGCTTCACTGGCCGCAATTTTCATTGTTACGAATACGTTCGAGATCAACATTAAAAACATAAAGTCCGAGACCGATCTGTTGGGTATCGTGCTCGCGCTTGTGGCGGTCGCCGTATTTGTTTTGGCGCTGCTGTGGAGCGGTTGGCGCACATATGTGATAGACGACACGCTACGCGGTGTCATGATTGAGACCGCAAGAACCACGTCACTCGTATTTATTATTTTGCTTGGTGCAGCGATGTTGACCGCCGCCTTTCGCGCATTCGGCGGTGAAGAGTTGGTCAAGGAGTTTTTAACGAGTTTGCCGGGCGGATTTTGGGTTCAATTCATAATCGTCATGGCAGTAATCTTCGTTCTCGGATTCTTCCTCGATTTCATCGAAATCGCCGTCGTTGTGGTGCCGATTGTTGCACCGATATTGCTGATGGATCCATCTGCCAACATCACTGCCGTATGGCTCGGTGTCATGATTGGCCTCAACATTCAGACGTCATTTTTGACCCCGCCGTTCGGCTTCGCACTTTTCTATCTTCGCGGAGTCGCGCCTGCCGCGGTCCGCACAATTCAAATGTACAAAGGCGTGGTGCCATTTATCATCCTGCAATTGCTCGCATTGGTCATTGTTGGCAATATACCAGCCCTCGTAAATTACCTGCCTACGCGCAATCTACTGACATCCCCGACCGCGCCACCGCCGCGTAACCCTGGTATGCAGCTGTGCATCGAGGAGTACAACTTTGAGCGCCTTGCGAAAGAAGAGAACGCTATCAAGGGCGCTATTGACAGTGCCAAGAAACTCGATATCAGCTATTTGCCAAAGCGCTTGAAACGGGAACTGGAGCGAGGGCTACAGAGTGCCGATGATGTCTTTCCTGCAGTTGAAGTGGTGGAGGCATCCGCGTCGGCGGTCGCCGCGAAAATTCCTGAATATCGTCCGTTGCACCGACAGGTTCGAGCGGTACAAAAGCGCGCATCTGCCGAACGTCGTCATATCGCCGAACTTCAGCGCACAAAAACGTTGGCTCGTGGCGACAAAGCTCGCATCGCCGAAATTGATCGTCGAATCGCATTGATTGAAGCGAGTATAGAAGAGATCGAAGGCGAAATACCAAATCAATGGTCTGCAGAGAACAAAGCTTTCGTTGCGCTCAAGCGGGCGGAGACAAACGCTCGGCGGAAATATCGTCGGGCTGTTGACAGCGCATATTTGCCGGTTCAAAAACTCGTCAAATCAATCGATGGTACAGCAGCATTTGCCGATCTCGAGGGCGAGATACGTGGCTTGGCGCAGGTGATCGATACGCAAAAGCCTCGCGCTGCGGCAGCGAAGATAAGTGAAGTTTCGCGCGCTATAAGAGCCGTAGAGGGGACAAGTGACGTTCGTTCCGCTCTCTCTCGTGCCCGACGCGAGTTGAGGCGCCGCACACCCAATGTGGACAAGGCCAAAGTTGAACTCCAGAAGGCTATCACATTGTACGAGGCGCAAATGGAGTGGCGTAAGAGAGCTGAGCTCGAGCTTCTGCCCGGGTTGAAGCTTTATGAGGCGGGCATTCGTGAAACCATAGGTCTGCGACAGTTGCCGCGATTACCGCGCGAGCAGGCGCTCTACGTTGCGGCTTGCCGGTCTGGTCACAAAGATATTTCCTTGAATTTCTAGATCGGTTAGTCGTCCTGCATCCCGCAAATATGCTAGCTCGCTGACAGACGGCCTACGACCTGGGCGAACCGGCCATTCATCATCATGGGCTTGATTGACCATTCGTCTTAGACGACCCTACGCTTGACTTGTTGCTTTGGTGGAGATCGTAAGAGGGGTTGGGGCTATGACAATCAATCATATCAGCGGTCGCTCGGCTTTTCTGGCCCTACTGAAGGATGAGGGCATCAGCCATCTTTTTGGCAATCCGGGCACAACTGAATTGCCAGTCATGGATGCCCTCAAAGATCACCCAGATCTGACTTACGTTCTGGGGCTGCAGGAGTCGATTGTCGTTGCCATGGCCGATGGTTTCTCGCGCGCTAGCGGCAAGCTGGTGGCCTGCAACGTGCATGTGGCGCCGGGTCTTGGAAACGCGATGGGCTCATTGTACGGAGCCAAATTCACCGGTACCCCAATGATATTGACGGCCGGGCAGCAGGAGTTGGGCCATGGCCTAACGGAACCGCTGCTTTATGATTCTTTGGTTCCTATCGCAGAGCCGATGGTCAAGTGGGCCGTTGAGGTGCAGCGTCTTGAAGATCTTCCGCTGATTGTTCGTCGAGCAGCCAAGGTAGCGACCACACCGCCCACCGGACCGGTCTTTATCTCATTGCCAGGAGATATATTGAATAAAGAGGCAGGTCTCGATCTCGGCGCCTCATCTAGAGTTGACACGCGCGTTCGTCCCTCGGATCGGCGGCTTAAAGAACTAGCACGCCGGCTATTGGCCGCTGCCAATCCGGTAATCATAGTCGGAGATGAAGTCGTCAAAAGCGATGCCCTCGAATCGGCGGGGCAGTTTGCAGAATTGCTCGGGGCGCCGGTTTGGCAGCAGAGTGCACCTTACGGGGCCCACTTCCTTTCTGAGCATGCCTGTTACATGGGTGGACTTTCGCGCAATCAGAGCGACGTTCGTGATCTATTGAAACCCCACGATCTCATGGTGGTGCTCGGCGGAGATCCGCTGCGCATGTCAGTTTGGAGCGAAATTGACCCAAAGCCTGAAGATCTACCCGTTGTTCATATAGGTCTTGTCGACTGGGATATTGCGAAAAACTATCATGTCGAGATGGGCCTCAATGCGGATCTGAAAACCACTTTAGAGGCGCTGCTGGACCCGCTGCGTGCGTTGGGTGGTGAGGTTTTGCGTTCGAGAGCAACGTCCATGCTTGCGCAGCTTAGGACAAAAAATTGGACGACCAAACGCTCCGCACTTGTGCAATCAATAGGCGCGCGTGCCAACAATGTTCCCATTGACCCCGATTGGCTTTGCCTGACGATTGCCGAGACATTGCCATCCGATGCAATAGTAGTGAATGAAGGCCTGACTTCGGCGCGATATCTAAACGATTTGGTGCCTTATCGCGATCGATACAGTTTCCATGGGCTGGCGTCTGGTGGAATTGGTTGGGGTGTTTCGGCGGCCGTTGGCGTTGCCTTGGCCCAATCACCCCGTCGCGTTTGTTGTTTTTCGGGAGACGGCAGCGCCATGTACTCATTCCAGGCGTTGTGGACCGCTGCCAAGCAGAATCTACCGATTACGTATGTTATTGCCAATAATGGCGGCTACAGAATTCTCAAGCAGCGGCTGCTGGCGTTTCATGGCAATGATCACTATGTCGGCATGGACATAGATGACCCAGAAATTGATTACAGTGGATTGGCGCGTTCGCTGGGCGTGAGCGCGTTTCGGATTGAGGATCCGAAAGACTTGTCCCCTGCATTGATGGAGTCTTACGGTCGAAATGGCCCGACGCTGTTGGATGTCGTCACAGATGGCGCGGTTTAGGTCTCCAACCTGTTCTCTGATACGGCGTCGAGGGCCGATCGCAACGGTGATATCTAACTTGTTTTAACGCGATGATCGCAAACGAGCGCTTGCGCGACAGAATGCGTTCGATACCATTTTGATTAGCTTGGTGGCTGCAGCGGTCGGTACGCAGCGGTCGGTAAGCAGCGGTCGGTCTACGGCGGTGGCCGCGTGAAGCGGAGGTTGAGCGACCATTGGGCGAGGCTTCAGAGAGCATCGTTGCAGAAACGACGCGGCGCATTTTTTCCGATTTGAGTGACCCGCAGGCGATTAATGTCGCCGACTCTGACGCGTGGCGCGAGCCGTTGTGGACGGCCCTCGAAGAAAATGGGCTGACACTTACGTGGATCCCTGAAGATCGAGGAGGTGTGGGTGGCCGCCTCATTGATGCTTTCGATGTCGTTCGCATAGCCGGTCAATTTGCCGAGCCAGTGGCGCTCAGCGAGACACTGTTGGCAGGCTGGCTCTTGGCGCGTACAGGCCAGGAAGTGAAAGCCGACGGTGTCCTCACTGTAGCGCCCGTGCGCTTGAGTGACCGGGTAACGTATGACGGCACCAAACTGCGTGGCCGAACCCGGGCTGTCCCTTATGCGAGGCGCAGCCGTCATGTCATTGTCTTTGTCGAAAGATCGGACAGCGCCATTCTCGCAATAGTGTCGCCCGACGACTGCCGCATGAGTGAACGTAGCAGCGATTTGGGTGGAGAGAGAGTCGACATCAGTTTTGACAATGTGGCACCGCTCGCGGTTCTTGCCGTTCCACCCTGGTTGACGCGAAATGTGTTCGATTGGATGGGTGCGGCAGTGCGTGCGGTGCAGATGACAGGGGCTTTGGAGTCGATCTTGGCAATATCAACGCAGTACGCACATGATCGAACCCAATTCGGTAGACCAATCGCGAAATTTCAAGCCGTGCAGCACCGATTGGCTGAGCTTGGCGGTGAAGTCGCCGCTGCGCTTGCCGCATCTGGTTCTGCGGCGGAAACGATCGAGAGTGATTCCAACAATCACGAGGCGGTGTTCCTTGAGGTTGCAAGCGCCAAAATCAGAGTTGGCGAAGCGGCTAAGGCCGGAACGGCAATCGCGCATCAAGTGCATGGTGCTATCGGGTTCACGAATGAACACGTTCTACAACGCTTTTCGAGGCGCCTGTGGGGATGGCGTGACGATTTTGGTGGTGAAGCGGAATGGGCCGTCGCGCTCGGTAACTCTGTAGTTGAGGCTGGCGCCGACAAGCTCTGGCCGACATTGACGAGCCGATGAGGAAGCTACGATTTCAATTCCGGGCGAGCGGATTCGAGAGGTATAACAATGCAGACAGCGATTCGGTTCGATCCGCTGCGTTTGCCACCCGAGACCAGACTGCTGCGCGAGGAAGTTCGTGCCTTTCTTGCCGAGGAAATCGCAGCCGGTACGTTCGATCCCCAGATCGGACTTAAGAATAAGTCTTTCAATCGCGAGTTTTCCAGGCGTGTCGGCGCCAGGGGGTGGATCGGGATGACTTGGCCTAAGCAATACGGTGGTCAAGAACGATCGTATCTCGATCGATACGTCGTGACAGAGGAGTTCCGAGCAGTAACCGCCCCTACGTGGGCACATTTTGTCGCGGATCGTCAAAGCGGACCGGTCATCCTAAAGTATGGGGATGAGGCGCTCAAATCGTCGATCCTACCTCGCATTTGTAACGGCGAGTTAGCCTTTTGCATCGGCATGAGCGAGCCTGGATCAGGTTCCGACTTGTTTGCTGCGTCCGCCAAGGCCGAAAAATCGAACAAGTCCTGGTTTCTCAATGGCTCAAAGATCTGGACTTCGAATGCGCATCAGGCCGACTATATGATCGGCTTGTTCCGAACGTCTCCTGCGACTAAGGAGAACCGCCGACACGGATTGACACAATTTCTCGTCGATATGCGTTGGCCGGGTATCTCAATTAACCCGATCCTTCAAATGACTGGGCAACACGATTTCAATGAAGTCGTCTTTGACGGAGTTGAAGTTCCGCCAAATCATCTCCTCGGCGAAGTTGATCTTGCCTGGCAGCAGGCGACCAGCGAGTTAGCATACGAGCGCAGTGGTCCTGAGCGGTTTCTCGAAACGCTCTATGTACTTGTTGCATTGATCAAGGCTATGGGACATCGACCCGATAATCGCGAAGCTGAGGGGATCGGACGTTTGGTCGCCCAGTTGCATACATTGCGACGAATGTCTGTCTCTGTCGCCGGTATGTTAGAGGCTGGGAAGGAGCCTGTTCTTGAAGCGTCCATTGTGAAAGATGTTGGGACCGTTTGGGAGCAGGCGCTACCGGCCAAGGCGCGGGATCTGGCTGCTTTCACTAAGCCCAATCCGGGGAACGAGGTAGATCTCGAAGAAATCCTTGAGTTTGCTTGTCTTCAGGCTCCAAAGTTCACTATTCAAGGTGGGACAACAGAAGTGCTGCGCGGCATTATCGCAAGGGGATTGGGGTTGCGGTAAGAGCAGTGCAATGCGTTTCGCATTTTCACAACCATCTTGGTCGCGCGACTAGCCCCAAATTTGGCGCTGCCGGCGAATAGGGATAGGTCTTACGGGCAGAGGACTTCTGATATGGTAGATGTTTCTGATCTGGGAGTGACGGTTCAAGGTCGTGTCGCTCTGGTAGAAATCCAGCGACCGCCGCACAACTTTTTTGATTATGCGCTTATCAAAAAACTCGCCGATACTTTTGAGGAGTTGGACCAGAACGATGCCTGTCGTGCCATCGTTCTATGTGCCGAAGGCAAATCGTTTTGCGCCGGGGCAAACTTCGGCGACGGTAGTCGTATCGCGACCGATGGCAGCACCGATACCTCTCCTAATACAGGAGCCGACGGCCATCTCTATGTCGAAGCCGTTCGTCTCTTCACGTGTAAGAAACCAATAGTCGGCGCAATACAAGGTGCTGCTGTCGGGGGCGGCCTTGGCCTCTCGCTCGTACCGGACTTCCGGGTCGGATGTCCAGAAACGCGATTTGCCGCGAATTTCACACGTCTCGGTTTTCATCCAGGGTTTGGCTTGACGGTCACGCTACCACGGCTGATTGGTGATACTCGCGCGTCACTCATGTTCTATACCAGCCGCCGCGTGAGAGGTGAAGAAGCCTACAGAATCGGACTGTTGGATGAGTTTGTTGCGCTCCCCGATGTGCGAGAAAAGGCCGTTGAACTCGCACAAGAGATCTCTGAGAACGCGCCGCTCGCATTGATTGCAACGCGACAGACGATGCGGCGCGACCTTGCAGATAAGGTGCGTGCTGCTACAGACCACGAGCTAAAGGAGCAAATGTGGTTA
>JBPCWA010000107.1:0-5910 GCA_051009975.1 Hyphomicrobiaceae bacterium
GCGTAGCTTGTGCGGTTGGCGCGACCCAGTGCGCCCCGGCTAGATATATTGACTATTCGACCGTAGGTGCGTGCGCGCATGCCAGGAAGGAATGCTTGTGTGCATTGAATAGCTAGCTTGAGATTGAGATCGATGACACGGTCGAAACTGTCAAAGTCGACGTCGTCGACCAATTGCAGCACGTTGAGCCCAAGATTGTTGACCAATCCACTGATCTCATGCTCTTCAGCAATTAATCGCAAGGTCTGCTCAGTCGCGAGTCGATCTGCAAGGTCTGCCGCAATGAAGAGCCCAGGAAAATCTTGCGGAGGATTGCGCGCCAATCCAATGACGGCACGCCCATCTGCCGCCAGACGCTTCGCCGTAGCAAGACCGATACCACGGCTCGCACCTGTAACGACTACTGCATCGGTGAGTTTATTCGGCACACAAAGAACTCCTCATTTGCCGCTCTCGTGTCGCTCTCGCCAACGACGATGACGACGACGACGAACCGAAGTAGCTTGAACTCTGATCGGTTTCAATCATACAAGAGCTCTACCCTATGATTCAACAGATGATCCCGTCAGGTGTGTCATGGTTCAAGTACGCCCAGCGCCCGCTAGGACAACCGCAAGCAATAAGAGAAATGAACCCGCGCAGGTAAACTCAGCCAAACTGGTCCGGTCCGTTGAACGCGCCATTGCCATCCTATTCTGCGTTGCCGACAGCGAGACGCCGCGCGGACTATCGGAACTCGGCCGCAGCGTTGGCGTGGATAAGGCAACAACATTGCGCCTCGTGGCAACCCTGGAAAAGTCGGGGTTGGTTAGCCGCGAGGAGCACACAAAGCGCTATATCCTGGGACCAGGCATCAATCGTTTTATCAATACGACCCAAGCTGATATGCGCCGTCTGTGTCGTCCACATATGGAGCGTCTGGTGGAGGCAACGGGGGAAGCAATCTGCTTGGACGTGTTGCGTGGTCTCGAGCGCGTCGTAGCAGAGGCGGTCAACGCGCATTACGAGTTGTGCATTGCCCCAAAGATCGGCTCAACTGATCCGATCTACGTCGGTGCCTCCGGCAAGGTGATCATGGCCTATCTCGATGCTCAGCAGGTGGACGATATCATCCATCAAACCCAATTGAAGCCAGTGACAAAGGATACAATCACCGACCCCAAGCGATTGAAATCCGAGTTCATCAAGATACGGCGGCAAGGTTTTGCGATCAGCCACGGTGAGACGTTACCCGGAGGGGCATCAGTTGCTGCTCCGGTGTTCGACAATGCGGGTAAAATTGTCGGAGCGATTGATTTACGTGGACCACAGGTTCGCCTCGGTCGGACGAAGCTGAACCAACTGGCACCATTGGTCATCAAATGTGCCTACGCCATATCGTTGGAACTCGGATTTGAGGCAGAGATCGTGAAAGTGCAGTGATCTTCCAGGTTTGATCTGGTTGGGCAATTGACGCAGTTTCAAACCACTGTTTCAATCAGTAGACCACATCGCAGTTGCGCCATGTGCCTTGATTGATGAAGCGAGGGGGCTAATCATGCTCAATGCAGCCATTGTCGGTATGGGTCGGTGGGGCCAGATCCTTGTTCGCTCGGTACTAGGTAAGAGCGATAAGTTATGTTTTACGCGAGGGGTTACACGCACTGTTGAGAAAGCTGAGACGTTCGGTCGTGAAACTGGAATTTCGGTCAGCAATGATCTCGGAAGCGTGCTGAACGATCCCGAAATAGACTTCATCGTTTTGGCGACGCCGCACTCTCAGCACGGCGAGCAGATCAAACTCGCAGCAGCAGCGGGCAAACACGTCCTGTGCGAGAAACCGCTTACTTTGCGTACTCAGGATGCCCGAGATGCGTTTGCGGCATGTGCGAAGAATAATGTTTTGCTCGGTGTTGCCCAGAACCGCCGTTTTCTCCCCTCCGTGCAAAAATTGAAGACAATGATCGACGATGGCACACTCGGTACGGTTCTGCATTTTGAGGCCAATTTTTCTGGCGGCTCCGGCTACCGGTTTGAAAAATCACCAGACGGTTGGCGCGCCAACGATACGGAAAGTCCAGCCGGCTCGATGACTGGTCGCGGCCTGCACATGACCGATCTCATGATATACTTGTCATCGACGGTGAAAACCGTGAGCGCGTTCAGTCAAAGGCGCGTTCTAAACATACCGATGGATGATACAACTGCACTTTTGATGCATTTTGAGGATGGTGCAACCGGGTATCTTGGCTCCCTTGGTGTGACTGGAGAACAATGGCGATTTGCTTGTTATGCTTCAAAAGGTTGGGCCGAGCTAAGAGGTCACGAAACGCTTGCCATATGCTTGATCGGAGACAAAGAGAGAACAGAAACCTTCTGTGATTTCGATATAGAGCGCGCGGAGCTTGAAGCGTTTGTTGATGCAATCGAAGGACGTTTGAATTATCCGGTGACCGCCGAACAGGCCATCAACAACATTGCGATCCTCGAGGCCCTCCTCCAATCAGCTAAATCCGGTACGTTCGTTTCCACTACCGACTTTTAATCAAGACTCCAAGGAGAGAGTATCTTGCCATTCCATCGTTTTGAAGATCTCGAAACCGTGCGCCTCACTCCGCATCTCTCTTCAGCCGAATCGCCGATTATCGAAGGCAATTACCTCTATTATTGCCTGAATCAGAAAAAGGCTGGAACCGGATCGGAACTCCACTATCACCCCAACGAACTCGTCATCTTTACTCTTGATGGGAAGGTCAATGCCGTTGTTGGAAAAGATCGCCGCATTGTCTCACCGGGAACATTGATCATGATCCCGCCCAATGTTCGCCATTCCATGAAAGCAACTGAGGATGGTCCCTGCGCCTATCTCTACATTAAAGACCAAACGTGGACGGTAGTCGGCCTGGCCGCTGACGAAGAAGTTCCCGACAAACCAATGAGTGTCGCAGAGGTCAACCAAAAATTTGAATCCGGCGCACTTAATGACCGCAAAGGCACAAACATTGATGCCGACGAAGGTAACGCCGCGACACAGATGATCATCGAGGGCGTGCCGAACTGCTACTACGGACTGCTCTCATCGCTTGAGGCACCATACTCAACCGCCACACAGATCCATTGGTTCGATGGCGCCCGCATTGCGTTCGGTTATTATGAACTGCCAAAAGGCTACCGGGAAGCGTCCAATCGGTCCGATCACGAATGCTTCTACTACGTGATCGACGGGCAGGTGGACGCGCAGGTGGGCAACGAGCGGAAACTGGCCTTGAAAGGTGAAATCATCGAAGTGCCGCGCGGCATGGACTATGCGCTCAATGTACCAGACGCCGTGCCGACGAGGCTGGCTGCTGTTCGTTCAAACGAATTCCTGGAGACCAAAATCAAAGTCAAGTGACCGGGACAGTCGTTTTAGCGTGCCTTCACCAAGGTCATCTGAAGGAAAGCAAAGGAACTTGGGGCCAGACATCGTGCTCTACACGAGTCGATTTTTTATCAAGCCCGGCAGCTCGGAAGGTTTCGCTGCATGGCATCAAGACTCAACCTACTTTGCCCTAAGACCCCATGATCATGTCACCCGGCGCAGCAAATGGCTTGGTATCATCCTTGGAGCCCGAAATCCGCCACACAACTGGCATTGGCGTCGCCGGCGACTTCGGCGCCGTTGGCGGAATGCGCGACCGCATTGTTTCCGGCGAACGCGTCGATCTCAACGTGGTTACACAAGCAATAATTGCCGATCTTGACGCAAGGGGTTTCTTGGTCAGTGGCACAATCTCCGACATCGGCACGGTAGTAACGTCCGTGGCGGTGCGAGAGGGGGACATCAAGCCAGACATCGCAAGCGGTGCGGAGCTTCGATCCGCCCTGCTTGCTGCCGACGCGATCTACTTTCCTGATCCAGAACGGGCAACTGCCGGCATCCATATCGCCAAAGTTGTGCAAGATTTGGGTATTCATGACAGCCGCTCAAGATTTTGATCTTCATGCTACGATCCTGATCGCTCTGATGAACCTTATCGGGACTCAAGTCTTCCCGCTCAGTCCTTGTCTCCAGGCTCATAACCGGGCTCGTAATAGGCACCCCTAGGCTGCCCTTCCGCCGGAATCCCATGTATGCCATGCGTGAGATCTTTGACCACAAAAAAGAACACGTCCTCTTCTGGCAGCGCTACGGTGGCGTGCTGCACGTTGGGAGGAAAATAGAGAAGCGCGCCGGGGCCAGCGATTTCTGTCTGATCACCGATCGTGACGCGGAGTTTGCCCTGAACGATGTAGTTCCATTGTTCGTTGGGATGCGAATGAAGGTGAGCGCCTGTACCTTTGGCCTTCTTCATTAGACCAACCTGAGTGCGTTCACCCTCGACGATTGGGCCAACTGCCGACGAGTAGCTCTCACCTGCCTTCATGGTTTCCATTTCAGTCAATCTAAAGATGCCGCCCTTTGCGCTGGCTTTCACCGCGCCCACGTTGAGTGGCTTTTCAGACTTTTCGGATGTTTCCGGCTTTTCGGTCATAACTTATCAACTCCGATACAATGCTCTCTCGATTGGGGCGCCGGACAAATGTCGATTTGCTGGCGACATGTCTCAATCTCGATCGCGGTTTGAACGCATTTGCAGTGTGTCGTCATCCGTTTGCCCAGACTGACAGGCTGTTGCCCAGGACTGACAGACTAGCGGGTGGAACTCCAGAACCATCCTACCCGAATTGTGGCTGAACGCGAATATCAGATTAAGTGATACCGACGATCTGATTTCTGGGTCCAACAAGCGGATTGGGACCAATGTCTGCTCGTGTGCCCATGCTCCTATCAATAACCCCCTGGTCGTGGGGAGTAGACGAAATTCTTGCAATTTAGGACGCTTCAGCATCCAATATACTTTGAGATAATTGATAGTTTGGCAGGTAGGACTACGTTATGATCAAAGGGCAAGATGACATCCGCGATGGCATGTGCATTGATTGGGACGTACCGATCGAAATGGATGACGGTGTTGTCCTGCGAGCCGATATTTACCGACCGATAGAAGACGGTGCGCACCCCGCGCTCTTGAGCCTTGGTCCCTATGGCAAGTGGCTACATTTTGACGACGGTTATCGGGATCAATGGCAACGGATGATCGAGCAACATCCGGACGTCACCGATGGTTCGACCAACAAATACCAAAATTGGGAAGTGGTTGATCCGGAGAAGTGGGTCCCAGACGGATACGCTGTTGTGCGCATAGACTCGCGCGGTGCGGGACGTTCCGAAGGTCATATGGATCTATGGTCCGCCCGCGAGGCGCAGGACTTTCACGATTGTATTGAATGGGCGGCGGCGCAGACTTGGTGCAACGGAAAGATAGGCCTGAACGGCATTTCCTACTACGGAATGAACCAGTGGCAGACGGCAGCATTGCAACCGCCCCATTTGACAGCGATTTGCGTATGGGAAGGTGCCGCAGACTACTACCGGGATATGAGTCACCACGGTGGCATCTACTGTACGTTTCCAGACGCTTGGTATCCGTCGCAAGTTATATCGGTGCAAAACGGAAAAGGCACCGAAGGATATCGGAGCCGAATGACTGGTGACTGGGTTGCCGGTCCGGAGACGCTTAGCGAAGAAGAGTTGGGTGCCAATCGCAACGAATTCCACCTTGATTGTCTGGCGAACTCGCTCGCAAGCG
This sequence comes from Hyphomicrobiaceae bacterium, assembly GCA_051009975.1. Lineage (GTDB taxonomy): Bacteria > Pseudomonadota > Alphaproteobacteria > Rhizobiales > Hyphomicrobiaceae > Tectiglobus. The sequence continues at coordinate 5,652 of JBPCWA010000107.1, forward strand.
ACGGCTTCTGGACCTCGCGCATGCCAGACTGGTCAAAGGTCAATGTGCCGCTGCTATCGTCTGCCAACTGGGGCGGACAGGGTCTGCATCCAAGAGGGAATTTTGAGGGGTTCTCGCGTTCCGCGTCAGAGCAAAAATGGCTTGAAGTGCATGGCATAGAACACTGGACAGAATTCTACACCGACTACGGCGTTGCAATCCAAAAGCGTTTCTTCGGTCACTTTCTGAAGGGCGAAAAAAATGGCTGGCAAGAGCAGCC
>JBPCWA010000108.1:0-10962 GCA_051009975.1 Hyphomicrobiaceae bacterium
AAGCAAGGTGATGAGCGCAAATTCTCTGACAAGGCTTTTGCGACCAACACCAAGCGGTTCCTGTTTGCCGATCAAGTGAGAGACAATATTTTCCGAACACTTGTCACTGGCGTGCCAGTTATAACTGCCTACGAAGCAGTGACCTATTGGCTCTTTGCCAACGGCTACATTGGAATCTTGTCAATAGAATCAGGCACTTTTGCTTTTTGGGCTTGGTTCGTTCTTTTGCTACTCTTGGCCCCGGTCGTTCACTCTCTTCATTTCTATTTTACGCACCGTCTTTTGCATTGGCGTCCGCTATACCGTTCAGTCCACCGTATACACCATTACAACGTTGAAGTGGGGCCTTGGTCGGGTATCGCTATGCACCCGGTAGAGCAAGTCATCTATTTTTCTACGGTCTGCGTTCAGTGGTTGCTGGCTTTACATCCAGTGAACGCGCTTTACCAGATTCAGCTCGCCGCCTTCCTGCCCGCCATGAGCCATAGCGGTTACGAAAAACTTTTGGTGAATGGTCAAGATTCGGGATGGGATAGCGGCAGTTATTTTCACTATCTCCACCACAAGTATTTCGAGTGCAACTACGGTGGCGCCATTGCACCCATGGATCAGTTATTCGGCACGTTCCACGACGGCTCGCCGGAGGCGCAGAAAGCGATGCGGGAGCGCATGCTCGCGCGACGTGGTCAATAAGCGACTTGATGACTGCCTGTGAGGTCGGCCCGCGGCCGATAGCAAGTTGCTCGTAGGGTGTTGTTCTTTGATAGCGTTGAGCGTTGAGCGTTGAGCGTTGCGCGTTGCACGCGGAACAGCACGTGTTGGCGAAGGTTGAGCCGTTTATTGGATCACTGTGATCAGAGCATTTGTTGCCCGTGCACCAGTCAGTCGTCCACACATCTACCACTCCCGGGGATTGTGCTATCGGAATTTGTTCTCTCGGAATTTTTGCTCTCGTGGTAGGTGCATCGATAAGGTTCGCGAAGAGTTGGCGACAATTGCGATGACCGCGAGGATGGCCTGCTTGTGCTGTGGTGTGGTGCCTATTGCGCATTTGGCAAAGGAATGAATTCTTCTACGTCGCCCGGCGGTAGCTGGAATCGACCGGACTCCCAGTTTCCTTGGGTCCACGCCTGTTTGGCATTCTCGATTTTTTCCTGAGAGGATGCGACAAAGTTCCACCAGATGTAGCGCGGGCCAGAAAGCGTGTCGCCCCCGAGAAGGATCAACCTGGCACCGGCCTCTCCGGCCTTCAGGGTGATGTTGTCTCCTGGTCGAAACACCATCATCTGCCCGCTGTCGAAGACGTCACCACTGATCGCGATGGACCCGCTGACAACGTAGACGCCGCGGTCTTCATGATTGTCAGGCAACGGCAACAGCGCGCCGGCCTCCAGAACGACATCGGCATAAAACATTCCTGAGAATGTCTTCGTAGGAGCGCGCTCGCCGTAGGCATTGCCGATGATCAAGCGGACCTTCTTGCCCTCGCCTTCCAGGAAGGGCAGTGCGTCTCTGCTGTGATGCTCAAAGCCAGCATCCATTTCTTCGTGGCTCTCTGGCAAAGCAACCCAGGTCTGAATGCCGAACAAGTGATGTGCCCCCTTGCGGGTTTCTTCACTGGTGCGTTCAGAGTGCGTTACACCGCTGCCTGCAATCATCCAGTTGACCTCACCTGGATATATCATCTGGTTGGTACCCAGCGAGTCGCGGTGCTGGAATTCGCCTTCATAAAGGTATGTCACTGTGGCAAGACCGATGTGGGGATGCGGGCGTACATCAATACCCTTTCCGGTGACGAAGTCTGCCGGGCCGGCCTGGTCGAAAAAGATGAAAGGCCCGACCATCTGTCGCTTGGGTGATGGTAGGGCGCGACGAACTTCGAAGCCACCGAGATCGCGTGCGCGCGGTACGATGATTGTCGCGATGCTTTCGAGACTGCCACAGTCCGGGCAACTTGGCTCTATTGCGGGGTTCCAGCTCATAGTGATGTCCTCGTGATTGGTACTAAGGATAGTGTGGGCCTATCATATCGGTGTGGCTTGCTGAACGCCGGATAAATAGTATCTGACGAACGGTGCGGTTCCCTCCAAAAGCATTGCGCGAATGCGATCCTGGGCTTTTGATCTTCGCTGCAGACCCGTTCGTGGTGGTGCAAATGATCTCTCCATGACGTTTCAAACCAGGTTTCAACTTAGAGATCGTTATCCTCCATGCTGGCCATCAAAGTCCATCCGTAACGTGCGAACCAGTGTTGCGCTCAGCGGACGGCAGTTGGCTGCATATCGCCAACCAGCGGCGATGGTTGGCGCGACGTGTCCGGGCGGGAGGCGCTGGTCTGGCTTGGGGGACTGCCGCCAGCAACTGAGCGCTGCAATGATCCGGCAGCCACCGACGACAGGTACACTGCCCCGTTCATCTACGCCGCACTCGCTGGCCGCACACAACCAAGTTCAATAAGAAATGTTGAACAGCAGAAAATCTGCCTTCTCCGTGGCCCAGAGTTGTAGTGCGTTCGGTTCCGTAATCGATTTGGCTCCGAGTCACCGTGTTTTGGCTGCGTCACGAGACGATGTATCGCAAAATGGCGCGCCGGTTACACCAGATGACCTGGCAAACCATCGCTGCCTCAACTACGCGCACACGACCCTGCTCCGGGCTGGCATCTTATGCACGATGGGACAGTTGTTGTAATCCCAATCAATTCCTGACTGTGTTCCAACAATGGTGTTGCACTGCGCGACGCAGCGCTCGCGGCACACGGCATTACAAAGCTTCCGACGTTTTTGGTAGGAGAAGATATCAAAGCTGGGCGTTTCCAAGTCGTCCTACCAGATTATCCACCAACCGCTCTTGGTATTTATGCACTTTAGGCACCAAACGAGTACCCCGCGGCCGGGTCGCGCGTCTTCATTGATTTTCTCACCGGCCGCTTCGGCCCCAATCCGCCGTGGGATGCATCTCTCACTTGCACGGGCGGGTATCGGCACTGCAACTCGTTGGTGTGCGTGATCTCGTGAGGTTGTCAGGTCAAAAGTTGTGCGGGTTGTCGCAGCAATTGGACCGAGCACATCGCTGGAGACTATGGTAATTTGCTATCATGCTTTGCGGGCGGTTGTTCACATTCATGAGATTGGTGTCAAACGGTGGCCATCGAATTCTTACGAGTAAGTCGGCACAAGTCAGCAGTCAGCCATCAACCACAATGAAGGGCGTATAAAGGCGCGCCGGATCGAGAGACGGAGAGAACGCATTGACTAAGGATGGAGCGAAGGGGTTACAACGTGACGCGGTTATCATCGGTGCTGGATTCTCTGGACTCTATCAGCTCTATTGTCTGCGCGATCGGTTAGGTCTCCGTGCACAGGTTCTCGAAATGGCCGACGGGGTTGGTGGGACGTGGTACTGGAACCGCTATCCAGGTGCCAGATGTGATTCTGAGAGCCATGCCTACTGCTATTCGTTTTCCGATGAACTCGTGCGCGCGTGGGAGTGGTCAGAGCGTTATCCGGGACACGCCGAAATTCGGCGCTATCTCAACTTTGTTGCTGACAAGCTCGATTTGAAGAGAGACATCCTGTTTGAGAGAAAAGTCACGGGCGCCGTGTACGACGATACAGAATACCGTTGGCATGTCGCGACAGATCAAGGGGAGGTGTTCGTTGCGAAGTACTTGATCACGGCGGTTGGATGCTTGTCGACGGCCAATATACCAAATATTCCCGGTCTCCCGGAATTTGAGGGGCAGTGGTATCACACCGGTCAGTGGCCACATGAAGGTGTTGACTTCGAGGGCAAGCGTGTTGCGCAGATAGGAACGGGGTCGACTGGAATTCAGGCTGCGCCAGTCATTGCGCGCAAGGCAGCGCATTTGACAGTTTTTCAGCGCACCGCAAATTATAGCGTGCCGGCGCGAAACGCCCCCTTGACGTCAGAGTTCAAGGCGTACGTCAAAGAGAATTTTGACGAGATTCGACGGATTACGCGGTCAACTCCGAATGGACACCCATTTGTTATCTCGTCGCGGAAAGTATTCGACGTGTCAGCAGATGAGCGTCTCAAGATATACGAGGCGGCGTGGAAAAAAGGTGGTCTACAATTCCGCGCTGCTTTCGATGATCTTCTGGTGAGCAAGGAAGCCAATGACACGGCGGCGAATTTTCTCAAGGATAAGATCCGGGAGGTCGTAAAAGAACCTGAGACGGCGGAAATCCTGGCGGGCGTTGACCATCCTTATGCTGCCAAACGGCCTCCCATCGACTCGGAATACTTTGAGACTTTCAATCGTAAGAATGTTTCTCTCGTCGATGTGCGCGCCGATCCGATAAAGCTGATTGGGCCAAACAGCATTCGGTTGGAGAGCGGCAAGGACGTGCCTGCCGACATAATCGTGTTTGCGACCGGGTTCGATGCCATGACAGGGGCACTCTTACGGCTCAATATAACGGGGCGCGGCGGGCGTCAGCTTTCAGAGACCTGGCGAGCCGGGCCGCGCAACTACCTCGGCTTGCAGATTGCGGGTTTTCCCAACCTCTTTACCATAACTGGCCCTGGCAGCCCCTCAGTTCTCTGTAACATGCCGGTTGCGATCGAGCAGCACGTTGAGTGGATCACCGATTGCATTGCTCACATGATGCGCGAGGGACTAGCGCGAATCGAAGCGACTGAAGAGGCGGTCGATGATTGGGTAGAACACGTGAACGACGCCGCCAATGCGACCCTTCTGCCGCTCGTAAAGCACTCTTGGTACTTGGGCGCCAATGTTCCAGGAAAACCACGTGTGTTTATGCCTTACACGGGTGGAATGGCCTATTACCGCCAGCACTGCAATGAAATTGCTGCGGACGGTTATAGAGGCTTCATGCTGACCAGATAACATTGGGCAAACTATTCTCATCTGTGCGTCGGCTAGCGGCCATTGTCCGATGCATCGACACACGCTATTGAGACTGATCAACCTGTAGCACATTGAAGTGAGAGTCACGAGCTTGGACAGTTTAATGTGGCGATGCGGGGTTCAAGGCGAATATTCTGCACGCCGTGGGCATGATGAGAGATTGACGAGTGCATGACGCGAGAGAGCTGTGAGATGGTGGTGCTGTGCCTGAGACGGTCTCGGATTGGTTGAATAAACTCGGATTGGGCGAATATGCGGACGCGTTTGCCAAGAACAAGATCGATTGGGCGATTTTGTCCGAGCTGACAGTTGATGACCTCAAGGATATGGGCGTTCTGGCCGTCGGCGACCGCAGAAAGTTGCTCTCGGCCATAGACCAACTGAAAGGTCGCTCACAATACGAGGCAAATTCTGGTGCAACACCGCCAGTACAAAGCCTGCCAATGAGCGCGCCTCCGCTAGCGCTGGCCCGCTCGCGCCGGCAGGTGACAGTGTTGTTCGCGGACCTCGTCGGTTTTACGTCACTGACCAGCCGAATGGACGCAGAGGAAGTCGTCGATCTATTGAACCTATATTTTGGCGTGGTCGATGCAGCAGTCGTACACTACGGAGGCCACATCGACAAACATATCGGCGATGCTGTCATGGCAGTCTTCGGTGCCCCGGTCGCGCATACGAATGACCCAGAGAGAGCGGTGCGTGCTGCGTTGGAAATTCGTCGATCAGTTGCGGGATTGACCCCACCCCTGCTTGTTCATATCGGCGTCGCCTCGGGTCAAGTTATTGCGAGCAAGACGGGAAGTGATGCCCATGTGGAATATACGGTCACCGGAGACGGAGTAAATCTTGCGTCCCGGCTAACTGACCAAGCCGATCCAGGTGAGATTATTGTGTCTGAGGCGGTCAGAGGGGCAGTGGGTGACAAGTTCTATGCTGAGCCCGGTGGTCAACGAAGCGTGAAGGGCTTGACGGATCCCATCGAGGTCTGGCGTATCACAGGCTCGTCTGACATGTCAGATCAGGGCAACGAGGAGATTATTGGTCGAGAGCACGAACTTGCAACGCTGGCCGGCGAACTTGTGGCATGTCGCAAGGGCGGGCGTGGCAGGGTGATCGTTCTTCGTGGCGAGCCAGGAATTGGGAAAAGTCGACTGCTGACCGAGTTAGGCCGACTGCCCGAAGCAGATGGATTTCGGCATCTGCGCAGCAACGTACTTGATTTCGGAGCGCCGGCGGAACGAGTGGCGCTGCACGGACTAGTGCGCCAATTCATGGGGCTCAATCCTGATGCCGACGAGCTTTCGCGCGCGAATTCGGTCGAGAATGCGCTGAGGGGGAACTGGATCAAAGCCGCACATCTGCCTCATCTCAACACTCTCCTAGATCTGCCCCTGTCAGTTGATCAAGCTCAGACCTACGCAGCCATGGATGGACCTGACCGCGCAAAAGGGCGAAGAGCTTTGATGTGTGATTTAATGAAGGCTGCCGTCGAACAAGGCCCAGTGATGGTCGAGATCGAAGATGCACATTGGGCCGAAATCCAGGATTTGGCGGATCTCGGTCATCTGGCAGCTTCTATCTGCAACCAGCAATCTGTAGTGGTGATCACCACCCGACGCGCAGAAGATCCGCTGGATGCGGAGTGGAAGTTGCTGCTGGACAAAACACCTTTGGTAACGCTTGATCTCGAACCGCTCAGCTTGCGCGATGCGCGAAGATTTGCCGAGGCTCAACGTGCTATAGATCCAGCATTGATGGAAACGTGTATACAGCGGTCGGGCGGAAATCCGTTATTCTTGCAGCAATTGCTACGCAATGTTGACAGACTGGCGGCCGGCGATCTTCCGGACAGCATTCACGGGATCGTCCAGGCTCGTCTCGATGGCCTTGCCGAAGACGATCGCAACATACTCCAAGCTGCGGCAGTTCTGGGCCAACGATTTGTACTTGCGGCGGTGCGATATATCCTGAAGGAGCCCGTCGCGTGTGCGGAAGAATTGCAGCGCGAAGCACTTATCTTTGAGGCGGGCGACGAGCTGAAGTTTGCCCATGCGCTGATCCGTGATGGTGCCTACGAAACTATCTTGAAATCGCGCCGGACCTCATTGCATTTGAGGGCGGCAGAGTGGTACGCAGACCACGACATCGTGCTTTACGCACAGCATCTTGATCGCGCAAGTGCACCGGAAGCTGCGGCGGCGTATCTGGCGGCCGCCACTCAATACATAGACGCATCCAATCACGATCGCGCATTGCCGCTTCTTGAGCGTGCCATGGAGTTGGAGCCCGAGGATTGTCGCTTCGACATTGAATGCGCATACGGAGACGTGCTCCGAGCGGTTGGCAATTCGGCCCGCGCTCTGGACGTTTTTGCCGGCGCTACCGCATCTGCGCAATGCGATGAGCAGATAATTCGGGCGCGTGTCGGCCTCGCCCAAGTTGCGCGACAGGCGAGCCGTTATCAGGAAGCACTTGATAGCTTGGCGATCGCACAGGATGCGGCCGAGCGCCAGAAATCGGACAGCGACCTTGCGCAAATTCACTATCTTCGCGGAAATCTCTTCTTTCCACTCGGTCGGATCGACGACATCTTGGCCAGCACATCGCGTGCACTGTCCTATGCCGATCGAACAAACTCGTTCTCGATACAGGTGGGAGGTTTCAGTAATTTTGGCGACGCCAACTACATGAAGGGAGCGATGGTAACGGCCGATCGATTTTACACGCAGGCGGTAAATCTAGCCCGTTCGCACGGGTTGAATAGAGCCCTCGCTGCAAATCTTCATAACCGTGGTGCAGCGCGGCTCTATTTGTGTGAAGTCGAGCGAGCAAAGTCGGACGCCGAGGAGGCATGGTCGCTTTCGCAGAAGTACTTTGCACCCGTCGCTGAATGTGTGGCAATAGCCAGTTTGAGTGCAGCTCACTTCGTTGAAGGCGACATCGACACTGCGCTGGAACTGAACGAGCAGGGCATTCGGCTCGGATTGGAAATTGGTGCCCAACGTTTCGAGGCTCAAGCAAGAGGCTACGCGGCGCGAATTCTATTCTTGCAGGGGCGTCTGGCAGAGGCGCAGGAGATGGGTCGAAGTGGCATGGAACTCGCTCTCGCGGCGGCCCGTCATTTCACCAGTCCGAAAGAACTCTCCGCTTATGCGCTAACGGTTCCGGATCCGAGAGAACAAGATCGGTTGTTGTCGATAGGCGCTGAGATCTTATCGGAAGGTTGCGTCAGCCATTGCCATTTCTTTTTCTACAGCGATGCCATCCGGATTGGACTAGCGTCTAGAAAGTGGGAGGCAGTTCTGCGGTATTGCGAGCTCTTGGAGGCATTTACTCGCAGTGAGCCACTTGCGCTGATTGATCTTACGATCCACCAAGGACGATTGCTGGCTGAGTGCGGTCAGAATGATTGGTCCGACACTTTGTCGGTCGAATTCGATGCCTTCAGAGCTCGGTGCGCGGACCTAGGAATAAAACAAACGCTGTCCGGGCTCTTCGACACGCTTCCCGACGAGCGACGATGAATTCCATGCCCCCGTCAATGGCGAAGTGGTCATTTCTCATCCAATCTTCGAAGAGTCCTACTTCTCCACATTGAAGTGATCTGCCCATTTGAGAGTGATGCAATGACCACCAAACGACAGTCCCCACTAACGGCCTTTTTTATCACCGAACCTAATTTGATGTCGTTGCGAACCGTTGAAAGCTGGTTGGCCGGCGGCAATCGCATTTCAGCACTTTGGACAAAGAGTCATTCTCTTTTAAGACGAAAGAAAAGGTGGCGGCCGATTGGAAGACTATTGGGATATCGGGACTTGCATGCGATCTGTCTGGAGGCCGATTTACCGGTTTACGTTTACGAAAATCCAAAATCTGTCGTGTCTGAAATGGCCCGCACCATAGATAGGCTGCAGCCCGACGTACTTGTTACGGTTATCACTGGGCTCATCATTCCCTCCAGCATATTGAGCAGGTTTGGACCTAGAGCAATCAATTGTCATCCATCGCTACTTCCGCACTACAAGGGACCCGTTCCAACTTGCGGCATGCTTGTTGACGGACGTGCTAACGATTGCGGCGGCGTGACATTCCATGTCCTGGAGGGGAGTGTCGATACTGGCCCTATCATAGGACAGCGTCACCTGCCGCGCGATGCGTATTCCAATAATTTGGTGTGGGAAGGTGCTAGGGCTGAGGCGGCGGCTGACATTATGCGCGATGAAGTCTGTCGCTATCTCGCTGGCTCACATGCTGCAACGCCGCAGCCACCCGGTTCAGGCTGCTACCGACGACCGATTCCGGACGAGTTCACGGTGACGCCGACTAAGTCTTTCGATGACGTCATCAGTTTGTTACAGACTTGCGATGGTTTGGGATTGACTTGCTCTCCTCTAGTTTTGGGTCAGGAAGGAGAGCATTTCCCCATCAAAGCTGTCAGGCGGGATCACGGAGTGGCAAGTGGTGAAAGTGCGCGTCTTCACCAACGGAGCATCACAATGGATCTCGATGACAAGCGTGTCACTCTCTCCCGTTGGAGCACTATGGATACTTGGTGGGCCATCCGACAACAGATCACTGGCATGCGGATGTATCGGATGCATAATATGCGCACTTAAGCGTGGTCGGATCCCGGGCCACTTTAGGCGGGGCGAATATGCAAACGGTGGCGGGTGTGGTCGCGACGAGAGGGTCGGCATGTGTTATAGCTGAGCGGAGCGGTGGAGCCTGCAAGGGAGGTCGCCTGTTCCCGGTTGCGCCGCTTTGTAGAATTTTCATCGACCGCATGCGAAACTATCCGTAGACACGTCCGAGCCATGTTGGGAAATGCGGTGCGTCCGGATGCTTTGCGGCAAGTCGTACGCCTCGGCAATCCAAACCTAAACTAATCCACTAGTCCAAAAGTCGAAACCAAGAATCGGTAAACCCATGGCCATTCCAACGACCTGCATAGGGTCCTTCCCAAAACCACGTTATGTCCCCGTGCGCGATTGGTTCCAGGTAGAGAATGGACTCACAACTACCAGCGGCGATGTGACAAGAGGCTACAGTATGGCTATGGCACAGGTAGGAACTATCAGCGATGAGCTTTTCGATCGCGCGACCCGCGAAGCAGTTGAGGACCAAGTTGCGTGCGGAATAACCGTACCGACGGACGGTGAACAGCGTCGCGAAAATTATATCCACTATCACTGTCGGCATTTCGACGGTTTTGATTTCGTTGGGCTGACTCGGCGAGTTCTTCGTGATGGCGCCTATGAGGCCGAGTTGCCGACAATTCGAGGCAAAGTCGTACCAAAGGGCATTCACTTCCTTGGCCGTGACTTCAAAGTGGCGCAAGCGGCGACGGAACGCCCGGTGAAGCTCACGGTACCCGGACCGACAACGATCATGGACACCTGTGTAAACGAGTTTTACCATGATGAGCGCCAGTTGGCGTTTGACCTAGCAGATGCATTGAACTTCGAAATCAGGGCGCTCGCGAACGCGGGCTGTCTGTTCATCCAAGTCGATGAACCGCTGTTTGCTCGAAACGTCGAACGCGCGTTGAGCTACGGTGTCGAATGCCTTGATCGCTGTTTTGATGGCGTGCCGGTAGAGGTGACACGCGTCATGCATATGTGTTGCGGTTATCCCGAACATCTTGACGATACGAAGTATCACAAAGCCGATCCGAGGACCTATTTTGAACTTGCCGAGGCAGTTGACGCGTCAACTGTTCATCAGATCTCGATCGAGGACGCACATCGCCACAACGATCTTTCTTTACTCGAAAAATTTACTGCATCGACAATTGTTTTGGGATGTGTAGCGATTGCCCAAAGTCGGCTCGAAGAAACAGAGGAAATTGCCAATCGGTTGAACGTCGCACTGCGTCACGTCGAGAAGGATCGTCTCGTCGCGGCACCGGATTGCGGGTTGGCGATGCTCGGGCGCGACCTGGCAATGAAGAAGTTGAAGAATTTGTGTGATGCTGCCGCAGCAATATAGTCCTGGCACAGACCGAAGTTGGCGATAACAGTATTGCTGGCGAGAGCGATCTGCACAGTTATGGTTGCGCTATGTGTTGG
>JBPCWA010000109.1:0-11393 GCA_051009975.1 Hyphomicrobiaceae bacterium
GGTCTTCAGGTGGTCTGCGATCTCTCTGTCCGACGGCCCGGACTAAGTATCTAAGAATTGGGTACTCTCGTGGCGTGACTTAAAACTCTCGACACGACAACTGTCGTGAGATCGTTTGCGCCATTGATTCAGCCCAAACGTGAAGAATTAGCATCAGCCATTGCAAAGCAACTCCGTGATATTTTATGGGAAATTTTTCGCGGGGCCTGATTTGCAGTTGGTTGTCGTCGAAGAACGTATCCCTCAGGAGATTGCAAGATCGGCCAGAACGGCAACTTTGCACGCTTTTCTGTAAAGAGACGGCGCCATTTTCAAAAAATAAATCACGCTGAGATCTCAGGCGACATGGGATAGCCATGCGCCAAATAATGTTATCTTGCGTTGAACAGAAATAGCTTTGGAACTAGAGAGATGGTTGAGATCATACGATAGAGACTGGGCGCACGTAGACGTCCCAAAGACCGATCCCGACTCGCTGCAGCCGCTTATTTACAAGCACATGCCGCAAAACGCGGAAGGCTGCTGGCATGACGACAAAGGACCGTGCCGCGCCGCGCAACAGTTCATTGCAGAGCCGCTTACAGCTTTTCCTCAAAAGTATTCTATTAACAAAAGGAGCGATTCAATTTAGAAGGTTACTTGCTCACATAAAAATAAGCGGGACACAATGATCATTCTACTCGCCACCGGCTTTCTATTCGGAACCGTCATACTCATTGCGGTTTATATTGAATCAGGCGTTCCAACCTACCCGCCCCCAAAGAATAACATCAGAACAGAATCGGAACCGATTATAAATCAACAGGTCCAACAAGCTCGGAAAAGGGCTAAATACCGGGTCTTCTAAAAAGCAAAAATAAACCCATGAGTTGAAGCGTTGTGCCCACACAACGAGAAAGAACTAGACCATGGACGCCGAATACCTTCAAGCCGCCGCCACTATTATTGCGTTCGTCATCATACCCATAGTATTGGCTTACATCTTCAGAGAAGTGCGAAAGGACTACTAGAAGATTAGGTCTTCTACGAAGCAAAGTGGGAGGTTCGAAAAGAGCCCCCCTCTCTCAACATCGCTGAAGTATTTGGCGGTGTCGGTCGTAAATTTCTAGAAGCCGCCAACCGAGATGGGCTTTTCGCTTGTCATTCCGTCGTAATCCTACAATGGGATTTTCCAGTTGTCGCTTGATGCGGTGTCTGGCGCGTCTACCAGTTCCGCCACCGGGGCATCGCATCAAGAACCATTACGCGAAAGCCGGCACTATAAGGAACTGGGACCAACCGTGGACGGGCTCCAGGCAAAGCAAGCGTTTCTCATTGCGCCTGCAGGATTAGGCAGCGACGGATCCGCTGTCCACCAAACGCACTAAATCGGCCATAATATCGTTCAATTGAAAGTCCTTTGGCGTATAAACACCCGCCACCCCCATGGCCTTGAGTGCTCGCGCATCTTCGGCCGGAATAATACCGCCGACGACAACCGGAATATCTCCTCCGCCATCCGTTTTAAGCTGCTCCATGATCTCCTGAACGAGCGGTACGTGACTGCCGGACAAAATAGACAAACCAACAACGTGAACGCTTTCGTCAATCGCTGCACGAACAATCTGCGACGGCGTCAGCCGAATGCCCTCATAGAGAACGTCCATACCGCAATCGCGCGCACGAACGGCAATCTGCTCAGCCCCATTCGAGTGGCCGTCGAGACCTGGTTTGCCCACCAAGAACTTGAGACGTCGACCACTCCTGCGGGTAAAATCTTCAACGGCTGCACGCACGTCGTCGAGATTGCTGGTGGACGAACCCGCGGCCACGCCCACGCCGGTCGGCGCGCGGTACTCACCAAAGATCTGTCGAAGTGTTGCGCCCCACTCGCCCGTCGTTACGCCAGCCTTGGCACACGCGATTGATGGCTCCATAACATTCCCACCGCCCTTGGCGGCCGCTTCCAAGGCAGACAATGCCTCTTTTACAGCGGTCGGATCGCGATCAGCACGCCACTTCTTCAGCCGCATGATTTGATCAGACTCAACCGCCGGGTCGATAGTCTGAACGGCCCCATCTCCAGCCGACAACGGCGACCCTTCTGTCTGTGTGAAGGCATTGACTCCGACAACGATCTGATCGCCATTTTCGATGTCGGCGAGGCGCACCGAGTTGCTCTCCACAAGCCGACTTTTCATGTAGCCAATTGCCGCAATTGCGCCCCCCTTGTTCTCGATTGCGGCAAGTTCGGCGCGTGCTTCTTCTTTGAGCGCATCCACTTTGCGCTGGATTTCAATAGACCCATCGAAAATATCTCCGTAGGCTAAAAGGTCGGTCTCAAACGCTACGATCTGCTGCATACGCAGAGACCACTGCTGATCCCACGGCCGCGGCAGACCCAAGGCCTCGTTCCAAGCCGGCAATTGCACTGCCCGCGCCCGGGCCCGTTTTGACAAAGTCACTGCAAGCATTTCGAGCAATATGCGATAGACGTTGTTTTCTGGCTGCTGTTCTGTGAGACCCAAAGAATTAACCTGCACGCCGTATCGAAAACGCCGAAATTTAGGATCTTTTACGCCATAGCGTTCTGCGCAAATCTCATCCCACAGATCGACGAAGGCCCGCATTTTGCAAACCTCCGTGATAAACTTTAGACCCGCATTCACAAAGAACGAAACCCGTCCTACGACCGCACCGAAATCGTCAACGGAAACCTCCCCCGATTCTCTTACAGTGTCCAGAACAGCTGTTGCCGTTGCCAGCGCAAATGCCAGCTCTTGCACCGGTGTCGCTCCGGCTTCCTGGAGATGGTAGGAACAGACATTCGTCGGATTCCACTTTGGAACCTCGCTGTAGGAGAAGACTATCGAATCTTTAATTAAACGAAGTGAAGGGCCTGGCGGGAAAACGTAGGTGCCTCGCGAGAGATATTCTTTAATAATATCATTCTGGATGGTTCCGGTCAGTCGATTGCGGTCGACGCCGCTTCTATCCGCCGCTGCGATGTATAATGCTAGTAACCAGGCCGCTGTCGCATTGATCGTCATTGACGTGTTCATACGATCTAGAGGGATGTCCTTCAGCAGCGTCAGCATGTCCCCAAGATGACAAATCGGGACCCCCACCTTGCCGACTTCGCCGCGGGCCAACTCATGGTCACTATCGTACCCGGTCTGAGTAGGCAGATCGAAGGCTATGGACAATCCCGTCTGACCTTTGGCCAAATTCTGAAGATAAAGCGCATTCGATTTGGCAGCCGTTGAGTGACCGGCATAAGTGCGAAAAATCCACGGCCGGTCGCGCTCTGCTGTTGGTTTTGAATCGATCATCAGGACACCTGGCTTTCAGCCACACCTTCGCAATTGCAGCAGAGACATTCTTATATTGTTTCGCAGTTGCGACAAACCGGAATTTCCCAAAACACACGACCGAATTCTGCATCCTCCCGTTCATTCAGCCTAGTTTTGGGCGCTTTTGGATCGTAGCATCGACGTTGCGGCCCATCCAACAACAGTACCTCGACTGACAACTCAGCGGATCGAACATCTGCCGCACAACTCATAGATGCAATATTGTTGCGCTGCAGCGAACAGTTTGCAATTCTGTGAACCAAGTCGCGGATTGCATCCGATCGGTTACCGGTTGCCATGCCAACCAAACGAAGGACGTCGCCATGGCCAATACAGCAACGACCGAGCACCAGAACATATCGAATACGCTGCCGACAGATACGGCCTCTTCTGTGTTGGCAGCATCGCCACGAAAAGAGCTTTACGAGGTCGGTGAAATTCCACCTCTCGGACACGTTCCGCCAAAAATGTATGCGTGGACTATCCGCGAAGATCGTCACGGCGAACCAGACAAAGCCATGCAGATCGAGATTTTGCCGACCTGGGATCTGGACAGCCATGACGTTCTCGTTTTGGTCATGGCGGCTGGCGTAAACTACAATGGGATTTGGGCGTCTCTTGGCACACCGATTTCGCCCATTCGAGACGTCCACAAGCAGCCATTGCACGTCGCCGGTTCGGACGCCTCCGGCATCGTTTGGGCGGTTGGCTCGAAAGTTAAGCGATGGAAAGTAGGCGATGAGGTCGTCATTCACTGCAACCAGGACGATGGCGATGATGAAGAATGCAATGGCGGCGATCCCATGTACTCGCCCTCGCAACGCATCTGGGGATATGAAACCCCAGATGGCTCCTTCGCACAGTTCGCCCGAGTTCAAGACCGCCAACTGATGCCTCGACCTCAGCATCTGACCTGGGAAGAGAGCGCCTGTTACACCCTGACGTTGGCAACCGCCTATCGCATGCTGTTTGGCCACCGCCCGCATACCCTTAAGCCATCCCAAAACGTTCTTGTCTGGGGCGCATCAGGCGGACTTGGTTCCTTCGCCGTACAGCTTTGTGCAGCCGCCGGCGCCAATGCAATCGGCGTTGTCTCCGAGGACGACAAGATTGACTTCGTCAAGTCACTCGGTGCCGTTGGGGTCATTAATCGCAAGAAATTCGACTGCTGGGGCCCCTTGCCGAAAGTCAATACGGCCGAGTACGGCAGTTGGCTCAAAGAGATGCGCCGTTTCGGCAAGGCCATTTGGGATATCACCGGCAAGGGTGTGAATGTCGATATCGTCTTCGAGCATCCAGGGGAAGCGACGTTCCCAGTCTCCGTGCAAGTCGTTAAACGCGGCGGAATGGTGGTTATATGCGCCGGCACGTCAGGCTACAACCTGACGATGGATGCGCGCTATTTGTGGATGCATCAGAAGCGCGTCCAAGGCTCGCATTTTGCCAATTTGCAACAAGCCAGTCAGGCGAACCGGCTGGTTATCGACCGACGCGTCGATCCTTGCATGTCTGAGGTCTTTCCGTGGCTGCAGATTCCCAAAGCCCATATGCGAATGCTGCGAAACGAGCACAAGCCAGGCAATATGGCGGTCCTTGTTTCGGCACCTGTGACAGGCCTCAGGACCTTCGAAGATGTAATTGAGGTGAGCAAGTCAAAGTTCGGCTGAATGTTCGACTGAACGGTAATGCCAACATACCAAGTCCCGCAATTTGACGCTGCCATATTCGATATGGACGGCCTGCTGCTCGACAGCGAGCGCGTGGCATTCGCAGCGCTACAAGACGCATGTCGGGCGTTCAGCTGTAACGTCAGTATCGAAGTCTATTGCACCATGGTCGGCCTAAATAAACACGAAAGCTCGCGAGTGTTGGCCAGACATCTTGGATCGCGCGTTCCAATCGCAGAATTTGAAACAACTTGGCTCACGCATATTGATCGCCGCTACGAAAAGCAAGTCCCCATCAAGCCCGGCGCCGCGGAAGTCCTTTGCCACCTAGCAACAAGGCAGATGCCCATGGCAATTGCAACGTCGACCGAGACCGAGCGTGCACGGTGGAAACTCGAACGCGCAGGCTTAGTACCCAGCTCTGTTCACATCATTGGCGGCGATCAAGTCGCTGCCTCCAAACCGGCACCGGACATCTTTCTTGAAGCTGCTGCTCGGCTCGATGTTGCCCCCTCCAAATGCATCGTTTTTGAAGACTCCGAAAACGGGGGGCGTGGCGCTGTCGCAGCCGGAATGTCAGTGGTATTAGTACCAGACATGGTCGTGCCGAGCGAAGAATTGCAAAATCGCGCGCTACACGTTGCCGGCGATCTTCTTACCGCGACGCGAGAAGCGGGACTGATTGCGCGTAATCCAGAGGCGCGATTGGGCAAAATGTAGCAGCTGGAGACTCTGGGCCGATCGGGCACGATTCAGTCTCGTTACTGGACGAGTCTCCTGCCGCCCCGACCCGTCCCTTCTAAGCCGTGTTGCCGCTGTTGAGTGCTTATCGCGCTAGATCTCGTCCTGCAGGGCGGCCGCCGGTTTCTGCTGTGCACGTTCCGCTGCAATTCGCTGCCCTGCCGCGCCGGCTGCCGCTCTATCGCCCTCACTGATCTCCTCGTCTGGTCGATCCGACGCGACCCGCACGGTAACTTCATGATGAGCAAAGATGATACCTTCGCGATCAAATAGGTCCCGAATGCCATTCAGAACCTTTCTTCGGATTAACCATTGCTGACCCGGCTTTGTCATGAACTTGACCCGCATGATCATCGCCGACTCATCCATTCCGGTGACCCCCTGCGACTTCAAAGGTTGCAAGAAATCCTGACCTATCTGCGGATCTTCGAGGAGTTCCTTACCGAAGCGATTGATGAGCTTGCGCACCTTTTCGGCGTCCGTATCGTATGTTAGGCGAAGCGGTAATTTCATGATCACCCAGTCGCGGGAGAAATTCTGAACATTCTTGATCTCGCCAAAAGGTATCGTGTTCAGCGGACCGAGATGGTGGCGAAGTTGCATCGAACGCAACGAGATAGTCTCAACCGTCCCTTTGACATCGCCGACATCTATGTATTCGCCCTGTCGAAAGGCATCATCAATGAGAAAAAAGACGCCGGATAGTATATCGCGCACCAAAGTTTGTGCGCCAAATCCGATGGCCAATCCGACAATACCCGCCCCCGCAAACAATGGCGTGACGTTGACACCGAGTTCCATGAGAATGATCATAATCGCAACCGATGCGATGAAGATCAGCAGGAAGTTTGAAAACAGCGGCAGCAGCGTCCCAAGGCGTGACGAGCCGCCCCCGCCCACCTCACCAGGGATAATGGAGACAGGACCACCTTCATGCATAATCCTGCGGTCGATAGCAATTTTGGTCGCAGACCAACACAAATATGCAACGAAAACGACGATCAAGATGTCGACTATGGCGTCCGTCGAGCCGCTCTGCGCAAGTGGGTTGGTGCCCCACAGCGCCAGAGTCGCCGCCACAACACCGACAACAGCCAGCATCGCCCCAGCCCGCTGAGCAAGCCGCTTGTACGTTGGTGGCTCCAAGAGAGCTGCGACCTCTAGCTCCTGGGCAGCTTCGCTGGCTCCCTCCCGATCGCTCGCGCCATCCATCCCGCCGGCGCTCGCTGCACTCTTCTCGGGCTCCAACGGACGACGCTCAAAGATAGCCTCGACCAAGAGCAAGTAAGCGCCATACAGCGCAACTGCTGCCAGTGCAAAAAGTACGGGAAAGCCGACGAGTCCAATGGCGTTGGGCTGATCCAGCAGAAGTCGAGTAGCTGTGAACGCCCAAGCCGCCAAGAGATACACGATTATTGGGACATACCAGAACCTTGCAACTACCTTTTGCCAGAAAAACAAGTTGGCATAAGGCTTGCCGCTGAAGAGCATTTGAGCAACATCGCGTCGATAACGGACTGCAACAGCCGAGAGGACCAACGTTCCAATCAGCGACGAAGCGCTCAGCGCTAAAACATGAGCACCTGGATCGATCCCTAGTCCGTCCATCCAGTAGCAAGCGGCGATCACAAACATCGCGAAGGCAAACAGAGCGGTCAGCTCCTGGTAGAAAGTCTTTGCACGTTCATGACTGATCGCAACAGTTCGATACTGAGGTGCATCGATGGCAAGCAACGTCCTGAAAAATATGGAGAAGCCGGCAACCACTCCCCAATAGGCAACAACGATCATCGCCGTATCCCGATAGGATTTGCCGGGATCGACTGCCAGAACCAATAGAACCGCGACAACAACCTGAATGGCAAGACCCGCAAAACCAACCACGCCGCGCGTGTATAAATAACCGATCTTCTCAGCATCGCTGACGGGCTCGCGCGAAAAGTAAGAGAGAACCACACGTCGCGCCCACCGGTAGAATAAGTGCCGGCCAACCCAACCGATCAGAAGGAATACGATCGCGATAGCCGCCACCGAAAAAGGCCAGAAAGCCGAGCCGCTCTCGCCTTTACTCTGGATCGCCTTCAGCGCAAGCGCTGGAAAACTCGGGATCCCTGCCAAGATCTCAAACAGCCGTTGTCGTGCGAGCCAGGTGGTGGCTGACATGCGCGAAAACAGCGACCTCCTTGCTGGCTCAGGTGCAAGCTGGTCATCGGCTTTCGGTTCAACCACAATGACGCGCACGCCTTGTTTGCTTGCAGAGTCGATGATCTGCTGCAAATCCGTTTCGGATTTCGGTGCTTCCGCCAGCTTCGCGGCGGGATGCTGTGCTACGGCAGCACCACAAGACAGCGCCAAGAGAAGCAGAACCAACCCGCTTTTTAGCAGATGGACGACACTATTCTGCCAGTGGTGGATCATAACGTTCTCCTTCAAAAAGGCTCACCGGTTCGGAGCCGGCGCGGCCGAAATAGCGGGCGACCTGACCTGATCTTGCATTGCGCATAACCGAATATCATGCATCTGACGCAAAGCCACAATCCTTATACCAGTTGCGTTAAGCCCATCTCTGCAGCGATGCTCTCGGTTCAGACCGTTCAAAGCAAGAAACCATCGCTTATCGTCCCGAAACTCTTCTTCCTTTGTGAAGTTTCCGCGGGCAGTTGTGACGCAAGATCTAGCCACTTGAGAACGCTCGACGAAGCGCGCTTCGATCAGAGTTTACCATTTGGCGAATAGTGAAACGCATGTCACCCTCAAAGGTGCTTTCCGATAACTACCGACAACTGGTATAGCCCACTGGCAAGTGCCCTGATCTGGACTGGATAAGTCAAGTCCAAAGCCGCATCAACGTTACGCAATCACACGAGAGAAGTTCTGTGACCCCGGCCCCGTTGAAAATTCGCACTGCTCTCCGAGCAGATCAGACAAGTAGCGATCACCTTTGACCACTCGTCTAGTCGCGATTGCGTAGTGTATAGTGGCGAAATGTCCCCGCGGACAATAGGAGGAAATTTGAGTGCAGCACGTTGAACTCGCCTACGGAAAGCATGGCTTGAAGGCAGTATTGCCAAGCGAGGCCCGCGCGCACATCATTCGAAAGCCCGCGCTGCCTATTCCAGACAACCCGACAGCCGTCATCGACGAAGCTTTAGACTGTCCCATCGCTTCCGATAAATTGGAGGTGATCGCGCGCGGAGCTAAGACGGCCTGCATTCTGATCTGCGACATTACCCGGCCCGTCCCCAATGGATTGTTCTTGAGGCGGATCATCGAGCGTCTTGGTGTAGGCGGTATTTCGCCAGACGGAGTTACGGTCTTGGTTGCAACCGGCCTGCACCGCCCTAATCTCGGCGATGAGTTGGTTGAGCTGGTCGGCGATTCCTGGGTGCTCGATGCTGTTCACGTCGCAAATCACGACGCCCGCAACGATGAGCAGCATGTTGATCTTGGCTTCACAGACGGACATCGCACACCCGTTCTACTGGATCGTCGTTTCGTGGAAGCGGATGTCAAGATAGTTACAGGCCTTGTGGAGCCCCACTTCATGGCCGGATGGTCGGGTGGCCGTAAGGTCATAGCTCCTGGTGTCGCACACCACTCAACCATCCGGACGTTTCACTCGGCGCGTTTCATGGAGCATGAAGCCGCTCGATCATGCAACCTTTTGAAGAATCCTCTTCACGAGGAACAGATCGAGATCGTGAGAATGCTCGGTGGAAAGATCTTGGCGTTGAACACCGTAATCGACGAAGCACGCAACCTGGTGTTCGCCACGTTCGGCGACATCGAAGCCAGCCACGATTCGGCCGTGGCGTTCGCGAAAGACGCAACAGCAATTCCGGTGAACAGAAGGTTTAAGACAGTACTCACATCAGCTGCCGGCTATCCTCTTGACAAGACATATTATCAGACCGTCAAAGGCATGGTAACGCCCATCGATATTTTGGAGCCCGGTGGCAATTTGATTATCGTTTCGGAATGCTCCGAAGGAATAGGGTCAAGTGAATTTCGTGCGGCCCAGGAAAGATTGGTTAATCTTGGGATGGAGGCTTTCCTCGCATCGCTCACGGGCAAACGCTTTGCAGCCATCGATGAGTGGCAGACTGAGATGCAACTCAAGCCGATGCGCGTAGGTCGCGTTGGACTTTATGCACCCCTGCTCGATCCTGTTGATCAAGCTGTCACGGGCGTCAATCAAATAGACGATCTCACCGATGCGATCGCGACCTCAATTGCGACGCACAACGACATTGACATCGCGGTCATTCCAGAAGGTCCGTATCTGGTGCCCTACTACGCCAGCGGCTCGTGATGTCAGATACCAGCCCAGAAATCGCCTTGAAAGAAATTGCGGCAATCCATCTAGATGCGGTGGGAGGCATCGCGGGGGACATGTTCGTTGCGGCTATGCTCAATGCGTTGCCGCGTCTTTGGGCATCTTGCAATGCCGCAATCGAGGCGATGAGCCTCCCAGCCGGCATCAGCGCCGGCGCAAAGCCGCATTCGGACAACGTTCTTGTTGGCACTAAGTTTGACGTGGAGCTTTCACCAACCCCATTTGACAAAAAAGATTCGCATCACCATCACCATCACCCTTACCATTACCATACATCCTGGACCAGCATCGAAGCCAAACTACGAAGCGCACGTCTAGAGCCAGACACGCGCGATATCGCCATTGAAATTTTCAAGCGCCTGGCGGCAGCGGAAGCGAAAGTGCACGGCATCCCTATCGAAAATGTCACATTCCATGAAGTCGGTGCCTGGGACTCGATAATTGATATCGTCGCATCCGCCGCCATAATTTCGAAATTGAAACTTTGCACCTGGACCGTCAGCCCCTTGCCGCGCGGGCGAGGTCTTGTCAAATCGGACCATGGCATGCTGCCCGTACCAGCACCTGCAGCATTAGAACTCCTGCACGGATTTGAAATTCGGGACGATGGTGAAGACGGAGAACGAGTTACACCGACGGGTGCTGCAATCCTGAATTATTTACAACCAAGCCAAGATGCCGACCACGTGGCACGACGCCTCCTGGGCAGCGGCACCGGATTTGGCTCCCGAAAACTGGCAAATCGGAGCAACATTCTGCGCGCTACGCTTCTTGCTGGGTCTTGCAATCAATTTAAAGCGAACACTCTAGATCAGGCAGACTCCGTCGACGTATTTCGATTTGAAATCGACGATCAATCGCCAGAAGATCTTGCGATGGCGCTAGACAGAATCAGGGAGCACTCCGGCGTCCTCGACGTGTGCCAGTGGTCAGCGCTAGCAAAGAAAGGTCGCATGTGCACATCCGTTCAGATTATTGCAAATCCCGACACCGCAATAGACTTGGCACGGCTGATCTTCGATGAAACAACGACATTGGGTATTCGACGATCCAATTGTGAGCGATTTGTCGTCAACCGTCACGTTGTAGCCACAAGCCAAGGCGCTCGAGTGAAAGTGGCCCAACGCCCTGCCGGAGAAACTGCAAAAATCGAACAAGACGACTTGTCCGAGGTCCGCACTGCTCGGTCTCGAGAATTGATGCGACGAGAGGCAGAACGTCAGGCGCTCGAGGATGACGGCAAGAATGACTGACATTGACGCAAACTTAAAAAATAAAATGGACAACCTGTCCGTCGTTTTGCGGGAGGCCGCACCG
>JBPCWA010000110.1:0-13176 GCA_051009975.1 Hyphomicrobiaceae bacterium
AGCGACCTGGACCAGCCTTGCTGCAAAGATCAGTTCGGACTCACCTGACAATTCGGCTGCGGGCGTGCTCGATCGCTTGGATATTCCTAAGCACGTTCGCATGCAGGTCGAAGACCTGCTAACAAAAGGTTCATCCATGATTGTGACGGACGGCAATTACCGCAGAGAAACCGGCGAGAGCACAGATTTTATCGTTTTGACACGGTAGAACGAATGTAAACGCAACGATCTGGCCGTCTGGCAATCTGAAATTGGTGACTTCGGGTTGTCAGAACCGCTTGGCCAGCGTTTTGTGGTTTCCATTAAGGAAATAAATTCTTGATTGGGCACAAGACGCCTGATCTCATCTTCGAGTAACTATGTGATGCACTGGGGAAGCTGAGAGGCAATGGCCGATCATAGGTCGTCTGGTCGTTCAAAACGCCTGCGAGTCGGCGTCGGTTTGCAAGAGCCAGCAGAAACCGACTGCACCCTCGATGCGGTATCTTCCCTCCATCTTCACTCATGGGCCGTATGCGGTCGCCAGAGGCGGCCACACGAGCAGAATCATCGGCACGCCGACGACCAAGACGAGGATCTCAAGGCCAATTCCGACGCGCGTGTAGTCACTGAAACGATAGCCACCCGGTCCCATGACGAGCGTATTTGATTGATGTCCGATGGGAGTCAGATAGGCTGAGGCGCTGCCAACGGCGATCGCCATCAGAAACGGATCCACAGAAACTTCGAGTGCTTCTGCGATGCTCGCTCCAATTGGCGCCATGAGTACGGCCGTGGGCGTGTTGTGAATGACGTCGGACAGCCACATGGAAATTGCCATGACAATGGCGATGATTGCCCAAATTGGTAATGTGCCTGCACCATCGACGAGAATGCCGGCAATCATCTCGGCGGCACCAGTCGATTTCATGGCTTGCCCGATGGGAATGAGAGCGCCAAGCAACACGATGATCGGCCACTCAACGCTATTATACGCCTCCTGAAGAGAGAGCATGCCCAACAAGATGAAGGCACTTGCCGCCGTAACTAGCGCGATCGGCGCCGAGACCAGACCAAAGGCAATCGCGACGAGCGCAGCGACAAAGACAAGAATGGAAAACCAAAACTGACGGGCGCCACTGGTCGTGGCCGGGCGGCGGTGCGATAACATCAGGCATCCAAGGCTGTCGAGCACTCGAGCCAGATTCTTGCGCTCGCCCTGGAGCAATAGCAAGTCACCTACTTCGAAAGCGACATTCTTGAGGCGCGAACGCGGCGGTTCGCGTTGCCGCGAAAGTGCGAGTAGATTTATACCATAATTATCGTGCATGCGCATTCCACGCACTGATTGACCTGCAATTTCCGAATGAGGCATAACGACAGCATTTACCAGCACGACGTCCTCTGACCTTAAGGAGATGCTGGCTGCATGTTGCCTGCCCAATGGCGCCAGCCGTACATTGTCACACAGCTGCTCCCACACCGACGGATCCCCTTCGATGATCAGTTCGTCGCCTGCACGCAAGCGGGTAATGCCGCGCGGGGCTAGAAATCGGTCGCCACTCTCTCTCACGATCGTCATTATTGTTATTTCATTGTCGCAGAGCTCTTCAATGTCACGAACCCTCCTTCCATCAAACGGCGACTTTGCAGGAACAAGTACTTCAGCAAGGAATGGCGCCAATGTACTTTTCAAAGGCGTTCCCAATTCACTGTCCGCGTGGGTTGGAAGCAAACGCCAACCCACAAGCGACAGATACGCCAATCCGACCAGAGCCACTACGAGGCCAACTGCAGTGAAATCAAAAAGATGGAATGACAGGCCGACGTACTCATTTCGGAAGCTGGAAACGATGAGATTGGGGGGGGTTCCTATCAATGTAATGAGGCCACCAAGCATGGAAGCGAAGGAGAGTGGAATCAGAAAGATCGAGGCTGGTCGATGGGCGCGAGCCGCGCTGCGCAAGGTTACCGGCAGCATCAGTGCCAGTGCTCCCACATTGTTCATGACGGCCGACAGCAGCATTGTGAGGCCGCTTCCGGAAGCAACTTGCAAGCTGGTGTGCCGTCGAGTTGGTGCTAGAACTTTTACGATGAAGCCAACCAAGCCACCGTTCTGCAGGCCTTGACTTATGACAAGCACGGCCGCGACGGTAATTACCGCGGGATGACCAAAGCCTGCGAAGGCATCTTCCGCTGGCACAATGCCGACATAAACTGAAACCAACAACGCAAGGCCTGCAACCACATCGTAGCGCACCTTTCCCCATACGAATCCAGCAATTGCGAGGGCAATCAACGCGAGGATGACGAAGCGCGGTTCAGGCATTTGATCGACTACCTTTCGAGGCAGCCCTGAATTTCGACGAAACAGCACCGAATGCTGAATGCGATTCGAGGTGGCCCTACCTTTGGCGAGTCCGCAGGATCGAATTCGGCCTTCAATCGGCGCCACCTGCCGGCATTGTCGACATTGAAGCACAAGCTCAAGTCATTGATCAAATAAGCAGGTATGGAAAACCGTTTGAATGCTCGATTCTGCTGTCTGAGCGTGCCACTTCTCGTCCACCGCCACAGGAAGCAGCATTGAACTAAGGTGCCGGACAAGGATTGGTCGCCCAAAAGAGAGTTTGTCAAGGACCTTCCAACTGAGAAGTGACCCGATGTGGAAATCGGAAAAGGCTCCAGTTATTGGAGCAACGTCAATCGTCTGGGTAGATGACACTAGTCGTCGACAATGGTTCTCGGAAGTTGCGAGACGCATCCGATGGGAACGGTTAGAGTGAAACCAGAGACCGAGATCAAGTTCCGGAGTGAGTTAAACTTACTTTGCCTGTCGATATTTGTGTCGCCATTCCTGGTGGTCTTGATGGTCCTGGTACTGCGGACGATTGACACATCACTTTGCTTGTCTTTCAATCATTTGTGACTTGGACAGCGGATGTCGCTGAAATGGAGGAGTTCACTCGTGACGTTAACGCGACAGCAAATCTATGAAACGGCCAAGGAACTTTCGAACTGGGGCCGCTGGGGTGATCAAGATGAAATCGGTACGCTCAACAACGTCTCGCCGCAAGACGTCATCGATGCTGCGGGTTTGATACGGAGAGGTAAAGTCTTTGCGCTTGGTCTTTCGCTAAAGGAGCCGATCCAGTCAGGCCTTTTTGGCGGCCGCTGGAATCCAATTCACCAGATGTTGGCTACTGGCACCGATGCTGTTCATGGCAAGCAGGACGGTGATGGAAAGGCGTACTTGCGCTACGCAGACGATGCGATCAATCTTCCCTGCCAGGCATCTACCCAATGGGATGCGCTCGCGCACATCTTTCTCGATGACAAGATGTATAATGGATTTGATGCCACGGAAGTTACGAACTACGGAGCGGCCAAACTTGGTATCGAGAAGGTTCGCGATAAAATGGTCGGCCGAGGTGTGTTGCTCGATGTTGCACGCCATAAAGGGGTAGACAGTCTCCAGGATGGTGAAGCCATTACCATTGAGGATTTGAATGCCTGCTCAGTTGCTCAGGGCGTGGAGGTGCGCAAAGGAGATTTCGTGATCGTGCGAACTGGTCAGCAGGAGCGGTGCTTGCAAACCGGAAACTGGGAAGGTTACGCGGGTGGTGACGCACCCGGCCTCGCCTTTGAAACAGCCTACTGGATTAAGAATAAAGATATCGCAGCTATTTGTGCCGATACGTGGGGCTGTGAAGTACGTCCCAACGAGACGTCGCAGGCGAATCAACCGTGGCACTGGGTTGTGATACCGGCGATTGGAATCTCCATGGGGGAAATTTTCTACCTAAAGGATCTTGCCGCTGATTGCGCAGCGGACGGCATTTACGAGTTCTTTTTCTGCGCGCCGCCACTACATCTGCCCGGCGGGGCCGGATCGCCTATCAATCCACAGGCGATCAAGTAACAGCCGAGTGCCTTACTCTTTGCGCCGACACGCAGAGTGCGATTTTGGTTGTTTCTGAGAGCCGTCTTGTTCTGAGCTGAAGCAAAGCCTATGTCGTTGCCGTTCTGGGCAACGCATTGGTGTCTGCGCGTTGGAACAAGAACCAAAAAATAGACTCAGAACAAGAAAACACGAAAGAAGTGCGAGGTGCCAAGGACATATGATCCAAGACTTTTTGCGGCTCAATCAATGGGCGCCGTCAGAATTTTCTCGACGATGGTTTGCACTTCAAGCGCTTCGCCAAGCCCGGCCAGATTCGTTTGTTCGCCGCGCGTCATAGCTGCAATTTTGTCAAGCTGGCGCGCCAAGATCTTGGGTCTTGCTTGCTCATTCGGAATGGCATCGGGGGGGGCTTCCCAGTGGCCGTCGATCTCACGCTCGGCGATTGACCAATCTCGCAAACGGACTCGGCCATGTGAACCAACAATGGTCCAGGTGTTTTGATCATCAATGGTCGTGTTGCCGACGCCGGCAACTATGCTGACCGGGATTTCACCCGCCGTGAGATCGGCTGTCATGTGGCGTTCGCTTCGGCCGGGCTCCGGGAAACTGCATGTTGCTCGCTTAAGCACGAGAGGGCCAAAGAAACGCCGTGACAAAAACAAGAAATGTGACCCGACTTCGCGCGTAAATCCGCCTTCTTCGCGTCCGTCGAGCCAACTGATTGCGTCCCGTTGCCAGGCGCGCGGCCAGTCTGCGAACGCCAGTTCGATGTCTACACGCTCTGGTTTGCCGACGATGCCTGCGTTTAACCATTGTACTAGGTAATCACGGGCGAACGACGAAGCGAATGGAAAGTTGACCGCGGCGCGCATGCGTTGCGACCTAAGTTGTTCTACTGTCGCCTGCGCAGCGTCAACCCTGATAGCAAGCGGTTTTTCGCATAGTGCGGCCTTGCCGGCGGCATGGCAGCGACGCAGGTAGTCGAGATGGCTTGAAGGGGGGGATGCAATGTGGAGGCAATCAGAAGAAGCGATCACATCTTCAGGACTGCGGAATACCGTGAGAGAGGAATCTATCGCCTGGAGTTTGGCGATGGCACCTGGGTGGGGATCGAAAGCGCCGGTGACAACAATGGTCGATTTGTCGTGTTTGGCTGCCGCACGCAGCAAGCGCTCGCCCATTATCCCGAAGCCGATGAAGCCGAGTTTCGTAACCATAAACTTTCAGTTCCTTCGTCTGGTCGCTTGAAAGTGCCGCTATTTACTAATGCCGCCAACAGTCAAGCCTGCCGCGAGCTGTTTCTGAATAGCAAACACAATAAAGAAAACAGGGATAGTGACCAGAGGTGCTGCTGCCATCATTTCCATCATTTGATCGCTGCCGCTTGTCTCGGGTTCTGCATACTTGAAAACGGAAACGGGCGCGGTGGTTACATCGAAGCCGCCCAATACCAGAGCCAGTTGAAAATTGCTCCGTGAAAAGATGAAATGCAGGGCCGCTGTTGCATCCAAGCCTGGTGTGCCGAGTTTGACCATAACACGAAAGAACGCTTCAGTCCGCGACGCACCGTCGATCCATGCGGCCTCTTCGAGCCCTCTTTAGAATATCCTCGATGAAGCCGATCATAATCCATACACCGAATGGAACGGCGATCACTAAGTGCGACAGAATCCAGCCGGTGTCCGGTGTTATGTGTTCAATAGGCCAGCATGCTTGTAGACGATCCAGAATGTTACCAGCGCAGTGATGTATGGGTTCATCCTGGTCACCGAAACTACATGAAACGGCCACTCTGAGAGTTCGATAGGTTTCTAGCCTGACCGGTCATGGGCAAGGCTTTTGAACCCACGCCCGCGGTAAGCTCAAAACAAATGCCTCGAATTGTCGTGCCACAGGTCTTATCCTGGTAACCGCTCGGGATCTGGATTTACAAGTGTTGAGGTCCAATGAAAAGTGCTCTCGTGGAGAGAAACGAGGATATCGCGCTCGAAAACGAAACGAATTCGAGGTTGGAGAAAACATCGACAGCAACGGCGACTTTGATCTTGCTGAAGCTTGGAATTCGTGCCTGCTATATAGATGGCGCTAAACCCATAAAGTCGCACGGTTGTAATTTCGTCGCGGAAGCGTTCACACTCCGTTTTATTCCTATGCGCGAAGACCTCTGTCATCCGGACATCTTGGCTGACCCCAACTATGCGCCAAGGAAATTAATCGAAGAAATTTCCGTGGGTCAGGCTCTCGTTATTGACGCAAGGGGAGTCACAAATACCGGAACTGTCGGCGGTATACTTGCACTGCGGCTGTGGGAGCGCGGTTGCGCAGCACTCGTATCTGATGGGGCGATGCGCGACATGGCTGACTTAATCGCTGGCAAACTTCCTATTTACTGTAGCGGCGCTGCCGCACCCGCGAGCCTGACAAGCCATTATGGCTCTGACTATCAGAATCCAATTGCCTGCGGCGGTGTCACGGTCGTTCCGGGCGACATTCTAGTCGGAGACCAGGATGGGGTTGTCGTTGTTCCGCGCGGCATGGCCGATGAAGTTGGGCGCCAGGCATACGAGCAGGAGCGGCTTGAGCGATTTCTGCAAATGCTGATCGAGGCCGGTCGACCGACACTGGGGACTTACCCGCCCGATGAGACGACGCGGCGCGAGTACGAGAAGTGGGTCGCAGACGGCGAACCGTGTCTGCATCAACGGGTGTCGAAGGACTGAGTTCGTATGTGGGGAGTGTGAGTCCGGCCGGCTGCGCGCAAATCAACAGAGAATATAGACGCGGGGTTCCGACCCTGGCCGGAGTTGCGATGAGCACGAGCTGTCGCGCTACTTTCCTCTCAAAAAAGAGATCGATAGAATTTGGACTCTATCTCGCCAAGATTCACGGGTACCCGGAACCATAAGGGACCTTGACCCGTCCATTCGGTCGATGTGAGTGTTGCGAGCTGTATCTCCAACTAGGTTTTGGATGGCGCGCGCAATGGTCGACGGATCTCCAGTTCCTGTAGTGTCCCAGTTCCCGCAGTGTCCCAGTTCCCGCAGTGTCCAAGTTCTCGCAGCGTCCAGGTTCACGCAGCGTCAGTGTCTGTCTGTGTGTGTATCGGCCAAATCGGCACGACCATTTTATGCGGTCGTCTCGATCGGGAGCAGGTCGGTGCACGGAAATTGCGCGAGATAGCGCAATTGCGATGGCGATCTGGAACGTACGCGTTGGCACACGGCAGCCGTGCCGCGTAAATCATCTAGAGAAGCCACAGAAACAATAGTTGCGCGTAGCCGAAAGATATTCGGCTGGGCGCATGGGGATACGACGCCTGTCGATACAACTTGGGGGAGCCTTTATGCAGACAATTGAATCTACCGCGGAAGTCATTCATCCAGTCGAAGACGTTCAAGATGGACGAGAGACGACTTTGGCAGAGATTAATGAGACAATCGAGCAATTGGACGCCATGGCTGATGCCGCAGAGCAGCTCGTTGACCGGTTGATTTATAGTTGGGGGGCCGCGAAATACCGACGCTTTTCTGCGCACTTCGAAGTCGCCGAGAGTCACGGCGAGGAAAGTGACGTCATGTTTGAGATACATACATTCGGTGAGGCCCTAGAGTTGGCTGCAGCGAGCCTGGGCAACCCACTCGCGTCGCCAGACCTTGCAGAAATCAAAGAGGCTGCAAAAGGTGCAAAGATGTCCCGTGTGGTGCAAGAGTCACTGCGCGCTGATCTGAGCTTGTTTCTGGTTCGTCATGTTCAGGACGTGGTCGAAGTGACCGAGAACAGCCTCGCTGGCTGGCAATCCGGTTCAAGCGCGCGGCCAACGCCGGACGCGGTGAGGATGGTCTTCCGGAGGCATGCAGCCAACGTGCTCGACTTGGTCCAACTTTTGCCCGGATGTGACGTGGCGCAGGCGACAGCTGAGATTGAGCGATCTATCGAATTAATTGAAAAAGATACAGCTCATCAGCTCAACATGCTTGCGACCGACCAGTCTGTTACTCTTCACTAGCGAAATCGCGGCTCGGTGGCGGCGTCGCCACCGGGTGATCTATCTTATCAGAACTCTAGGTCATCTGAACGAGAGCTGTGGAAGCGTCTCAGATCCAATTGGAATGGCCAAGAAGGCAGCAAGGACGATGACCTGGAATCTTGGCGCATCCTGCTGGGTCAAGGAATTCCGCAAAAATCGGATGCTCCCGACCGACAACTCGTGACCACTTTCTGCTGAAGTTTAACTGAAATCTAGAGCGCAGGGATATTTCGAAGGATGATTGAACGGTGTTCGTTCTATGCATCTCAATTAGTGTTCGAGGATCTCAAATGCGTTGCGTGTTACCGTAATTCGGCCAGGAACCAGTAGCGCAAACTGTAAGTGAGACGATCGTAGCCGTCCGCAAGTTGAAGACGATCACGCGAGGCACGATTAAGTTTGGCTTTCAAGCCGGGAGACGGCACTGGCCAGAATTCGGCAAACCCAACCGCTCAGCTGACGACCTGTTATGGGGTGGCCGATGCCCCTTTTAAGCGTATAGTCGATGGAACCAAAGATCTCCCAGAAAAATCAAGGGCAGTCTATAATGGTCCTATGGAGGACGATACACGCATGAATGACAATCCGTCGGCGAGCCCTCTCGACAGATCACTTGCGGGAAAATGCGCGCTCATTACTGGGGCAGCGGGTGGAATCGCCAGAGCAACTGCCATCGAATTCTCCTCTCGGGGTGCAAGTCTTGTGCTAACTGACCTGGATATTGGTGCGCTTCGCATGATTGGTGACGCCACAGGGAATGCCGAAGTACTGCTACATGAGGCCGATCTGACGAAGGGAGTTGAAGTCCAAGAGCTGATCGCGCGCAGTGTCGAGCGATTTGGCCGGGTGGACGTGTTCGTCAACTGTGCCGGCGGTTACCACGCCTACTCAACTTTTGATGAAATCGATGAAGACGATTGGGATCGTGTCGTTGATCTCAATCTCAAGTCAGTCTTTCTTTGTTGCAAGGCGGTTGTACCAGTAATGAAGTCACATGGCTGGGGCAGGATCATTAATTTGGGATCGTTGGCAGGGCGCAGTACAAGCGCCGGCTCATCTCCGGCCCACTACGGTACAGCAAAGGCTGGCGTTTCTATTCTCACGCAGTATGTCGCAAAGGAAGTTGCCCCTTATGGCATTACTGCAAATACTGTTGCTCCAGGGACGACACTCACAGAGCGGGTGAAGAGCGTTTTGACACCTGCAAAGGAACGACAGTTTGTGGAACGCACGCCCGTTGGCCGTTTGGCTACTCCGAACGATATTGTTGGTGTGATTTCTTTTCTTGCAAGCGAAGAGAGTAGGTACATAACTGGCGCCACAATCGATGTGAACGGTGGGCGGCTGATGCTGACTTAGTGTGAATAGCTCATGGCTTGCAATAACTACGAGGCCACAAAATCACTCGCTAGTGCGTCTTCCAATCAAACCCATTTCTGTCGGCAGCAAAGTTGCGCCCGAAAGACCGAGGATGGTGCGAACGATGGATAGTCAAGAGTTTGACGCGCTCGAAACGCGCGCCTATCGACGGATGAGTCCCGGAGCGGCTGCCTTTTGCAAGTGCGGCGCGGATGACGAAATAACGGTTCGCGAGAACGTTGAGAATTGGCGCGGCTTGAGACTCCGGCCGCGCGTTCTGCAGGACATCAAGAGAGTTGATACGTCAGTTGAGTTGCTTGGGCGGCGACACGATCAACCTATCATCGTAGCTCCTATGGGGCGGCATAGACTCTTTCACGATGAGGGTGAGCGCGCAACTGCGCGTGGTGCAGCTGTCGCTGGTTCCTGTTTCACTCTCGCAACGAATTCGACTGTGCTCCTGGAAGATGTCGCGGCGGCACGAGGGGCATCCCAACAGTGGTTCCAACTTTATCTTCCGCCAGTTCGAGATGAAGCTGTTCCGTTGCTGGATCGTTTGGAGGGGGCAGGCTTTCAGGCGCTGGTCCTGACGGTGGATCAACCAATTGCGGGTCACAGTCCGCGCGCCATGCGTAACCCGATACCTCATCGCGACGACCTGAGGCACGTTAATCTTCCTGGTCAGCCGATTGCAAAGACCAATTATGACCCATCCCTCTCAGGCAATCTCAACTATCCAACGACGTTGCCTGACGTCGAGTGGCTCGTTCGCCAAACCTCGATGCCGGTCATCATTAAAGGAGTGCTTAGGGCAGACGATGCCGTCCGCTGTGTCGGTGCCGGCGCGAAGGCAGTCATCGTCTCAAACCACGGCGGTCGACATTTGGATACTTCGATAACAACCGCTATGGCACTTCCAGAGGTTGCCTCTTCCATCGGCAAATATGTACAGGTTTTCGTCGATGGCGGAATTCGCCGGGGCACCGATATCCTCAAAGCTTTGGCGCTTGGAGCCGATGCGGTTCTTGTTGGACGACCAATACTCTGGGGGCTTGCGACAGACGGAGCAAATGGTGTGGCTTCGATTATCACTCATCTACGCACCGAACTCGAACGCGCCATGGCTCTGTGCGGGGTTTCGAGACTCACGATGCTAGATCCCGATCTCGTGTCATGCCCGCGCTTTCTGGCCGCTCATCCAGGCCCAAGGGCACATTAAACGGCGCAGCACGTTTGATTTGCGGTCCAGACAGCAACTTATTTGTCGCTCGCGATTGCTGGCCAATTTGCCGCGACTCCAAGGTCGGCTGGACCGACTAGCAACGGCAGATATGGCTGAAACACTCCGAACTCCTACGGAATGCGTGAAGCTTGCCTCCAACTGCGACCACTAAAATCAATCGCAGTCCCTGCGTGGTCAGTGCGGGCCGGAGTGAGACGATAAACTGGCTCGACGGTCGCTATGAAGCTGCGCAAAAGAGCCCTCTTGGCCCAATTCCGCGCGCGGCCCGCTGCTCAGCGCCGGGCGTGAGCTTTTCATCGCCTTCTAGTCGACAGTGAGCTGCGGGCACCACACCGTATTAATCCACCGGACCATACGCAGCTGCAGCGATGGTTCACCCCAACTCCGCCTCAATCCAAATGGTGCACAATACGCCCGATTGGAGCCTCAAACAGCGTTCGTCTGCCCAGAGAATTGAATAGTTTCAACCACATAAAGAGCAGTGTGGCGCTCCCTAGGGGAATCGAACCCCTCTTTCCAGATTGAAAATCTGGCGTCCTAACCGATAGACGAAGGGAGCGCGAAGCGAAGCATATACGGTCCTTTGCTTCGCGTTGCAAGCGCTTCAAGGCGAAACATGGCGGTGTAGGCTGCAGCGCAGCATATGCCACCGTCAGTCAGTTTGGAGATTTTTTGATCACCAACCGACCGGTTAAATATGTCAGACCGCCCTTGTCGACGGGTTCGACCCGCCGACCCTCGTAGGAGCCGGAGACCTTTGCGCCAGTGTATCGACCGGTGCCTACGAACGTTTTGAAGCTCGCCTTGAACGAAATGCCGCTGGGCCTCGCGCCAACGGCCGCACCATCATAGTCGGCACGCAACTCGGAACCATCTTCAAATTGCCATAGCGCATAACCGTGAAATTTTCCCTCACCGTTTGTCAAATCAAACCAACCTTCGTAGCGATGCTTTGCGACTTCACCGTTCGCAAACACTGCAAGACCACGGAATTTACCCACACCGACGACGTGTTTCGAATCATCGAAAACCTCTATCGTATGCGCCTCGGTAATGTGCATCACAGCTTGGTAATCGCGTTCGATCGTGTCGGCTAGTGCGCCGCAGCTCAACGTCAGCGCAAATAGAAGTGTCGTCAGTACGGTTTTCATGATCGGGTATCCCTGACTGAGATCTTGGTCGTTTGACTTTGTGTTGGCAACTCACCCCGATTTCAGTGTGCGAGCGAATATCTTGGGCCGCTGTGTCCTGTGGAACAGTCGCGAACCAAGTGTGCGCTCTAGCCCTCACGTGAGACGCAGAGTGATCATCAAGGTCGCGCGTTGTCGCAATATCGTGATCTGACCGAGATCAGCATATTAAACTAGTCAGATAGTGGAGCTGAATCCTCTTTGCGCCGGTGGGGCAGTGACTACGGGAACTTATCCATGAGTACCATCTCTCGGCGAGACCTTCTGGTTTCCTGTAGCGCATTTACGGCGACAGCTATCTTGGGGATGGCTACGCCTGCCATCTCAAGGGCAAACCAAAGACCGGCTTTCAGCCATGGCGTTCAATCGGGAGATGTCAACGCGACATCAGGCATGATGTGGGCACGAGCTGATCGACCGTCACAGGTGATGTTTGAGATAGCAACGCGCGAAGATTTATTGAACTCCGAAAAGTTGCACCCTCTGTTTGCGGATCCTCAAGCTGATTTTGCTGTTAAACGCCTGGTTACTGACCTTAGACCCATCAGGACATTTTCTATCGCCTACAACTTCAAGATCTCAGCAATATCAATGTGATATCCGCCCCCATCGTCGGTCGTTTTAGAACGGCACTGCAGTACTATTTTGCGTTGGGCCTGATGGACATCTGGCTAATGGGTGGGGCAATACAACTCGAGGAGCCACCACAGAACTGGCCGTAGGAGACTGAGCTTCAGAGCATCGATCTAGGGAGCGTCTTCCACTGAGAACGAAGTGATCATTAGCTGGTATGGTTGGCGCTGTGGCCGGTCGACCGCATCCACACAAAATGCCGCGGGGGCGTTGACGATGAGCAGAGCAGCAGGCGCGGCCGGTGCGATTGGGGGCACACAACGCAGCTCGCGCTCCGCTCATCAACCCACTTCCAGGCACGGGCCTAGCGGCCAAGAAGTGGTCGCGTCCATCTCGACAGATTTCCGGGGCGATGCAAATCACCTAGTTGTGACGTCACGCAGACTTTGCTCGCTGGGCTTGTAGTGGTTGGCTTGGTCGCCATGGCACGTGGTGAGGATGGCCAGCGACATCATCAAAAAAAGTCCAACCAATCACAGTTGAGTGCGGTGAAGGGGCTTTCAGGACGCGTGGCTATCTGATCAGTTAGGATGGTCCGTTGTTGGAGTTCCGTGAGATCTCACCAAGCTGTGACCATTCACCTGGACAGTAAGTAATCCGGCATCATCTTGGCGGGTGGCACCAAGTCAGCAAGGTCCTGCGGGACGACCATTGCGTAAAGGCTTGGCAACGAGACCGCTCAACTCCTGGTAAACCTGCCGGATGACATGGCCGCTTTCAAGCAGGTCTATAGCGTGACACTCCTCGACGACGCACCCAAAGTCGAAATCTCCATGAGTTCCAATCGGAAAGGCGGAAGTCTCAACAGGTACAGTAGTGGCGTCTGTTCAGTATCCACAAC
>JBPCWA010000111.1:0-2852 GCA_051009975.1 Hyphomicrobiaceae bacterium
CGGAGGTAGTGATCCCACGGTCCCAAAGCTTCCGGCGGCTTACGATTCGTCCGCGCGATCTCCGCCTGGACGACCTCTGGGGCCACAGTCGAGGCGATGCGGGCGACGACGTCATCTTGCAGCTCGAACAAATCGGCGACGTCGTAGTCCATAAGATCTGCCCAGGCGTGGCCGAGCGTCTCGGAATCGACCAACTGGACGTTCACTCGTATCCTGTTGTCAATGCGGCGTACGCTGCCCTCAATCACATAGCGCACGCCAAGCTCATTGCCGACGCGACGGATATCGATTGCGTCACCCCGATAAGCAAATGCCGCATTTCGTGCCGCGACATGCAACCAGTCGAAGCGCGAAAGCGCAGTCGTGAGGTCCTCTGACACCGCGTCGCAGAAATACTTCTGTTCTTTTTCGCCTGACAGATCGTCGAGCGGCAATATGGCTATCGATGGCTTGTCCTGGGCCGGCGCAATCGGCGCGGAGGGTGATTGCACGGCGTCGGCGCCGACACTATATACTCGCACGGGCTGTGCGATATTCTTCACCTCCTGTAAGCCAAGATCCTCGAAGCCGATCTCCAGCTTGCCATTGACCTGATCAAACACCGTGCCGGAGATGCAAATGCCGCCCGGCTCGGCAACCGCCTCCAGGCGGGCCGCAACATTAACGCCATCGCCGTAGATGTCGCCCTGCTGGACGATAATGTCACCGAGATTTACTCCGATGCGAAGCCTGATCGCCTTATCGTCCGGTAAATCGGCATCGTTCGCTGCAACCCGCTCCTGGATCTCAAGCGCGCATTCCACCGCATCCACCGCACTCGCAAACTCAATCAGCGCCCCGTCGCCCATCACCTTGACCATCCGGCCGTTGTGATCGATGAGTTCCGGCTCCACAACCTTCTTGCGAAGCTCCAGCAGTGCGGAGAGAGTTCCTGCCTCGTCAGCGGCCATCATCCGGCTGTACCCGGCCACGTCGAGTGCCAGCACGGCGGCAAGCCTGCGTCTCATACGTTTCGTTGACATCGGAACTCAGTCTAGATTGCTTCATCGCAATGTACTATTGGGCGCCTGTCCTGTCCATGAACGCAGGTGCCCGGCGAAACGCTTCAATCGGAAGCCTTAATCACCAGTCTTCACGTTCATTCAGATACTGCCTAAGGCGCTTTTCGCCGACAAGGCAGTCGTATTCTTCGGTGGGCGGTTGGAATTGCGCTCGCTGCAGCACCGGCGGTCGCCTTGGGGCTAGCCCGGCGATCTCCAGCAGAAGCTTCTGGCGGATCGCGGTTGCAAACTCATCTTGATCCCTGATTGACAGAACGAACGAACCGGCGCCGCCGACTACGCAATCCTTATAGTATCGATCGAGGTCAGGAAGACCGCAGTACGAGTATCCGCCCACCCCCGGTGCCAACTCGATGGCCAGGCCATTGATGACAATTCCTGATGCCACTACATGATCGCGGGCAGACACCACCAAACCGCCAGAGTTATTAGGGCCGTCACCGGAGACGTCGATGACACGGCGCAAGCCCTGAAAAGGCGACGCCTTTACGAGCTCCGCCGACTTCCGCAGGGCGGACGATATAGATGTCCGGCGCGCGCGCGATATTGGCTTGGCTGCTAATTCGTTTGCTAATGCCAAAGCATCTTCTTTCGATCCAAGTATGCGCCAGGGGATAACGATCGATTGGATTGTCGCGCCTGCCCATTCGACATAAGCGATGGCGATACGCCCGTTGGGCCCGCTACGGATCGCCTTCTGCACTTGCACGTCACGAAACGCGGTGACGTAGCCTTCGCGCTGCAACCGCTGCTCATCCTGATCCATGGAGCGTGATACATCGACGGCAAGAACAAGCTCAAGATCGACATAATCTTTGGCAGCACACGACGTATTGACCGTCGCAACCAATACGAGACACACGGCTAGCCCTGTCAGCAGGCGAGAGTATTGCTCCATTGTGCTCTTCCTCAATGCCAAAGCCTCAGATGATTTTAATTGCGCCATACGTGGCAGCAGTTGTCGATACGAATTGGTTCCACGCGTTTACTCAACCTGACTTGTGGCCCCGTTGCCTATCGCCTCAAGACGCTAAGAACCTTCGCTAGGACTCGAGAATCGACAACCTCTCCAAACCGGAAAAGGACTACAGAGAGCAGCGGATCACCTAATGCTCCTTCGACGACTTTGGAGTGCGCGCGCCAGAGATGCTGCATCTGCTCAGGTCCGGTAGTGAGCCGAAGCGGACGTGAGCAGATGCAGCACTGCACGTCCGAGATGGGCCAGTCGCTTCCATCGGCGCTAGCGAGAAGCCGCCTAATGACCTGAAATCGTGACTGATTGGAATCCCTCTGACGCCACGTGCATCGAGGCGCCGACCTACTGTTGAACCTTTCTCTAATCGGCAGCGAACACATGAACGCAGCAGATAGTGAGGATAGAGAAATGCGGATCACGTCGGCCCAGCTTCAAACAATGTCCGCTTTCAGTGGCAGCGGATGTGGATTGCTGCACCTGCTAGGGTCCGCTGGTAACGTATCGGCGACATCAGCCTCGTAATGATAAAGAGGACGCAAAACCGCGTGTCAACAACAGTGGGCTAATGAACGATGTTGTGGAATAATGGCGGCTTGGGGCGACTCCCGGAATGCATAGTCAGTGACCGATGCCTAAATTTACTTGGGAGCGGCATTAGCTACCGCGGCCCGCACATTCGCGACATAACGCCAGAAAACGGAGATCAAGATATGTCTGATCCGTTGCCCGACAAAGCCCAAGTTTCCATCGACTTCCCGCACAAATTCTACATGGGTTCATTCGGTCGCGAGAGCTGCTTCGATGTGACCGTAGAT
>JBPCWA010000112.1:0-7644 GCA_051009975.1 Hyphomicrobiaceae bacterium
CGTGCCTCTGGAAAATTGCGGTCAACGCATTCCCACCCTATGCCGAATATCAGGAACGCACCGAGCGCACGATTCCGCTGTTTGTGGCCGAACCAGCATAGCCACGTTTTTATCGGACGGATATCAATGTCATTTTATCCCGTTTTTGAACTACAAGACGGAACAGACCGGGGCGGCACATGCTGGTCGTCCGACCTATAGTCTCGCAGCTCCCTAAGTAGACATCACAGCGCGAAATCGCATTCAGACTTTTTACCAATCAGAGCAGAACTTGAGATCACGTCTCTTGTTTGTTTCCGGCCCAGGCAAACTGTCCATCCAACGTTTCGTCGTCAGCATAGCTGCAGAACTGGCATCGAATTCCAGCTTTGGTCGTCACGAAGCCCGTTGCGGAACTGCGTTCCTTGGAAAGCGCCGATTGAGCAGAGCCGAGAAACGGGTGCATGCCGTATTTTCATTGTAAGGCCGCGGCGGCATCGTCTGAGGTAGTCCGCTCCAACCGCTGAATTCCGAGACGGCCTCTCGCCGGCACACTCGGAAAGGCACGCCGGATCAGCCGCTCTTGCCGCGGCAAGTAAGTGTTGTTTGCGATATCATGACTGGCTACCTCTCTGCCATCAGCGATGGCCGCCATGCTTCGGCGCCCCCGAGAAGATGGTAGATATTCGATTCGCGTCAGCCTTTCGCAGTGCATGCAATGTAAGATCAGCCTTGGTTTCAATAACAAACGTGTCATCGAGAACCTAGAAAATCTCTGAGAAGAGAATCAAATCATGAAACCAGAGCTAGCGACTGGTATGACGGCTTTCGGCGAGTACACGCGTCCTGCATCATAGGTCGAGAGGCCCCTTACACTTCAGTTTTGGGACGATACTATGCTCACCATGCGGGGCTCCAGCCAACCTTTCTGGACTACAAATTCCAAAGGCGAGCCCAATTCCAAGGCGTGACAACTCGACGTTCGCTTCTTAGACCTGGTTGGGATGCATTGGGGGTGAGACGCAAAGGACCGCGCATCAGTATAGCGACGAACCCGATGTATCAGGACTTTCCGTCGCGCATAGGTCAGGTGCGTTCTGCCCAAATTCGATTTGTGCGGCGAGAATCGATAACGGCGCGATACTGGAGCGATCCCAATGAGCCCATAAGTCGGCAAAGTCAGAAAAATTCAAACATGACTGCTCATTGACGCAGCATAGGGCGCCCCGAGGGGCGCCCTATCTTAATCATCTGGCCGTTTCTCCGCGACGGCAGCTGTTCAGATACTTGCCTGCCGCTTCATCGTTCAACCGAAGCGCGTACTCGATGTCGCCCCGCGTTAGGCCAATGTCGTCAAGCTCTTTTTCCGGCCATCGCAACATTTCTTTGTAAGCGTCGCGATTGGATTGATCCGGGCTAGGGACAAACCACCGCCCCCAAAGATTGCCAAGAAATACGTCTGTGCCGGCCACTTCTGTCTTCATGATCATTTCAGCTCCGAGACTATTGATTGTTACCGACTTTGACCGCTCACTCCCTGTTCCAGTGTTCTTGGTTTTCTCTTCGTCGGATACCCGGTTCGAGCGCCGGGCTGTCCATCGATATGTCGCAAAGGTCTCGCTGCGGAATATAGCCGCGGCCTGTCAGCGGACCTGCATGGCTTAGTTCCCCCAAATTGCTCAATTGAAGCGAATGCTGTTAGGTCTATTGCGATTCATCAGTCATTCAGTGGGGGCAGTCGAAGCCGTGACACCTTGTGTTGATCCGAAAATACATGCGCGCGCATGGCGAGGTAAGTCAGCACGGGTAAGGCCGAGCGATTTCAGCTCATTGTCCGACATTTGTGACATAACCTGCATCATACGGGCGTATTGCATCGCGCTTATTGCATTGGCGAGCATATTGATGATCCGAGAGAGCGTGCCCTCAATGCCGCTACCAATTGACCTGTTCAATTCGTACATTGCCATAGCTCATACCTCCAACAGCACTTGACACAATGTTGCAGCGCAGTATTTGCTTTGCTGCGGCGCACATTCGTGGAATTCGGACCGGCCGTGAACCCCATGCCTCGTCAAGGCATCTTTCACTCCAGGGCACAGAAGGGATCGGGTGATGGATCTACCAAACCTGATTGTTTTGTTCGCTCGCGTAGCGGATGCCGGCAGCTTCTCTGCTGCATCGCGAGAGCTAAACCAATCTCCCTCTGCGGTAAGCAAGCAAATCTCGCAGTTGGAGGATCGTGTGGGGGTTCGGCTTCTGGTGCGCTCGAAACACGGTGTCGGACTCACAGATGACGGACAAGCGTTCTACGAGAGATGTGCCGAGATTCGCCGCAGCATTGGGGAGGCGGAAGATCTCGTTCTATCGTTCGGCGACCACCCGAAAGGTTTGCTACGCGTCTGGGCGACCGTGGCCTTTGGTAAAGCCCAGTTTCTGCCGTCGCTTCCAGCCTTCATGAGCGAACACGGAGATGTGCGCGTATCTGTCCAACTATCCGATCGCAAGTTGGATATTGCCCGCGATCGAATCGATGTTGCGATCCAATTCACTGAGCAAATCACCGACGAATCCCTCATTGCGCGAAAGCTCGCTCACAATCGGCGTATAATTTGCGCCTCTCCAGCCTATCTGGAGCGCGAGGGCCTTCCCAAAACGCCAGAGGACTTGGAGCTTCATAATTGCCTACAACATTCCACAGTACCGAGATTCAATGATTGGCACTTCAACGATTTCCAAGCTCGAGGCCTTCAGCTCCGAAGCAAATTCGAGGCAAATAGTGCGGACGCCCTCTATCACGCGACACTGGCAGGGATCGGTGTATCTCGGCTATCAACCTATCTGGTTAATAATGATCTGAGAGAAGGGCGCTTGATCCGCATATTGCCCGACTACGAAGACAATGAGTCCGACATCTATGCCGTTTATTCGGAGCGCCGAAACTTGGCGCCAAAAGTTCGGTACTTTATTGATCATCTGGCTGCAGCGTTTTCGCCCATTCCTCCGTGGGAAAGGGAGGCTGACAATTCCGACTCTGAAGCCGGTTAGAAGTGTTTTGCACGTGCTGCCGCTCGCCGATAACGAAAGGCACACTTCTTCTATGAGGCCCATCGGGCACGCTAGTTGGTGCCTGAATTCGCCCAACGCCCTGATTTGATTAGGAACCCCTTAAGTTGCATGAACCAAAACAGATACCCCTATCAACGAGAGTATAGAACATCTGAAACGCTAGGATCCGGTGAACGCAGATCCAGATCCAGATCCAGATCCAAGAGTAAAGTTTAAACTGTGAAGTGTTCAATAGCCATCGTGGGCGGCGGAATCATAGGTTCAGCCGCGGCCTTCTTCATTAGTCGCACGATAGGCGCAGAACAGGTTATTGTTCTTGAACCAGACCCATCCTACGCTCGTGCTACGACGCCTCAAGGCGCAGGCGGAGTCCGCCAGCAGTTCAGCGTGGCAGAGAATGTGGCAATGTCCCGCTATAGCCTGGACTTTTACAAGTCATTTTCGATGAGACTGTCTGGCGTTCCCGACCTTCCCGATATCTCATTTCGTGAGCAAGGCTACCTATTCTTGGTCACCCAAGATGGTGAGAAAACTCTGCGACACAACCAAGCTCTGCAAAGTGCGATGGGCGTCAA
Source organism: Hyphomicrobiaceae bacterium (assembly GCA_051009975.1). GTDB lineage: Bacteria > Pseudomonadota > Alphaproteobacteria > Rhizobiales > Hyphomicrobiaceae > Tectiglobus. Next base: position 3,624 of record JBPCWA010000112.1, read on the forward strand.
AGCTGAGTTGATGGATTACGCTGAACTCCGGCGGCGGTTTCCATCCATTGAGCGCGGCAATATCGTGCTTGCCTGTTATACTCCTGACGACGGTTGGATTGATCCGGCAGCTGCGCTTTGGGGTTTCCGGCGCGCAGCCCAACACTCAGGCGCCAAGTACGTCCAATCAAAAGTCGTTGGCATCGAGTGCGACTCAAACAAAGTGCGACTATTGCGACTTGAGAACGGAGCAAAAGTAGAAGCTGATTTCTTCATCAATGCTGCCGGCCCTTGGGTTGCGCCCATCGCTCAACTTACTGGTGCTACATTGCCTGTCGTGCCGATGTGCCGCGTTCAGCATTTCTGGAAGTGTGCACACCAAATCGAAGCGCTACCACTAATTAAAGACGAAAGTGGCTTGTTTTTCCGACCGGAAGGTCATGGATTTGCAGGAGGTCGGCCGAGCTTTCAAATCAAACCAGGTTTCATTGAGGATATCCATTCAGGATACTTCGCCAACTACTTTGAAGATGTAATCTGGCCTATGCTGGCCGCCCTGGTTCCAAAATTTGAGACGATACGCCTGCACCGAAGTTGGGCAGGTCACTACGCCCAAAATACCCTGGATGGCAATATGATCATCGGCAAGTACTCGCCCGGCCACGACAACATCATTACTGCCTGTGGGTTTTCCGGTCATGGTATTATGCATGCGCCCGCCGTCGGGCGGGCCCTCTGTGAACTCGCATTGACGGGACGATATCAAACACTGGATTTAAGCAGATTTGAGATCGGACGCGTCCGTCGGAACGATCCCCTGGCCGAAGTTGGCATTAGATGACGCCACCCATTCTTAATCAATTGGCAGTACGGCGTCATCGGCCATCTTGTCGAATTTCTTTTGCAGATCCTCCATCGCAGGCACTCAACGCGCAGTTCAGGTGATCAGAATACGTCCAGCTGCAACAGTTACTGTGCTATCAGATGGCGCAATACGCTTCTGAAAGTATCGACCTGCTCTTTGCTTACCCCGTTGAATGCTTCCTCCGCATGTGCCTCGGCCACGCTCCAGCATTCGTTGGCCTTTGCCCTGCCGTCATTCGTAACAGCGTATCCATCGCCACTATGAATGACCAGCCCACGACTAGAGAGATTGAAAAGCGCGACATCGACTTCTGTTATTGGTGAATTGACTAGCGCCACCAATTGTTCAGCAGTTAATCCAGGTTGATCATTTAACATAAGCAGTGAACGCGCCTCGATTAGACTAATTTCCAACGTTTCAAGTTTCGGCTGGTAGTTGGCTTGGTAGGCACGCAATGCCATTAGCATTTGAAAAAACGTATGGTTGCTCGCGCGACCTGCGAGCGTCCCCGTTGGTGTGCGCTCGCTTGCATTGGGCGCGCTGCCCGGATGATTGACCACCATCGAATAGGAACCTTGATGAAAGCACAGTGGCGATCGGCCAAAATCGTCAAATGTAATGACTTTACCAATAAACAGCACGTGATCCCCACCGTCGACAATGTTATGGGTTTCACACTGGAACCGACCAGCACATTTCGGAAAAATTGGCGACCCTCCGATGCCCTCGTGCCACGTCATGTCCACGAATTTATCATCCTGCTGACGGGCAAAATGGTTCGACAAATCCATTTGGTCAAATGCCAAAACATTGACCGCAAAGTGAGAGGCGGCCTCAAATACGGCGCGACTTCTTGATGATTTGAGGCTACTCCACAGGATGAGGGGAGGATCGAGTGAGAGCGAGTTGAAACTGCTCGCAGTAACACCAACTTTCGCGCCGTCCGGACCTTGTGCTGTGACAATCGTAACGCCAGTCGCAAAATTGCCGAGCGCCCGGCGGAACGCACGCGCATCAAATTCAGAGCCACTCTTTTGGTTTGTCACGACACAATCTCCTCAATCGATCTGGGTATCGCTCTCAATCAAAAGGCTGCTTCTTTGTTGAAACTACTTCTGAAAAATGTGACAGCCATTGAAGCTCTACCGCTTGCCTCGGCTTTCCGCGTGCGGCCAAATCTGATCCCTCCCAACATAAGACAAGGCAACCCGACGACTGCGGAGTCGACGTTCAATTTTGCGCGTGTGGCAGCACGCCGCTGCCTCACATGAACCCACCACTCGCTTGCCCCATACCTCAGCCGCCCTTCTTGGCAACCCATTCCTTGACGTTGTCCAACACGGCGTTACCTACGGGTGGATCTTCTTCGACGCCTAGGGTCTCTGTGATGCGGGCCAGCATGATGTAGTATCCGATCATCAAAATAAGTTCAACGATTTCACGCTCGGAGATATGCGCACGCGCGGCCTCAACTGTTGCTTCCCCAGCCTGCACATTGACGACCACCTCACGAGTGAGCTTGAGGCACGATTTTTCCCGCTCGTTGAAGCAAGCAGCCGTGTCATCTCCTGACTCCAGCGCATCGATCTGCGCTTGTGTCCCACCCAATTGCAAAGCGACGGGTACGTGCTGCGTGTATTCATACATGCCACCTTCGAGCTTCACCGCATGCAACAGGCAAAATTCGCGCAGCAGGGGATTCAGCGTCGTCTTTCCCAATATGGCACCGCCGAGTTTCATCACCGGTTTGAGGCAGGTGTCTGCATGTGCAATCATCTCAAAGACGCCGACTTTGGCGGGCAAACGCTCAAGCATTTCACGTGCATCATCCGATAGAGATGCACGTTCGGGATAGGGAATTCGAGCCATCATTGGTTCCTCGATTTATGGAAGTGCGCCAGGCAGTATCTAAGCGGGTCCGTCGTCACGTCGATCTGCTGAACTAGCAGGCTGAAGCTTTGTTCCGAATTACCGATCACAGGGCCACTTTTCCCGACAGTCTGTCGGCTTGGTTACACTCTTGATTCTGACCACTAAGATCTTCTAAGACCGGTCTCAGATATCGCACGTGCCGATCCGGTCACTCTCGGCGGTTCTAGACATCCTCTCTCGTCAACAGGTGATCTGTGACGTACTGGGCGTCCTCGCCTACACCAAAAAACAAACCCGACTTTAGAGTGTGCATCCAGTGCAAACCACAGAAATACAGACCCGGATGTTGGGTTACGCCACGGGATTGGACGGGATAGCCTTGCCTATCTACTATCGGGAAATCGATCCAACTATAGTCACTGCTCCAGCCCGTTGACCAAACTATGCTCTCAATCCCTTCCTCCCGTAAATCCAAAAACTCTGTTTCGTGGAGTTCTGGCCTACATATTGGTTCGCCGTCATCTGTATTAGTCCGGGAGGGCTCCGGTGCGTCGATACCTCTTTCCGCAATCATTTTGTCGATCGCTCGCATGTAATCCTTTGACGCCTTGTCCGCGCGTCGTACATTCTCGACCATATCGCTCTTGAATTGGACAATCGTTCCATGCCCATCCTGCGCACGCCCAACTAACCGAATGCCGCCCTCCGCAAACTTTTCTAGGTTGAGCGCGTGTCCACCTTTTTTTCCGCTACAATGGGGATTAGGACTGTAGCGTTCTCTTGGATGTGTTGGGTCCGCAAAGGTCTGGTCGAAGCCCCCCATAAGATCATACCAATAATTGTTGTCCTTACCGCGGTACCAGCGATGTTCGCGCACCGCCGAACTGACGGAAAGAGCAACAGATCGTCCTGCCTCATGCAACTCCTCCGCGATTTGAGCGCCGGATTGGCCAGAACCCACAACAAGTACGCCACCGTCGGGCAATTGGCTTGGACTCTTGTAGTCGCGCGAATGCACTTGGAAGATGGAGCGATTAAGCTTTGCCGCACACTCTGGCAATTTTGCATTGTGAAAATACCCGACGCAAATCACAACATTACGGGCAAGTAACGTCCCTTCAGATGTCGACAACTCAAATCCTTTCGGCACCTTGGAGAGACGCGTCGCTTTCACACCCTGGTAGAGAGGTGGTGCGAAAGAAACAGCGTAGTCGCGAAGATAGCCGATGATCTCGTCTCGCAACAGAAAGCCATCCGGCTCATCCCCGCGGTACGGAAAGCCCGGAAGCCTGTTCATCCAACTGG
>JBPCWA010000113.1:0-14107 GCA_051009975.1 Hyphomicrobiaceae bacterium
GCGGTCCCGGACAAAATTGCGGCGGCAATCGATGGCCAGACCGTGAGAGTGAACGGACCAAAGGGTGAGCTCGTATTCAATTGCCCGGACGATGTTCGCGTCGAACTGGTCGAGAACGGCATCAGTATCAGTCCCGTTGGCACCTCCAAGAAGGCTCGGGCGATGTGGGGGATGTCGCGGACTATGGTTCAAAACCTCGTAACGGGTGTCACGCAAGGCTACACTAAGACCTTGGAAATTCAGGGTATCGGTTACCGCGCCGCTATGAAGGGCAAGGATCAGCTCCAACTCAGTCTGGGTTTCAGTCACGAAGTGCTTCACGCAGTCCCGCCCGGCGTCGAGGTTGCGGTGAGTGGCGCCAAGCAAGAGATTGTTACTGTTACAGGTATCGACAAGCAGCTTGTGGGGCAGGTGGCCGCTGAAATTCGTGGGTATCGTCCGCCGGAGCCCTATCAAGGTAAGGGTGTCCGCTATCGAGGCGAGTATATCTTCCGCAAGGAAGGCAAAAAGAAATAGGAATGCGAGATATGGGCAAGCTCACGCCTTTCGAGCGACGCAAGCGGCGCGTTCGCCGCCAGTTGCACAGGACGTCGGCCGGTCGACCGCGCCTTTCTGTCCACCGCTCTTCGAAGAACATCTATGCGCAAGTCATTGATGACCGATCGGGCAAGACAATTGCAGCTGCTTCGTCGTTGGAATCCGACCTCAAATCGCAATTACGCACAGGTGCCGACTGTTCGGCTGCTGAAACGGTCGGACGCACTGTTGCGGCGCGGGCCCTCGAAGCCGGTATAAAGGACGTGGTTTTTGATCGCGGCGGATACCGCTATCACGGGAGGATCAAGGCACTGGCCGATGGGGCACGCGGAGCTGGTTTGCAATTTTAGCGGTCGGGTAACAAAGACAACCAAAGGATTAATGGAAGGAATTGAGCGTGGCACGTTCACCTGGAAGAGATCGGGGTAGGGATCGCGACGACCGCGATAACGAGTTCAATGACAAACTCGTTCACATCAATCGCGTCGCCAAGACTGTAAAGGGCGGTAAGCGGTTCGGATTTGCTGCGTTGGTCGTTGTTGGTGATATGAAGGGGCGTGTTGGCTTCGGTCACGGCAAGGCGCGCGAAGTACCAGAGGCTATTCGCAAGGCTAACGAGTCGGCCAGGCGGGCGCTTGTGCGAATACATCTGCGGGAAGGTAGGACGCTCGATCATGACAGTGAAGGCCGCCACGGAGCAGGGCGCGTTCTGATTCGTTCTGCGCCGCCTGGTACTGGAATTATTGCGGGCGGCGCCATGCGAGCCGTTTTTGAGATGCTCGGCGTGCAGGACGTGGTTGCAAAATCGATGGGTTCGGCAAATCCCTACAATGTGGTCCGGGCGACATTCGATGCTCTAGGGCGTCAGGAGTCGCCAAGAACCGTGGCTGCTCGGCGCAGTAAGAAACCGGCGGAAATCAACGCTCGTCGTCGCGATAGCGCGAGCGTTTCCGAGCTTGTCCCGACAACAGATCCAGGCACGTCTGGAGGAGATGATCAGCGCGCTTCCGCACAGGCGTAAGTGTCGAGTTGGCGCGGCGCAGATGGCAACGGCGTGGTCTCCGCGATTGTCGACTCCATAAGGCAGGGAAATGCTGAAGTGAAGATAGAGAAAACACCAGGCAAGACGGTCACCGTTGAACAAGTCGGCAGTCCACTACGCCGGAATTCTATTCAGCGAAGGACACTCATTGGTCTTGGCCTAAACAAAATGAAGCGTCGTCGAACGTTGGAAGACACGCCAGCCATTCGTGGCATGATCAACAAAGTAAGTCATCTCGTCCGCGTAGTTGACGAGACGACCTGAAGCGCAATCGGAGCCCTCAGACTATGCGTCTAAACGAATTGAAAGATAACGACGGTGCATCGAAGCAGCGGGTGCGCGTAGGGCGCGGAATAGGGTCTGGCATTGGTAAGACGAGCGGTCGCGGTCACAAAGGTCAGAATTCGCGCTCCGGTGTTGCGATGAAAGGCTTTGAAGGTGGGCAGATGCCGCTTTATCGGCGTTTGCCCAAGCGTGGTTTCAAGAAGTGGCGACGCAAGAATTACAACGCGCTGAACATCGGCGTCTTGCAGGCAGCCATCGATGCAGGACGCGTAGATCCGACGAAGCCTCTCGATCTTGAAACACTGGTTGCCGCCGGCGTCCTGCGCCGGGCCAAAGACGGTTTGCGTGTGCTTGGAAAAGGCGAACTGACAGCAAAAATTGCAATAACGGCAAATCACGTCACTCCCGGCGCACGGTCGGCAATTGAAAGTGCCGGGGGAGAAATTGCTCTTGTTGAGCAGAAGATTCTTGCTGCGGATGAAGAAAAGCGCGCGAAAACTGCCGCAAAGAAAGCGAAGACGTGAATTGACGTCGCGATCTGCCGCGTCGCGTCTCGACAAAGTAGTGCTCAGGTTGCGATGTGGAATGAGAGTGGCCATGTTGAACCAGATTTGTGGTTGCAACACTCTGCGATTGTGCCGCGCACTGGTCAGGGAGATTGGTTATGGCGTCCGCTGCTGAACAACTTGCTGCCAACATCAATTTTGGAGCCTTCGCGAAGGCGGAGGATCTGAAAAGGCGGATATGGTTTACTCTAGGGGCGCTTTTAATTTACCGTTTTGGCACGTTTATTCCGCTGCCAGGCGTAGATTCGGCGGCGTTTGCTGAGACATTCCAAAATAATTCGGCCGGCATCCTGGGCATGTTCAACATGTTTTCCGGCGGCGCTGTCGAGCGCATGGCGATCTTTGCCCTGAACATCATGCCGTACATTTCGGCGTCGATCATCATGCAGCTGTTGACTTCTGTCGACAAGCGCTTGGAGGCTCTGAAGAAGGAGGGTGAACAGGGGCGCAAGCAGATAAATCAATACACACGCTATTTGACGGTTATCCTGGCGTCTTTCCAGGCATACGGGATAGCGATTGGTTTGGAAGCATCGCAATCAAGCGCTGGTCCTGTTATCCCCGATCCAGGTTGGTTCTTCCGGATGACAACGGTGGTGACGCTCGTTGGCGGGACAATGTTCTTGATGTGGTTAGGCGAACAGATCACGTCGCGAGGTGTCGGCAATGGCATATCGCTGATCATCTTTGCGGGTATTGTGGCCGCACTTCCTACGGCAATTATGCAACTTTTTGAAACGGCACGACAAGGCACGATTTCGACGTTTGCCTTGTTGTTGCTGCTGTCGACGATGGTTGCTGCGGTTGTCGTCATTGTATTTATGGAACGGGCCCAGCGTCGACTCCTCGTGCAATATCCCAAAAGGCAAGTCGGCAATCGCATGTTCCAGGGAGACTCTTCACACTTGCCGCTCAAACTCAACTCCGCTGGTGTTATCCCGCCGATTTTCGCGTCATCATTGCTATTGCTTCCAATTACGGCTGCATCGTTCTCTGCGGGGCAGGTGGGTACTTCGACTCCTGAGTGGTTGACATGGATCACAACCACGTTGGGATACGGGCAGCCTATGCACATGCTGCTTTACGTGCTGTTAATTATTTTCTTCTGCTTCTTCTATACTGCGGTAGTTTTCAATCCACAGGACACAGCCGACAATTTACGCAAGTACGGCGGGTTTCTGCCCGGTCGCCGCCCGGGAGCACAGACGGCGGAATACATCGATTATGTTCTAACGCGGATCACTACGGTGGGTGCAATCTATCTTGCTGCTGTGTGTCTGTTGCCGGAGTTGTTGATCTCTAATCTCGGGATCCCGGCGTCATTTGGTGCGGTGCTGGGCGGGACGTCGCTGCTAATTGCTGTGAGCGTCACGATGGATACAGTCGCCCAGGTGCAGAGCCATCTTGTGGCGCACCAATACGAAGGCTTGATCAAGAAAGCCAAGCTGCGGGGGGCGTCGGCAAGAGGACGAAGATGAAGATCATACTACTCGGTCCGCCTGGTGCCGGAAAAGGTACGCAAGCGGGTCGCCTGGTCGAAGAGCGCGGGCTCATTCAGTTGTCAACCGGCGAGATGTTGCGTGGAGCTGTTGCGGCAGGCACACCCATAGGCCTCAAGGCGAAAGCTGTAATGGAAGCCGGTGATCTCGTCTCAGACGACATTGTCGTTGGCATTGTTTCGGACCGCATAGATCAGCCAGATTGCGCAAGAGGTTTCATTCTAGATGGATTTCCGCGAACGGTGGGACAGGCAGATGCGCTGGATCGGCTGCTCATTGCGAAGGGGCTGGAACTTGACGCGGTGATTGAAATTCTTGTTGACGAGGATGCGCTCCTCGGCCGAATCGAAAAACGGGTCGCCGATACCCTCGCTGTCGGAGGCTCAGTGCGCAAGGACGACTCACCAGAAGCATTCAAGCAACGCTTGGTTGCCTACCGAGAACTGACAGCTCCTTTGTCTGAATTCTACGCCCGTTCGGGGCGATTGAAGACGGTTGATGGTATGCAATCCGTTGAACGTGTGGCAGCTCAGATTGATGCCATTCTGGATAACACTGCGTGAATTTTCGGGGGAGCCGTCTTCAAGCGAGCCGGGCGGAGTTTTTACATGCCGCGAGCCTGTTTGCCGCAACAATCGTACATTGACGCAGCGCTGTCTAAGGGGTACAAGGCTGCGTTTTCATGACGCAGCATCGTTTTGTCGATCTCTGCTTTGGGCAGGGCCGGCAAAGACAGCGGCTGTTACATTTTGCGGGGCTTGGTGCTGCGATGAGGACGGTGGCCGATTTTCGCGGAACCAGGATGCCCAGCATCTGCCGTCACATGCTCATTGAGCACGGTAGTCGGACTAGTTAACCAGGAGACCAGAGTGGCTCGTATTGCAGGCGTGAACATTCCAACCCAGAAGCGGGTGCCTATCTCGCTCCAATACATCCATGGTATTGGAGCGAAATTTGCCCATGACATATGTGACAAGGTTGGAATTCCGGTGAATCGGCGCGTCAATGAGTTGACTGATGCTGAAGTCATGCAGATTCGCGAGGCCATTGATCGCGACTACATGGTGGAGGGTGATTTGCGCCGCGATACGGCCATGAACATCAAACGACTGATGGATCTTGGCTGCTACCGGGGATTGCGCCATCGGCGCGGCCTCCCAGTAAATGGTCAGCGGACACACACCAACGCTCGAACGCGCAAAGGCCCAGCTAGGCCGATCGCCGGCAAGAAGAAGGCAGCCCGCTAATTAAGAGAGTCCGTCAAGAAGCCCGCGTCGTGCCACCAATGGGGCTGGCCCGGTCTGGCACATTGTGCGACGTCGTAAGACCATTCGAGAGACACGAAAAACATGGCAAGAGAACAACAGCGCGGCAAAGTTCGCCGACGTGAGCGAAAGAATATTTCGTCTGGGGTTGCGCACGTCAATGCCAGCTTCAACAACACCATGATTACCATTACCGATGCGCAAGGTAACACGATATCGTGGTCGTCATCGGGCACAATGGGATTTAAGGGATCGCGCAAATCAACGCCGTTCGCTGCCCAGATGGCTGCTGAAGATGCTGGTCGCAAAGCGGCCGAGCATGGTATGAAGGTGTTGGAGGTCGAGGTCTGTGGTCCCGGTTCCGGTCGCGAGTCGGCATTGCGCGCTTTGCAGACAGCCGGTTTCCAAATCACAGCGATCCGCGATGTCACACCAATCCCGCACAACGGCTGTCGTCCGCGTAAGCGTCGCCGGGTGTAATTGCGAATTCCACCGCGCGGTACATCGGCGGTCCTAATCAGGATGGCCGGGATCGCGTCGCACCGCGAAATTGCATTGGTTGACCGCAGTGTCAGATGAACTGATGTCTTCACATTGAAGATTAACGAATGAGGAACACGCGTGAGTAACGTTTTACAGAAGAACTGGCAGGACCTCATTAAGCCGAACAAACTCGGCATCGAACAGGGACGCGACCGGGACCGCATCGCCACCGTTGTCGCGGAGCCGCTAGAGCGCGGGTTCGGAATGACGCTGGGCAACGCGCTGCGCCGCGTGCTTCTCTCGTCCCTTCAAGGGGCTGCGATAAAGACCGTGCAAATTGACGGCGTCTTGCATGAGTTTTCGTCCATTCCTGGTGTGCGGGAGGACGTCACCAATATTATCCTCAACATCAAGGAAATCGCGCTTCGCGTCCACTCTGAGGGCATAAAGCGCATGGTTCTCAAGAAGGATGGACCGGGCCCGGCGAAGGCCAGCGATATTGAGATGTCGTCGGAAGTCGAGATCCTCAATCCAGACCATGTCATTTGTCACCTGGATCAGGGCGCATCGGTGCGCATGGAATTTACTGTCGACATCGGAAAGGGCTACGTTGCCGCTGATCGCAATAGACCGGAAGACGCCCCCATCGGTCTTATTCCCGTGGATAGCCTTTTTAGCCCTGTGAAAAAAGTTTCGTACCGGGTCGACAATACGCGTGAGGGACAAATTCTGGACTACGACAAGCTCACGCTGACTGTCGAAACGAATGGCTCGATAAGGGCAGAGGATGCCGTGGCGCTGGCGGCCCGGATTCTGCAGGACCAGCTCGCGATATTCATTAACTTTGAAGAGCCCAAGAAACCGGTCGAAGAGCAGCAACACCCTGAGCTGTCATTTAATGCTGCGCTTCTCAAGAAAGTGGATGAACTGGAACTCTCAGTGAGATCCGCTAACTGTTTGAAAAATGACAATATCGTGTACATTGGCGACCTCATTCAAAAGAGCGAAGCTGAAATGTTGCGGACGCCGAATTTCGGTCGAAAATCGCTTAACGAGATCAAGGAAGTGCTGGCGACGATGGGCCTGCATTTGGGCATGGAAGTGCCCAATTGGCCACCGGATAATATCGAAGAGTTGGCAAAACGTTTTGAGGACCAGTACTGATATTGGCGCGCGGCTGGTGTCCCAGCGACACGGGCGTCAAGCCAATTCGATGAACGTCAGGACGTACGACAGAAACTACGAGGTGAGACCGAAGAATCTCCCCGCCAACAACCGCAAGGGAAGACACTATGCGACATCGTATGCGTGGTCGCCGTTTCAGCCGGGACTCAGGCCATCGACAAGCCATGTTCTCAAATATGGCAGCAGCGCTCATAAAGCACGAGCAAATTGTAACGACCTTGGCCAAAGCCAAGGATCTCAGGCGCGTGATGGACAAGTACATAACGCTTGCCAAGAAAGGTGATTTGCATTCACGGCGTATAGCGGCATCGCGTTTGCGCGATGAAGCAATGGCCAAAAAGCTTTTCGAAGTCCTGGCACCGCGCTACGAGCAACGGCATGGTGGATATACGCGCGTTTTGCGGGCTGGTTTCCGGTATGGCGACTGTGCGCCTCGCGCTGTCATTGAGCTCATTGATCGTGACGAAGCAGTAAAGGGGGCGGAGGACCGCGCTCGTGTTGCTGCCGAGCGCGATGCCGAGACGCAGGGCGACGCTGCGCGCTCCTAACCACATTCCGTCGTTCGATATTGTGATATTTCGAGCGGTATCGGGCGTTGGCGGATTAGGTTGCATCTGTGTGAGGCGGTAGCGGTCGAACGAGCGGTAGAACGATGTGACTGCCGCGCTGTGCCAGTTAGAGTGTCGCCAGAAGGAAAGGAAGTCTTTTGCGACTTGGTCCGGTTGAACGCTCCGTTGCCTATCCGTACCGAATTCATTGTGGAATTTTCTATGTCTGCCATTCACGTGAGCGCCATATCCCAAGAAACTCAACTCGAGGTTCTCGGTTGAATGGGAGTTGATCCCAGCTGGAGGTGAGCGATGATAGCGTTCCACGACCTGTGGTATCGCCATCCAATCAACAACAGTGTTCAAGCACCCTGTATCGCCCCGCACACTGGAAATTTTCTCGGGTCGAAGGCAATCCAAGGTTACCCGACTTTCGCGAACCAATGTGCGATCCGAATGGGTGTTTCGCTTAAGCATGCGGGTGTGCATCCGCATCAACTCGGCAGGACGCTCACATGCTCTGCTCATCCCGTTGGTGAGATGCACTATATCCGTGCGCAGGAGCTTGCAAACGCGCTGGCGCGGGCCGCGATAACCGGAATTGGTCCTGTTGAGCGGATCAGGGGGACCGGGCCGGCTGACTTTTATCCGCAATTGTTCGGGCGAACCGGCATCATATTTATCAAAGACTACTGGAGTCGATCGAGCGATCGGTCCGGCAGTCCTACAGGCGATCATATCGATGTGTGGAATGGCTATCGCTCGTCAGCAAAGTGGTTAATGGAGTGGTTCGCCTGGCTTGGCTACTATTCAAACTATGCTCAAGCGCGTGAAATTTGGTTCTGGGACGTGAAGTAGGTCTCTTATCGTGGACTAACGACTGGAGCGGTATCTCGTTGTCGACTAGGAGGGGACGTAATGCGATACGTTTTGGCCATGATAGGGGCAGTTTTGGTTGCCGCTGCTGCGGCTCGGTTTATAGGAGGAATAGCAGCGACTTGGGTAAGCACGAAGTTCACCTACGATAGTCCTGATGGTCAGAGCGACGTTGAGCAAATGACGTTTCTCGGAGTCTTGGTAGCCGGCCTTGTTGTTGGCTGGCTGATCGGCTGGGCGCTCGGAGCGCCTTTTGTCCGGCGATTGGAAGATTGATCGGAACACTGCCACTGGTGGATGCGAATGGTCTTTTCGCCTGTTGCATCCTGCTTCAAACGAACGTTGGACTGCATGCATGACATGCAGGTTGGCCCCGTGTCCTTGCATTTCTTTTTGAGGCAAGACGGACACGATCTGACCGGAAAGTGGAAGTAGTCCACGACCCGGAATAGACAAGCGGATGATACTCATGCAGTTTTTTCTGCTCGCCTGTGCCGGTGGCGCACTTGGGGCGGGCGCCCGTTACCTCGTCAATCTGGCGACCCTCCGCTGGGTTGGACTGGATGTTCCTTGGGCGACATTTGCCGTGAACGTCGTTGGCTCACTCCTTATGGGTGCGGTCGTTGCATATTTGTTTCTACGTATGCCAGAGGCGGTCGGTTTGAGGACGTTTCTTGCAACCGGAGTTCTTGGCGGTTTGACGACTTTTTCTGCATTTTCGTTGGACGTACTGACGATGTTGGAGCGAGGCGCGTTTGCGCCGGCTTTGCTCTACGTCTTGAGCAGCGTTGTCTTGTCCATTTTGAGTTGCCTTGTCGGGTATTGGACGATGCGAGCGGTGCTCTTATGAGCGCTAAGGTGGAAACGATCATCGTGGATTTGAGTGACGATGGATTGCGTCTCGACCGTTGGTTTCGAGTGCACTTTCCGGAGCTGGCCTACGGCCACTTGCAGAAATTATTGCGCTCCGGCCAGATCCGAGTTGACGCAAAACGTGCTCGATCCAACACAAGGCTGGCGCAGGGACAGCACATTCGGGTGCCAAAATCGGTCCGCCAACCAAGCAGTGATCAGGTCCTAGCGAATTCTTCCCAACTGACATCCACCACCGACCAACAATTGGTGGAAGATTGGATTCTATTTGAAGATGACGCCGTATTGGTTCTGAACAAACCATATGGCATCGCCGTCCAAGGTGGGACAGGTACCAAACGCCACATAGATGGTTTGCTTGCGGGTATGGTGGACCGGTTTGGTGATCGCCCACGATTGGTCCACCGGCTTGATCGCGATACAACGGGCGTATTGTTAGTTGCCAAGACCCGTGGGGCAGCAACCCATCTCGCTCGAACATTCCAGACACGCTCTGTCGCCAAAACGTATTGGGCCTTGACCGTTGGTGTGCCTCGGCCGTCTCAGGGAAAGATTGAAATTGCGCTTGTGAAAGCTTCGGGCCCAACAGGAGATCGTATGCGAAAGGCGGCACCGGGCGAACAGGCAAGGGCCATGCATGCCGCCACCCACTACGCTGTGATTGACGCTGTGGCTCGCAAGGCGGCGTGGGTGTCGCTCAAGCCCGTGACTGGACGCCAGCATCAATTGCGCGCTCACATGTCCATGATTGGGCATCCGATTGCCGGCGACAACAAATATGGTGGCAACCTGGCATTAGCCGAAAATGCAATTTCTGGGAAACTGCATCTGCACGCGCGCCGACTGATCGTACCCCATCCAAACAATCTGGGTAGCCTTGACGTGACTGCGCCATTGCCGGTGCACATGCGCGAGTCCTGGTCGACGCTTGGTCTCAATCCCAATCGCTATGATGCCGATTGACGAAATAGCCTAATTGGGCCTGCCATTCAGATAGGGCTTCAAACAAGCAAAAACGGTGCGATGATGCGGGGTGGGCACGCCAAGTTCGTCTCCGAGGCGTGCGACTAAGCCTGAGAAGCTTGCCATCTCGAGCGGGCGGCCGGCGATGAGATCATGATAGGTGGAGGCGTACATGTCTGGCGAGAACGCGTCGATAATTGCCAACGATCTGTCGATGATGTCATGCGGCACGGCAATGTTCTGCGCTACCGCCACGGCGACAACCTCTTCCATCAAGGCAACTGCGATGCGGCGGATGTCTGGATCTCCATAGACCACGCCGACTGGTTGACGAGTAAGCGTGGTCAAGCCTGCGTTCGTCGCCAGCAATACGAACTTGCTCCACAACGCGCTTCGGATATCTTCGCTGATCTCGACCGCATATGGGCAGCTGGCGCACGTTGCCTGAAAGGCGAGCGCACGGGCACTCACAGTGCCGTCCATCTCACCAAATATCAAATGATTGGGCCCCTTGCGAAAACTGATCACTCCCGGCTCGTCAATTTTGGCCGATGCAAATGCGGCTGCGCCAAGCGCGTTGCCGTCCCCTAAAACCGCAGCAATACGGTCCGGTCCATCGACGCCATTCATCAAGCTGATGACCATTGTGTCGGAACCCACCATAGGACGAATGAGTTCGGCTGCGGTATCTGCAGAGTAGAGTTTCACGCAAAATAGGATGACATCGACCTGACCGACCGCGCTCGGATCGTCGGTCGCTTTTGCGGGATGAATGAGAAGGTGCGTCTCGGGACCGATCAAGGTCAGTCCGTTTTCGCGCATGGCGGCCAAATGATCGCCACGTGCCAAAAAGGTGACATCGTGGCCTGCCG
The DNA here is from genome assembly GCA_051009975.1 of Hyphomicrobiaceae bacterium. Classification (GTDB taxonomy): domain Bacteria; phylum Pseudomonadota; class Alphaproteobacteria; order Rhizobiales; family Hyphomicrobiaceae; genus Tectiglobus. The sequence continues at coordinate 10,995 of JBPCWA010000113.1, forward strand.
CCGCCAGCGGTGCTCCATAAAACCCACCCATGCCGCCGGTTCCCATAACTGCGATTCGCATTTGGTCGTCCTTACTGATAAGTCAACTAGGGTTGACCATTTGAATACAGCCCGTCATACGGAGAGTCGACTCATTATCGACCGATGGTCGTGTCAACCTTTCTCTTCCAATCTTATTATGTGCTTGAATTAATTTATGTATTTTTCATTCACTCTTTCAGATTCGATGTTTTTCAACTCCCTTGTGTTTGTGTGTTTGTGTGTTTGTGTGTTTGTGTGTTTGTTTTAGATTTTTATATTGCCTGTTTTATTATTATTGAATATGTCTATTTTATTTCTTTTTCTGTCTCCTCTTTTTTTATTGTTCTCTCTTTCTCTCTTTCTCTCTTTCTCTTTCTCAGCTTTGCCGCTTGATGTAAGCAGCGGTCGCGCTTCTGTGGCTGGCAAACCTGTCGATGGGGTTGGCAGTACGCAAGTCAACCTGTCTTCGGTCTGAACATCGAGTTCAGCTGACGTTCAGGCCGCTGGCAGCACTCTATGTTTCGTCATAACGAATCGTAATGTCGATGCGTCATAGATTTGGGTTCGTAGACGTGAACATTCAAACCACTGCTCGCGGAGCCTGCCTTGCGAACGACCAAAATACGCAACCCACACTATTGGTTCTTGGCCGCCCTTGCGGCAGCGGGTCTCGCAATCCCCACTGCGGCGCTCGCCTGTGCCTGTTGTGGGACATATCGTGTCGTCGACGTTGCCGCAAACGACGTGCTGAATTTGCGTTCCGGACCGAGCGTCAAATACGGTCGGGTCGGCACAATCCCCCCTGGCTCGGGCTGCGTGCACAAAACGAAAGCCTGCTGGCGGAGATGGTGCAAGGTGGAATACGCGGGCAAAAGTGGCTGGGCGAATACAAGGTACTTGCAATACATTCCTTAGCTCCGAACGCAGTCGTGGCAATCAGTCCGCGGATTTTGCCCCAATGTGGGTGCCATAACTAACCGGACTATTATAGCATGAACGGGTAAAAAAGCTAAGGCTGTACGATGAAGCGAACAACGAAACTTCGTGAACTTCTGAAGACTGGCGACGGCTTGTTCGTACCAGGTTGCTACAATGCCATGAGCGCCCGAATTTTGGACAAAGTTGGTTTTCCAGCTGTCTATATGACAGGATATGGCACGTCTCTTTCTCTGCTTGGGATGCCTGACGCAGGTCTCGCAACAATGACAGAAATGCAGATGAACGCGCGCTACATTGCCAACGCGGTGGAAGTTCCGGTCATCGCTGACGCGGACAATGGCTACGGCAACGCAGTTAACACGATCAGAACTGTCAAGGAATATATTCAGACGGGCGTCGCCGCGATACATATCGAAGACCAGGTTGTCCCCAAACGCTGCGGTCACGTTGCCGGCCGAAGGATTATCCCACTGGATGAGGCGATCGGGAAAGTTCGTGCCGCCGATTTCGCGCGCAAGGCGGTTGACCCTGACTTCGTGCTCATCGCGCGAACAGACGCGCGCGGTGCGCAGGGTGGTAGCCTCGATGAGGCAATCGCTCGTGCCAACGCCTATCTCAGGGCGGGCGCAGACGTGGCGTTTGTTGAAGGACCGACAGATATGGGGGAAGTCAAACGAATTTGTCAGGATGTCGAAGGGCCGGTCCTCTATAATCAAACCGGCGTGTCGCCGCGTATTACTCGGAAAGATATGCAAGATCTTGGAATTGCCATCACCATTACGCCAGGAGCAACTTTTCGGGCAACAATGATGGCGATCTATGATCTGGCTGTGCAATTGCGCGACGAAGGTCCGTCCGCTGAGAAAGCTTTTCAGGCTCGGTATCAGGACCACCCAATTGGCGATCTCCATACCTTCGCCGGTTTCGATCAGGTATTGGCCTGGGAGAGCGAATTTATGGGACAAGAAGAATTGTCCAAGTATGCCGACTCTATTGGCTACCAACCGAAACGCGATGGGAAGATCTAAATGATTGGTCGTTCATCCGTAAGCTAGAGGCTTATTCTGCCGCCTCTGAAGCAGCGGCACTCACGGCTGTTACTCTGGCCGCGCAGAATTTGAACTCAGGGATCTTGCCCATAGGATCAAGCTGAGGGTTGGTAAGCACGTTTGCGGGGGCTTCCGCGAAACAGAATGGAATGAATACCATCCCTTCCGGGACATCGCGGTCAAGTCGCGCCTTGAGCACTATTTCACCTCGGCGCGTTTCCACCTTGATCAAATCTCCAGCGTCGATCCCTAAGCGAACGATATCACGTCGATTCAGACCGGCGATCGCCTCCGGCTCCAGAAGATCGAGATTGGTTGCGCGACGCGTCATTGCTCCTGTGTGCCAATGCTCCAGCAATCGACCCGTTGTCAATACCATCGGATAGTCGTCGTCGGGTAGCTCGTCAGGCGGGGTCAGGTCAGCTGCCACGATTTTTGCTCGACCGTTAGCTGTTGGGAAACGATCACCAAAAATGATCTCGTTGCCAGGTTGGTCCGGCCCGTCGCAGGGGTATGTCACAGCGTCTTCGTGATCGATACGATCCCAGGTGATATTGGCAAGAGATGGCATAACCTCACCCATCTCTGCGAAAACTTGACTGGGATGTTGATAGGTCCACCCCAGTCCAATGCGATTCGCCAATTCAACTACCAATTCCCAATCTGGTCGCGCTTTGCCAGGCGGATTTACAACCGGGCGGGCCATTTGTATTTGACGGTTCGTATTCGTGTACGTTCCCCACTTCTCCGCATGGGCGGCTGCCGGAAGAATGACGTCGGCGTGCCAAGCCGTTTCGGTGAGGAAAATGTCTTGGACGACCAGATGTTCTAATTGAGCAAGCGCAGCCCGTGCATGTTTCTGATCTGGGTCAGACATGGCCGGGTTCTCTCCAAGGATATACATTGTCTTGATCTCGCCCGCCAAAATGGCATTGACGATTTCGACGACCGTCAATCCTCTCTCGGGATTGAGCTCCGTGCCCCAGAAATCTTCGTACGAACTGCGAATACTGGTATCTTCAACGGATTTGTAATCAGGATAAACCATTGGAATGAGACCAGCGTCTGACGCACCCTGGACATTGTTCTGACCGCGCAGCGGGT
>JBPCWA010000114.1:0-3604 GCA_051009975.1 Hyphomicrobiaceae bacterium
AACAATCGAGCGGTTGCGCTCATGCGCGCGGGATACCCGGACTACGCAATAGAGGACTATACGCACGCCATCAAACTAGCTCCTTCGCGAAGTGAAGCGTTGAGCGGGCGAGCACATGTTAAACTCTCGCAGAACCGCCCGCACGCGGCGATGCGTGATCTCAATCGCGCCTTGGCAAATGATGGGCGCTTTGCGCTCGCCTATCGTCTGCGTGGACAAGTCCATATGAAGCTTTACGACTATGACAACGCGGTACAAGACTTCAACCGTGCCATTGCTTTCGATCCGGCAAGTGCAGGGAACTACCTCTCGCGCGGGCGGCTACGGCTTGAATTGCGCAAGCTGCACGATGCGACCTGGGATTTTTCGAAAGCCATTGAACTCAACCCACGTTCGTTTGTCGCTCATCTGGAACGCGGCAACGCTTATGTTCAGACTGATAATCTCGAACGTGCTGAGCGGGATCTCGGCCAGGCCCTTACCTTAAACCCTCAGAGCGGCGCTGCATTTGCCTATCGTGCTGTGATGTACAAGAAACGGGGCGAACCGGAGTTGGGCGCGCAAGAGATTGCAAAGGCCACTAAATTGGCGCCGACGGACGCGCGTGTGTTATGGGCGAAGGGAGAGATTGAAGAGGCGCTTTCTCAAACGGAATTAGCCGCAGAGAGTTACCGTACCGCGTTGGCGCTCAACCCTTCTGAAAAACGTGCGACAAAAGGGTTGGAAAGGCTCGGACAGGCCGCGACCAAAATATCGAGTGTTTTGACAGATCTTGGTAAGGGCGGTTGGCGTGTTATTTTCGACGGCGAGCACTACTACGCTGTGCATGATCGACTGCGCGGTCTCAAGGTCCCGCTAGAGATGGCATCTGAGGGCCAGCCAATCATTGTGGGTTGGGAAGAGAAAACGGGCCAGTTTCGCGAGGTCGGTTTGCTCACTTTTGCCGCCGGAAAAACTGAGACACGCACTGGGGCGGCCGAATTGGAGTACCGAGCACTTGTTAACACGCGCCGTCGCGCAGTTGTCGATCTGGTTTTGCAAAGGCGCGGGAAGGATGTCTCCAAATGGACGTGGGGACAGGGGCGCGTAACCATCGACGGTATCGACGGACTTAAAACCCAGCATGTACTGAGAAAGGAACGCCCAGCTCTGATCGGAGCCAAACAGCAAAGGATCCAGAGGGGAAACAAGAGCAGAGTGGCTAGGCAGCAGAGGAATCGGGGGGGAACAAGACTGGCCAGGCGGCAAAGTGGTGCTGCCAACAAGCGGAGGTCCCGTCCGCCGCGCAAACGCCGATCTGCCTCTCGTAAGCAAGCTGCACCTAAGCCGCAAACGCTGTTTAGTCTGTTCGCGGGGAATTAGTTTCGCCAGAGTCCTATTGAGCTGAAATTTCACGTGCAGGCAGCAAACTGCTTTGAAATCGATCGATCAAGTGGAGTTTTGTCGCGGATAGCGTCTACAGAATTACGGGTGAAGTATTGACGATCAGGAGTCACTTCCCAACTCTAATTCAGCACGTTTCTCCCAATAACGAATCAATTCGGTTTGGTCGGCGTCGTGGCCAAGCTCCTCAGCGGCGCGATCCCAAAGATCGCTGACGGCATCGGCAATCGGCATTTCAAGATTGATGCTTTTGCCCAGGCTGGAGCTGATGTGTAAGTCTTTAGCGATCAGTCCGAGCGCCATTTGGCTATTGAATGCACGCGGAAAAACTTGCGTTTTTATCTTTTTGGAGTACGGGTGATTGCGATCCAATGTCGCGACTTCCAATGCTTGGCGCATCACTCGTTCACCTAATCCAAAACGCTTACCTGCGATCAAAGCCTCCATATAAACACTCATGACTGCAGCGTTGACGAAATTATTGAGTGCCTTCATTGCATGAGCAGAACCGATGGTGCCGCAGTAAAACGTGCGACGTCCAATGGTATTGAACAGCGGTTCAAGCCGATCAACAATTTCGCGCCGACCGCCTGTGAGTATGTCCAGCGTTCCGTCTTCTGCGAAAACGACACCACCTGCTACTGGGGCATCGATAAGTTCGATAGACCTCAGGGCAAGGTCGGAAGACAGGCGTTGGGTTTCAATGGGATCCGACGTGCCCATATCGACAACGACGGTTTCGGGCGCGAGATACGCTGCGAGGTTGGTCTCGCCGACCAGCACGCTGCGAACGATTTGGCTTGTTGGCAGCATTGTAATCACGACCTGCGAGCGGCTAGCCATTTCTCTAAGCCCCACCTCGCCTTTTGCTCCGGTTGACTGAGCGAAGCGCGCTCGAGTGATCGCATTGGAATCGAATCCATACACCTGGACACCCGCGTCGACCAGATGTTTGGCCATAGGAAAGCCCATCCGTCCAAGACCTATGAAGCAGACCGGTCCAACTATCGAATCATTGCCAATATCGCTTACTTGCTCGGTTCCCATCAACTTCTCCGGATTCGTTCAGGCGACATGTCGCGTCAAACCTGTTGATTGAAAACGCTAAATCTCTGTTCTCTGGGTTGGCGGAAGCTCCAACCCGCAAACTTGCGAACCAATGGTTCACAGGATAACATTTTCCCGAGGCTACTTTTCGCCGTCAATAGTCTCGTCACCGACCTAGCAAATTCAGTCAGAAATCTGATCTGGATGAAAGATTTTGCAATTGCAACCGAACGTGGCAGTTGTATTTGAAAGAGCGACATGGAGAGACGTAGAGACATAGAGACATAGAGACGTAGTGTGCACTAGCGATACAAAGCGCCCAAATTATACGAACAGCGTTTTGACTGAACTTCTCGACCTTCGATAGAAATTCGGCAATAGAATCTGGTCGAGATCATAACGGGCATTCCTCGACAGAATGTTGCGGTGTGCCGATTGTACGGAGGAAACGAGGAATGGCTGTCAAGCGACGTGATTTTATCAAGATGGCAGCGGCAAGTTCGGCCGCAACACTTTTGTCACCAGCTGTACTCAGGGCTGCAGGAAAGTTTCCTGACGGCCCGGTGCAATTGGTCGTGCCCTTCAAACCAGGTGGAGGGTCCGACCGCACGTTCCGACTTTTTGCGCCTTACCTCGCTAAGACACTTGGTACGTCTGTCAACGTGGTCAACATATCCGGCGGCGGCGGCTGGGTTGCTTGGCAGCAGATGGCCCGCTGGTCCCCTTCGAAAGATGATCACAAGTTAGGCACGCTCAATTTCCCGCACGTGTTTTCTTATCTCGACCCGCGCATGAAGCGTCGGGAAACAGTCGACAGCTTCAACTTCATCGCGTGGCAATCGCTTGATCCTTGCGTTTGGGCTATCCGCCATGATGAAGATCGGTTTACCGACTTGCCAAGCTTTTTAGACTACGTGAAAAAGAACCCCAACAAAATCACCATGAGCACGACTGCCGTCGGTTCAGACGACCACATGGGCATCGCCTTTGCGGAAAAGTTCATAGACGGTTTCAAAGTTAAAAAGATTTACGCGAACGGCGACAGCAAAAAAATACAAGAAACAATTTCGGGGGTGTCTGATGCCGTAGCTGGCAATGTCGGATACTATGCGCCATACGTGGCCGACGAGAAGCTCAAATTCATCTGCACGCTAAACCCTGATCGCTATAGTCT
>JBPCWA010000115.1:0-3981 GCA_051009975.1 Hyphomicrobiaceae bacterium
CGAACCGCTTATTGCGCCAGTACTTCCCGAAAGGCACCGATCTGTCCATGCACAGCCAGGCCAGGCTGAACGTCGTCGCGCGCGAACTCAACGATAGACCGCGTAAGACATTGGACTATCATTCACCAGCAGAGAAGTTTGCAGAGTGTGTTGCGACGATCGGTTGAAATGACAGCCACTTTCGGTCGTGGCGCCATCGCGAGTGCTGCGATGCACAGAGTCGGAGTCGGTAACAAAGCCGACTTTGCAGTGGTGTGCGATGCGCTGTGATTATTGGGGCACCCTGGCTCAGACTTTCAGAGGCATGCCAAGTCAGCAAGGTCCACGAACCCGACCAACTACGCCCGGTCAGGGGCCGAGACTGCTGCTCAAACGAAAGTAGGTGAATTCGGCCTAGTGCCTTATCGTCAATTGATCTCGGGGAATGCAAATAGTCGGACGAGATCAGTTCACCCCTCTGTCAGGTCGTGAATTCAAATCTGGACCAAATACATTCGCCCGTACAATTGAGTGCGACATAGATTCAAGCGATCTGCTGCAGTATCCTTTGTCTTAACGGAGATTGCCAATGGAGCGTCGTCTTGCGGCTATACTCTTTGCCGACGTTGTCGGCTATAGCCGCCTGATGAGCGAAGATGAGGCGGGAACCTTGGCTGCGCTGAAAGCGCACCGCGGTGAATTGTTCCTACCGAAAGAGGCGCAATACCACGGTCGTACCATCAAGCTCATGGGCGATGGCGTGCTAATGGAGTTTGCCAGTGTCGTAGACGCGGTAGCATTTGCAGTCGAAATCCAATTTGCGATGCAGCAGCGCAATGCCGATATCCCTGAAGAACGGCGCATCACCTATCGGATCGGCATTAACCTCGGTGACATCATCGTTGAAGGAGATGACATTTACGGCGACGGCGTAAACATCACTGCACGGTTGGAGAACGTGGCCGAACCGGGTGGCGTGTGCATTTCACGGCCTGTTCATACTCAGATCAAGGGCAAACTCGATCTCAATTTCGAGCACTTGGGTAAGGTGGCGATCAAGAATATCCCCGAGCCGGTGACCGTGTTTCGCGTAATGTTGGATCACAAAGCGGCGGCGCTCGTCACGTCCATAGTCGAAGAAGCAGGCGTCAAACCGAAAGTACTTTGGTGGCGGGCTATGGCGATTGCGGTCGTGATAGTCGCCCTTGCAGGCGGCGGCCTTTTCTGGTGGCACCCTTGGGCACCTGGCTTCGAGTCCACGATGATTGAGCGTCCAAGCTTAACCTTGCCAAGAAAGCCTTCGATCGCGGTCCTGCCTTTTACCGACATGAGCCGTGATCCCGAGCAGACTTACTTCGCCGACGGCATCACCGATGACTTAATCACCGACCTTTCGAAAGTCTCAGGTCTCTTCGTAATCGCCCGAAATTCAGTCTTCAGATACAAGAACAAGACGGTGAAGTTGGGGCAAGTGGCGGAAGAGCTGGGTGTACGCTACGTGCTCGAGGGTAGCGTGCGCCGGTCCGGAAACGAGGTGCGCATAAATGCTCAACTCATCGATACTGCCACCGGAGGGCACGTCTGGGCAGAACGTTATGATGGATCCTTGGACGACATATTCGGCTTGCAAGACACGGTTGCGCGCAAGATTGTCAGCATATTAGCGGTGCAACTCACGGCGGTAGAGAAGGAGCAGATTGGGCTTCGGGGAACCGGCAATACCGAAGCCTATGATGTGTTCCTAAAGGGATGGGAACAGTATCTGCGCCAGACCCCAAAAGGATTCCGGGAGGCGATCAAGCATTTTGAGAAAGCAGTCAAGTTGGATCCCAACTATTCACGCGCCTATGCAGCATTGTCCGCCACCTATTGGCAGATCCAGAAGAGGTTCTGGCATGCCAAGTTTGGATTCGGACGTGTACATGACGCCCGCTTCAAGGCGGAGGAGTTTCTTGAAGAAGCCAATCGCCAGCCAACTTCACTCAGCCACCAGGTGGCAGCCGCCATGCTATCACTCCAAGGCCGCCACATGGAAGCCATCGCCGAAGGTGGGAAAGCCATCGGCGTCGACCCAAACGATGCCGACAGCTACGTGGTCTTGGCCGGTGCTCTTAGCCTAGCCGGAGACGCTGACAACGCCCTGCAGCTCATGCAAAAGGCAATGCGGCTGAACCCCCATTTCCCACCATTCTATCTTTACGAACTCGGCTTGGCGCAGTTCGGGACCGGAGACTTCGAAAGCGCAGCGGTGACTTTGGAAAAGGCAACCACACTCAACCCCGAAGATCGCTGGTCTTTTCGCCTGCTGCTGGCGAGCTACGGACATCTGGGCCGGAAGGAGGATGCGGAGCGAATTACCAAGGTGCTCGCCAAGAACTGGCGTGGCTATGACCCCATTAGTGTCAGGGCCATCGCCTTCTGGTATCCCTTTAAGCAATCTGCGGACAGCGAGCGTCTCGCCACAGGGCTGCGTAAAGCCAGTGTTCCCGACTAGCCCTTCAGACTAGGATCAAAACTTCAAAGCCTGGCCGGGCATGGCGTCCAGCACTTCGACTGCAGTATCGCCCAGGGCCTTCTGGAACTCCGACGGTTTCCGATTGATCGAGGGAATGGTCCCGTAGTGAATCGGGAGCACCTTCTTGGGCTTTATCATTTTGCGGATCGCATATGCCGCGTGTTCCGGACCCATTGTAAAATGCCCGCCAATACAAACCAGTGCCAAATCCGGCTTAAACAGCTCACCAATGAGCGCCATTTCGCGGAACAGCCAAGTGTCACCTGTATGGTAGATCTTGAAGCCGTTCTCCAGTTCGATGATGTATCCGACGGCAACGCCGCCGTCCACGTATCGAGGCGACTTCGCCTCCAAGTTCCGCCACCCTAGATTGACAAGATCAAGAGATGAGCTGTGCTCGGCTGGAACCATGTGGATCTTGATGCCGCGACCGAGGGGTTCCACGGTGCCACCTTTGTTCATTGCGATGACCTTGTCGCCATCCAGAGCGCCCAGCGCGACAAGGTTGTTGGCGAACTCCCAGTTCGCAACAACTGTAGAGTTATTCAGGCGAGCCAGCGCCGGCAAGTCCATGGCATGGTCTGGATGACCATGCGTTACTAAGATCAAATCCACCTTGCCCAAGGCTTTCAGCTTCCGATATCGGGCGGGGGCCTTGGGGTTCTTGGTCAGGAATGGGTCAATGACGATTACTTTGCCACTAGTGCTTGTGATGCGGGTAGTTGCATGACCCAACCAAAGCACTTCGACTTGATCGGCCAGTACGTTCTTTGCGATCAAGCATTGCGCCGCAAGTGCCGCGCCGATCAGGATTCCAACTAATGTCTGCATGGCATCTTCGTCCGAACATGCATATTCGTCGGGTTCGTCCTTCCACCTGAATTTTCCATTTAGCATTATGCACCTTTGATCGCTCAACGCCAAAATGGCTGGCTCAGGGTTGGTCTACGGTGTTTGTTCGCCGTTGAGATACCTGCCAAAAATGCTACCGACAGAAATTTTCTGACGAACTAGCCAGCCGTCGAGCATGTCACAAAACTTCAAGGGCAGATGATTTCGGATTCCACGGAGGATGTTAGCAGGCACCGAAATCTAACTTTACCCTGGCCAACCCTTTGGGACCATTCCACCTTAAAAATTTGGCCCTGGGACCTTCAGCAATGGTCCCGACTTGGAAGGCCCCGCTCTTCAAGCAACCCTGCCTGCAAATCCCCTGGCACCGGAAAAATTTGGGCCTTGATTCAAGCGTCAAGAGTTTCAGCTACTTGATCAAAGCGTCAGTGTGACTAGTCTGCCGCAAAACCTGTCGATCAAGCACACTGGGGATCGCCTCCAACAGGTCCCGACGTCCTCCATTTTGCTTTCTCTGCGATCACTGCGCCAGGCGATGCTGCACTTGCTCAAGACCGGCTGGGGTCAAAAGCAGACCTGAGCGCCCGCAGCAAATTATGTCCGCTTTGCATGCGGAAGCGGACGTAAGCAGGTGC
>JBPCWA010000116.1:0-12870 GCA_051009975.1 Hyphomicrobiaceae bacterium
CTTCTAAAGCGTCCATCGCAACGCCTAGCTCCCGAACGAGACAATCGTTATATGAATTGTGACGGCCTGGCCGATTCAAGCAAATCGTCGCGACGCCGCGGCTGTCAGTCTCCCAAAGAACAGTAGCTGTATTCACCAATTTCACCTCGCACAATTCCCCGACCACGAACCCATTCTATCACTTGTGGCACCATTGAAGTCATTGGGAGGAACTGAAATACCTCCCCAAGTCGATCCTAAGTTGCGACCTTGACGACGTATTATTCACGGAACCCGCAGAAAATACGGGCTTGACGACGATCTCATGATCCTCTTGAGGACTGGGTCCCTTGCTGCCACAAACCCGCCGCGTGGTAAGGTTATGAGGTCGGGCCAATACATGGCGCATAACGCCAAAACTCGAACACGAGACATCAGGATACCACGTATCGCAGCACGACACATTGGCAGATGGCATATCGCCTGATGGTAATTGAGCTCTGGGGACTTTGGCCTTTTCCAGCCATCGCATGAATGGGAACACACGAAACATCCGCAATTTGGCATGGACTAGCGAGAATCACGTTAAATCTATCATCGCGCTGAAACTTTGCGAAATGGACCGGGTTCATTTAGAGGTTCCGCAAGAGCGCACGACAATACGAACGACAAATAAACGAGCCAACTGAGAGGGCGGTCAAAATCACAATGCGCAAATCGAATTTTGACAATCGCGCCCAAGCCGAAGCAGCTGATTTCCAAAGGGCGACGCATCAATGCGACGTCGACAGGAGCGCAGGCGAAAATCTCTCTCGTAGAGCACTACTGAGATGCCTCACAGGAGCAGCGGCAGGCATGTCAGCCTTGACCCAAGCGCAAGCTCAAGAACGGACGTGGCTGGACGAAATTTTCAATCCCACATCGACCAACCCAAGATTTACCGGGCCACCGCGTCGCACACGAAAGAAGGCTCCTCTCGAAGATCTCCGCCATGGTCCCGTTCCTTTGCGCAGCGACGAAATGCTGGCTCAATTGGACGAAGCCATTGTCCATTATCAGCGCTTGGTCGCCAAAGGAGGGTGGCCGACAACCACATCCTTGCGGTTAATGATGCCTGGTGACGACTACAAAGACATTCCTAAAATTCGGCGACAACTCATCCTCTCCGGCGATATTCCACGCAAAGGGGCTGAATACTACGATGGTAGCTATCACTTTGACGACTGGCTCAGCTACGGCGTCAAAAGATTCCAAAAACGCCATGGACTGCGCATATCAGGGATTATGGACCGCTCTACACGCGCACAGTTGACGGTCACCGCAGAAGCCCGCCTTGGTCAATTGCTTCTCAATCGCAGACGTATCGCGCAGTTATTGCAGGAAGCGACACGGGGTCGGTATGTACTCGTCAACGTTCCCGCTTTCCAACTTGAAGCCGTTGATCGTTACGAAGTCGAGCGGCGACACCGCGTCGTAGTGGGAAAGCCCGATCGCCAAACTCCAGAGATCAAAGCTACGATCCGAGGGTTGAATTTTTTCCCCTATTGGCGGGTGCCAGATAGCGTCGCGAGGCTAGATCTCATACCGCGTCTAATTCGTGAGCCTGATTATCTCGCAAAAGAGCACATACGAGCGGCCAAAGGTTACTACGATGGGCCCGAATTAGACACGCGCAGCATGGATTGGCGATCGGTGGACCCAAAGACAATAAAATTTCGGCAGGATCCCGGTCCATGGAATGCACTTGGGTTGGTTCGAATAAACATGCCCAACAAGGACATTGTTTATTTGCACGATACGCCCCTGAAGCGCATTTTTGCCCTGAGAAATCGAGCCTTCAGCGCAGGGTGCGTTCGGGTCATGGACGTCATGGAGCTGGTATCATGGATTGCAAGATTTGAACCAGGGTTGAGCGATGGTGGTGCCGTCAGACACATCATCGATAATGGCGATGTGTCCGCTCTACGACATAAGCGCCCAAACGAGTATGACGTCAAGTTGACCAGGCCAATCCCGGTCCATTTCGTCTACATTACTGCCTGGGCTGAGGAAGATGGTACAGTAATGTTCCGTCCGGATTTATATGGACGTGATGGAGCGACAGAATTGAGCAATTACGAAGATTCCGAGGAAGGTGCGCCTCAGCGAACTCTCTCCCCTTAAGCCCATTCTAAAATGCGAGAGCAGCGCTAGCACGCGGGAGCACACGGGAGCAGTACCCCCCTATCCACAATTATCGCCATGCCGTGTGACCAACCGCCAAATGATATCATTCACTTAGCGGGCGATCATACCACCCGAGCAGTTGAAAGGCCGATTTATTGCGGTCCGCAAACACCGCTCCAGGGCAACCTGACCGGCCCCGCTGAAATTCTCATCATATAAATCACTAATCAGCACTCAGCTTGAGCAACTGAACGCTCCTACAAGGTCTTGGCATAAGTCTTGGATGCGACAGTTACGCTGACACACTCAGTCCGTGAACACTATTCAATCTCGGATTTCGACAGCAAGCAGCATTGCTTACCACGCAAAAACCTGCATAATTTACGATGAAACGTGACATAGACACCTTTAAGCGGATATCCCGAACCGATGGATGACATGAGTGAGGCGTTCAGCTTGGCCATTGGTCTTGTGGCTTCTGGTGATCCTGACCTCATGGAGATCATTGGTCTGTCGCTCTATGTCAGTTTATCAGCATTGATCATCGCTTGCTTAGTCGGATTGACCATGGGTGCATTCTTGGCTGTATCCAGATTTCCCGGCCGCAGTGCGGTGTTGGTGCTGCTCAATGCGCTGATGGGACTGCCCCCAGTAGTGGTCGGACTAGTGATCTATATCTATTTGTCGCGTGCCGGACCTTTGGGATCCCTCGGCCTTCTTTATACTCCTACGGCAATGATCATCGCGCAGTCGGTCCTCATCATACCAATCGTGGCTGCATTGGCGCGGCAGGTGCTGGAGGATCTTCACGACGAGTATATCGAGCAATTTCGCTCATTATCGGTGCCGCACTCGACCATAGTAGGAGCGCTTTTGTGGGACGGTCGGTACCTCCTTCTTACCGTCGCGTTGGCGGGCTTCGGTCGCGCCGTGGCCGAAGTTGGCGCCGTCATGATTGTGGGAGGCAATATCGACCACATGACGCGCGTCATGACGACTGCGATCGCTCTAGAGACCTCAAAAGGCAATTTGCCACTGGCGCTGGCGTTGGGCTTTGTCTTGCTTACCATTTCACTTGTGGTCAACGGAATGGTCATGATGATCAAAACAACTGCAAGTCGATCCGCCTATGCTTGAGCGTGTTCGCGATTTCTCAACTATGTTTGGATCGGATGCTGTCACAACCGATGCGGCGGCGCTTTTGCCTCTGTGTCTGCGGGGCGTAACTCTGGAACAGGGGGGGCAGCCGCTGCTATCTGACGTTAACCTCACGCTGGGGGCCAGAAAGATAACCGTTGTCATGGGCGCAAACGGCGCTGGCAAGAGTCTATTGCTGCGGATTATGCATGGACTAATCAAACCAACTTCTGGCGCAGTTCTGTGGGGTGGCATTCCAATTAAGCAGAGCATCATCCGACGTCAAGCAATGGTCTTTCAGCGTCCGATCCTTCTGCGCCGATCCGTAGCCGCAAATGTGGATTTTGCGCTTCGCCTGCGAGGACGGAGCAGCCAGGAAATTCGCGACACCCTCCTTGAAGAGGCGGAACTCCTAGGCCAGGCAAGTCAACCAGCGCGCCTCCTTTCAACAGGCGAACAACAACGTCTAGCGCTGGCCCGCGCCTTGGCGACACAACCCGAGATCCTTTTTCTCGATGAACCAACGGCAAGCCTTGACCCTGCTTCAACCGCCAGGCTGGAAGCCGCGGCACAGGCCACTCACGAACGCGGCATTAAAGTCATTTTCGTAACTCACGACATCGGGCAAGCCAAACGAATGGCTGATGATGTTGTTTTCCTCGATCGGGGTCGAGTGCTGGAGCACAGTGCAGCAACATCCTTTTTCCGCTCACCCTCATCCCTTTCCGCGCAGAACTACTTGAGTGGACGATTGCATATCCCTCAGCAATGACCGCAGAAATTTGGATAATCGCGATGTCATCTATGACAGTTTTCTCTCGAATCTACGCCAACGCCCTTATCGTATTGGTGAGCCTGGCGACAAACAATATTACCTCGGCAAACGCCGAAAAATCGATCATCGTTCAATCAACAACGTCGACAAAAAATTCAGGTCTTTACGACTATATTCTACCACAGTTTGAGGCCGCCACAGGAGTATCTGCGAAGATCGTTGCGGTTGGAACAGGCCAGGCTTTACGAAATGCCCAAAACTGCGACGGCGATGTTCTCTTGGTTCATGCAAAATCGGCAGAAGATCGATTCGTCGCCGATGGTTTCGGAACTAGGCGTCACGATCTGATGTATAATGATTTTGTTGTTGTTGGACCCGCCGAGGACACGGCAAAAATAAAAGGTGTGAGCAGAGCCGAACAAGCCTTGATCAACATCGCCAAGTCCAAAGCCGTGTTTATTTCCCGGGGTGACGACTCAGGTACGCACAAAAAGGAAATGACACTATGGAACGCGGCAAAAACTGATCCCCACTCAGGGTCTGGGATTTGGTACAGAGAAGTCGGCGCCGGCATGGGGGCGGCGCTCAATGCCGCTGTCGGAATGGGCGGATACGTGCTCAGTGACCGAGCAACCTGGATAGCCTTCAAAAACAAGAGAGATTTTCAAATAATGGTTGAGGGAGATCCGGAGCTGTTCAATCAATATGGCGTAACAGCAGTGAACCCAAAACATTGTCCATCGGTGAATGCCGTCATGGCCAATCGTTTTGTCGAGTGGCTTGTCTCTTCTCAAGGTCAGTCAGCGATTGCCCGCTATCGACGCTCTGGCCAACAACTGTTCTTTCCCAATGCCCCTCCGATGCAGTAACCGTAATCCGGAGCCCCAACTGACGTCAGTGATTTTTCTGCGAGAAGGTGCTCGACAAAGAATCTGATGACGCTTACTCGGGACCGTTGTAGTGCACGTCACCAAGCCTACTTGAATCACAACCTGCAAACTCCTGCGCGCGCTTGCGAAATGCCGAGCCGCGAGAAAAATCCAGAAGGCGCTGCATAGGCGGTTCAAACCACGCCCAACGGTCTACCAACAAATCGTAGCGTTCCTCAATAATCGGGACGAAGGTGAGGCCCAGTTGAACGGCTAGAGAGGCCAAACCAAAGCAAACGTCCGCCTTGCCCTCCAAAACAGCCATAGCCGCATCGAACTCATTGCGGGCCACCTCCGCGGTGCGCATCTTCTGGAACTTCAGCGACACGTCTTCCAAGAGTTCGACAAATAGCAACTGCGCACCAGCGTCATGCTGGCGAGGCACTACGCGAAGGTCCGCAATATCAGGAAGCCCCTTCACCCTGGCGGCGTGGTTTGGGGCGACAATCAGGCCACGCTCTCGACGGACCCATTCAACAAGGACGACCGGTAGATCTTTGCACACCCCAGAAACCTTGGCCACATTCCAATCTTTTGATTTGGCATCACGGATATGCAAACCGCTAGCAACACCCTCCGAAAGAAGATAACGATTCAAGCCATCGGTGCTACCACTGAAGTATGCCGCCAATCCCGCTTGGGATTCCCGAAGTGCCCAGTCCAGCAGGGGATCGTGACTACCCAGAACCACGTTAGGTCGCACTGTCCCCGAACCGCCGAAGCCAGACTTCGGAGTATTACCCACAACCCAATCTTCGATGGCCGCCTTCGGAAACAATAGCTTCCCCATAGCTCGCGAACACGGAATGCGGCCTGACGCAACCAAATCGTATACCTTCCTCTCCTTTATCCGCAAAAGTGTCGCGACTTCTCGTGTCGTTAGATAATCATTCATTTGTTGTCCTCGGCGCGGCACCCGCTCGAAAAACACAGAAAACATCCAAACCATATAGCACTTACGTAATACACTCTCTACAAAAGTAAATGAGTACGCCTTCCGTACAAACCCCATGACGGCGCTGATAATCGCGCGGCCTTTAAGCTCCGCGGCCTGCACGCAGGGAGCGCGAGAGCTAAAGTAAAATGTGAAGAAGCGTCAATATAGGTTCAATCATAATGGGTTGCGCCGGAAAATTAACGAATTGGTTACGCAAAGTTGGTCTATTCGCGCATAATTCGGACTCTCCTTAAAGAATGTAGAATCATGCACGCGGCAACTTACTCAGATTTTCCCCTGATCGACACCGAACTCTGGATGGGCGTTCGCCGCCGGCTTCCTGCAGTGTTAATTATTACATTGCTGGCAGGGTTATTAACATTTGGGAGCTTTTCCTTGGCCCGCTCCCAAAACATTTTACCTGCCCATGCCGCGACACCAGGACGAGTTGAGATAAAAAAAAGTGATCGACCATTTATAATATCGGTGCTGGACGCACTGGCGTCACCTGGTGCTCAAAGCAGGGAAAAATTGCCACCATTGAAGAAAGTACCAACCACATTGCTTGTGATGCTTTTGGTTCTGGTGGCTGGACTGCTGCAATCATGTCTCCGTGAGGCAAATGGTGTTCGCATGCGACGTCTTATTGAAAGGGAGCGTGCCGTGGGAAACGGAGATGAAGCCTCAAGGGAGTTTTCCGTCGCTGAAAATGAGGACGGAAGCATTAGCCAGGCGACTTCTGTTTTGCCGAACGATACGTTGGATCGAATTACCACACATCTCGTGAGAGGGGGAAAACAGGTTAGCGGTTTTCGCACCATCCTCACAGGCGCAAATGAAACGATTGATCCAACCTATGAAGGTTTGGCGCTAGCGAGCCGCCTGAGCCGCTGCGGTGCAAATGTTGCGCTTCTTGACTGGAACGACTGGGCAGACGGCTTTTCGCATCTCGTGGGATTGCCTCAGCACCTTGGCTTGCGGCAAGTGATCTCCGAAAACGTCGATTTAGAGGAGGTCATCACGCAGATACCCGGAAGTCGCGTGCACTACCTCTCAGCAGGATCAGGCCAAATAGATAAACTGGATGGAAACGCCTTGAACGCCTTGCTGGATGAACTTGACGAAATTTACGACCAGGTTCTCGTTGTCGGGCGCTATCACTCTGCGCGTGGTCTATTCGAAGCAGTTCAGGGCCGATTCGACGCTGGTGTCGAGATCAACACCGTCGAACGAGAACCTGAGCCAGAACAAGAAAAAAATCGAGGTAACGTTTACATAGGTTTTGAAGTTGACGGTCTGTCGCTCTATCGCCACCAGCGTATTCTTGAAGCGATCGAGGATCCAACGAAAATAACTGATGGTCAATCGCAGCTCCCGTAGAACACGAACTAAGCGCCCAAACTTAGTCGAGCAACCGTTCGCAGAGAAGATCGGATCATAGTCCTTACGGGCGCTGCATCCACCAGATGATGGCACCAGCTGGCACAGTCCACGCAAGACCGGCAACCACGTAGTACGCAAGTTCCATCCACTTGCTTCCACTAACTTGCAGCGCCATCGCAACGATCATTGCTAGCAAAGCATATATGGTCAAGAATACAATCAGAGCCACGGCCCCTATCAACTTGCGTCGGCGTGCGGACACTGATTTTGTCCCTCCTCTAGCAGCCCCCGCGCGTATGGAGCACATTGCGTAATCATCCGCTCATTCCTAGCTAGTATGAAACCCCAGCTAAACTGCGGCCGAACCAACCAACCAACCAAGACTAGAAGTGCCAAACAGAGCGTCAAATACCACTGCAACACTAGATCTATGGGACGCCGGTTCAACGGGTCCGGTGGCCAATTGGCTCATCTGTGTCGCCCTCCTGGTCATTGCAATGATTGCTGTGGGCGGCGCTACACGTCTAACCGACTCGGGTCTATCCATTACCGAATGGAAGCCAATCCTTGGGGTTATTCCGCCCATTTCTGACGACGCGTGGAACCTCGCATTCGAAAAATATAAGGCCATTCCCGAGTACCGCGAGGTCAATAAAGGCATGGATCTTGCGGCATTCAAAACAATCTATTGGTGGGAGTGGGGGCATCGCTTTCTGGGTCGGATCATTGGGATAGCCTACGTCTTGCCACTCTTGACGTTCTTGGCCCTCGGTATGATCCCTTTGAGCATGCGGGTAAGACTATCGGGGCTGTTTGTCCTGGGCGGACTACAAGGTGTCATTGGTTGGTATATGGTGCAATCCGGCCTTACGGATCGAATAGATGTTAGTCCGTACCGACTGGCGATGCACTTGTCGCTGGCATTCTTCATTTTGGCCATACTAGTTTGGTCTATCGCTGATCTAACACAAGGACGAAAGCATTCTGACGCCACGTCAACACCGCCTGGCAGTCGTTTGCTGGCGACGGTTTTTCTTGTTCTGCTGTTTTGCCAAATCGTACTCGGCGCTTTTGTAGCTGGCACCAAGGCCGGACTAGTCTATACAACCTGGCCGTTCATGGAAGGTCAACTCATCCCCAACGGACTCTGGGCAGCGGAACCTTGGTATGTCAGCGCCTTTGAGGATCATCTTACAATTCAATTCAATCATAGGGTGATGGCCTACGCTCTCGTCATAGTGGCAATCATTCAGTATGTGCGCTTTGCGGTATGTACGGGCGGCACAGGACACTTTTCAGCCGGCACCGTGCTGGGTGGCACATTGTGTCAATTCAGCCTTGGAGTATGGACGTTAGTATCTGTGGACGGGGCTATCCCAATTGGTCTCGGGGTAGCCCACCAGACACTAGCCGCGTTTTTGCTGGCGGCCAGCATCTGGCATCTGCACGTCGTCCAACGCGAATCACGCGTCAGGTCAGTCCCAGCATAAGTTTGATATTTTGGACCGCAGCCCCTGATGCTCCTTTGCCTAGGTTGTCCAGGCGCGCCATCAGAACTGCGTGACGACGATCGTCATTGCCAAACACGCGCAGCTCCATGCAATTAGTGTCGTTCAGAGCGTCCGGTGATATCCGGCCGGCTTTAGTAGCATAATCCTCAGATGCCGTCGCAACTCGGACGAAATCTGACCCGCGGTATCGCTCGACGAGAAGCGCCTCGATATCTGCACTGCTGGCACAACCAGTCAGGGTATCAATATGAAGTGGAATAGACACCAACATACCCTGTTTAAAATTTCCAACGGACGGGGTGAACAACGGTCTTCTCGTCAATCCGGTATATTTTTGTAGCTCCGGTAAGTGCTTGTGCTCTAATCCAAGCCCATAAATTTCAAAACTTGGCGCCGCGCCTGATTCAAATTTCTCGATCAATCCCTTACCGCCACCGCTATACCCCGACACCGCATTTATAGACACGGGATAATCCCGTGCCATTATTCCCGCATCGACAAGAGGGCGAAGCAGCGCAATTCCTCCGGTCGAATAACACCCCGGATTAGCTACGCGCTTTGCACACCGAACGGCATCCGCTTGTTCTGGCGCAAGTTCGGGAAAACCGAATATCCATCCCTCAGCGACCCGGTGCGCTGTTGACGCGTCGACAATCCGGGGGGCGCTAGCCGCCAAGTCGTCGGCTATTGCTACTGTTTCACGAGCCGCTTCATCAGGCAGACAAAGAACGACGACGTCAACCTCCGAAAGCAGAGCTTTTTTTGCAGCCAAATTCTTGCGGTTCTCATCCTCGATTGACCGCAACTGCAAGCCAGGAACAACACTTAAACGCTCGCGAATGCCCAGTCCCGTTGTGCCGGATTCACCATCGATGAAAATCGTCGGTGCGCTGGACATTGTCATAATTCCTCTTGTTCGTTTTTTTTTTCAGATTGGCTGTGGAGACTGAACGTAAAGTTCGTGTACACACAGCTACAATGGAAACAGATGATGATATTGTGCGATCTTGTCAATTGTAGAGCGCCTATAGCGTCGGCAACCTAACGACCTTCATAACAGACGGTGTCGCATCCAACACAAAAACGGATGTTATACAGCAGACCGCCTGCAGCAGACAGCGCAACACATCGCACTATGGGTTGCACAGAGTGCCATGGGTTACAAAGAGTGCTTTGGGTTACACAGAGTGCTCGGGGAGGGCTTCGCTAGTGACAAAGTGGCGGCTTATTTTCGATCTCGACGATACGCTTTACCCCGAGCGTCAGTTTGCACATTCCGGATTTCGAGCCATTGGTCAATGGGCAGCTCTGCGGTGGCAGAGAGCAGAATTGGCTCAAGAAATGTCCGAAGACATGGAGCAATTGTTGCGTGACGGTCAACTTGGCACGCTATTCAAGACTGCACTCGACAAGCACACACCTAGCCATACTGCTGATGATTTGATGGCTGCGCAGACGATCTATAGAACTCACGACCCTGAGATCTCACTCTACGAAGACGCGCACCACGCAATCGCACATTTCATCAACCAGGCACCAATGGGTCTCATCACAGACGGGTCGACTGACATGCAATCGACCAAAGTAAGGGCGCTAGGCATCGAAGACCGTTTTCAAGAGATCATCTTCACGCATGAAGGTGGTGGTCGAGCGTATCACAAACCCCACCCTTGGTCGTTTGAGAAAATGGAAACGGCAATGGGAGGTCCTAGCAATCGGTTTCTATACGTCGGTGACAATGCCAAGAAAGATTTCGTCGTGCCCAATGCGCGAGGTTGGACGAGCGTGCAAGTGCGTCGCCCCGGCTCAATACACGATCAAACTGCGGTAACTCCAGGCGGCGCACCGCGATATGTCATTCGATCACTAAGGGAACTTCGTGCGCTCATCGATGAACTCGGAAAGGATTGACCGTTGGACTGATTTCGACGAATTAGCGTGCCGGCTATCATCGCTCCATGGCACCGCTAAGCTCGACAAATGAAACAAATACAGCTCAAATAATACGCGACATCTTTTTCTTGATCATTTCCGAAACTAGTTCGTTACCCATTGCAAAAGTGCGCCTGCGAGCGGCTCGCCGCAGCCAAAATTGTACATTTTGCAGAAAACTTCCGCTGAGCCTGAATAAATCATGTCGAGGGCGACATAGAGGATAACCAGCAGTCCGATCCATGTGATCCAGTGATATCGGGCCAGCAACCGCGCAATCATATGAGAGGCGATTGCCATCAGTACAATGGCAATGGCAAGACCAATCACCAAAACAAGCGGACTGCCTTTTGCGGCTCCGGCCACAGCAAGCACATTGTCCAGTGACATCGACACATCCGCCAGGACAATCTGAAAAATGGCAGTTCCGGAACTGACATACTGTGACGATGAATTGGATCCCTCCGCGGACAGGGAATCGGGATCTTGATGACCAATGATCGCCAATTCCCGGTACATTTTCCAGCAGACCCAAAGCAAGAGAATTCCGCCGGCAAGTGTTAGTCCCACAATTTGCAGCAGCTGTGTGGTTATGGCCGCGAAAAAAATCCGCAGGATGACAGCGCCAAGTATGCCCCAAAATATGACCCGCCCTCGAATTGCTGGGTCAACGCGGGACGCCGCCACGCCAACGACAATCGCATTATCGCCGGCGAGCACAATATCAATCATGATGATATTGAGGAGCGGAATATAGTTCGCTTTCCACCAATCCGCGGTCATCGCGTGTTCGAGTTCGGCTTGCACGGCAGCGAACAGCTGCCACATGTCTCCCGAGAAGATATCAGTCACGCGGCGTTCTCCCGCACCAGCTTCAACCGAGATTCGGATTGTAGGAGGAGCGAATTTTGGACGTCATTTTTTCGCGCCGCCAATTATATTTGGCCGCCAACTTCGCCGCCAAGTGGTTCGCGCCGACCCTTTCGCGATGCCGCGTGTCCCCACCTACCAGAAGGCCCGGGCCCCTTCGTAGCTCGATGAAAGAGGACAGCTCGCGCGAGGGTTGAAGAGATGACCAAAGCGGCTGAGTAACTGCGTA
Source organism: Hyphomicrobiaceae bacterium (assembly GCA_051009975.1). Taxonomy (GTDB): domain Bacteria; phylum Pseudomonadota; class Alphaproteobacteria; order Rhizobiales; family Hyphomicrobiaceae; genus Tectiglobus. Next base: position 11,849 of record JBPCWA010000116.1, read on the forward strand.
AATTGGTCCGGCATTCCATCTGACGACAAAAAGCAATCACCGCTTGGAAAATTGGAAGCTGCGACGCGCTTTCTTCCTGCCATATTTTTTCCGCTCGACCGTGCGGCTATCGCGCGTCAAAAATCCACCCTTCTTCAGTACGCCCCGTAAATCCGGCTCGTAATGGGTGAGAGCTTTTGATATTCCATGTCGAACAGCCCCTGCCTGACCGGAAAGCCCACCACCTTTAACAGTGACCAGGATGTCATACTGGTCAAGCCGCTCAACAGTTTGCAGAGGCTGCTTCAGTAGCATCTGCAAAACCGGACGGGCAAAATACTTGTCAAAGTCCTTGTTATTGATCTGGATCCGACCATTCCCAGGCTTAAGCCAAACGCGGGCTACAGCATCTTTGCGTTTCCCCGTCGCGTAGGCACGACCGTGAACATCCAGTTTTTGAACGTGCACAGGACCAGACGCTTCGGCAATTACTTCGGCGGCCGGACTACCCGCAAGGTCTTCCAACGATTTGATTTCTTCGGCCATCGGGCTCAGCCCCTAACGTTCTTGATATTCATGGATTTCACATCGAGCACTTCTGGATTTTGTGCGGCATGCGGATGGTCCGTGCCTTTATAGACCCTGAGGTTGCGCATTAATTTGTTGCGCAACTTACTCTTGTTCAGCATGCGCTCAACAGCCTTCGTCACGACCCGTTCAGGAAATTTGCCCTCCAAGATCATTTTTGGCGTCCGCTCTTTGATGCCACCCGGATAGCCAGTATGATGATAGTAGCGCTTGTCGCTATACTTGTTGCCAGTAAAGACAACTTTATCTGCATTAATGACGATGATGTTGTCACCTGTGTCCACGTGGGGCGTAAAGGTAGGCTTATGTTTGCCTCTTAGGCGCGTGGCGATAAGCGAAGCGAGCCGACCGACGACCAGTCCTTCGCCGTCAATGACAATCCACTTCTTTTCTATCTCGCCCGGCTTGGCCGAGTAGGTTTTCATAATTGATGTCCCGAGGTGCATGGATGCTAT
>JBPCWA010000117.1:0-8126 GCA_051009975.1 Hyphomicrobiaceae bacterium
TAACAATAGACCATGCGACCTATCACAACCATTTTCGACGATCTAATACAACCTGAACGGCCGGTGTCCGCTATCTGGGACAAGTTCTGCCCTCGTGCGCTATGTTCGCCACTCACCATAGTGACCCAATACGGTCCTGAGCAAGTGCAGCATCGTCAGCTCGGGGCCGATTGAGAGCACCACCTTTGTGCGCATGACAAGTGGCTCAGGAAATCGATTTGCCATAACCGACACCAATTTGATTGGTCCGGCGATCGCATCAGCGCATTGAGAAATTGAACGTCCTGTACGGTGTACTATCGCGATAAATAGGCTTGGCCTGAAAGTTTGTCGTTGTGAAATTTATCCTCTTAAGGTCCACCATACGGATGTCCTGGTTATCGTGCGTTCGCAAATAATAAACTTTGTTCTTGAGGTCCAACACGACGGCATAAGCTGTCATCTGTGGTTCGTTGCTGAGAAACCGCCAGTAAAGCGTACCTTGCGGAATTTCCAGCGAATTGACCGCTGCCCAAGTGTGGTTCACTGCATCTCTGCTCGTCTTAATTCGCGACAGATCTCGTAGCGCATTAGTAGCGAAGATTTGCTGGAACCGACCCTCTGGCGTCCTGTCGAATCCAAAAAAGGTTCCTTCGTAATCCTCAGGGTTGGTCGGGATGCGGGCAGCCATTTTTTCCGCTAGCGCGAGCTGCTCTGGGTATGTTGGTGTGTTGGTCATCACACCGTACGCGTTCTCGTAGATATTGGGCGATCCATCCCCCTCGTCCCATTCGACGACGACCGACTTCTCGTTGTCTGTGATCGAGAAGTGGAACCCAATTGGCACATCACCGAATTGCGTCATGTTGTCGGCCTCGACTTTCAGGCCTCTCAACAGCTTTACTGCTTCGTCAACATTTCTTGCATTGCCCAGGACGATCGTCGGAACGTTGAGCATGCTAATGCCGCCGGATCCTTTCGGCGCAAACCCCTCCGATCCGTAGCCGAGTCCTTCGATATTCAGACCATGTTCGTTCAAGCCTGAGGACACGAATGGGTCGTTCCCGTGATTGATCCCCACGAACCCGTATTTCACACTCACGTCATGAAATGTATGATTGCGTGGAACGACAATCAGCTGCTCATCGGTCTCGAATGGTAATTCGTTCGTACGGCCGATATACATGCCGCCGTTGTGCTTGAAATTTAGGAAGGAACAGGCGCTTGCCACCTCGGCAACTAACGAAGCAACAAGAGCTGTTCCGACAACAAGGGTTCTCACGTTCACAACTCACCTCTGATGATCAGTCGCACCTACGCACACAAAGACGAAGTCTAAATAACCTTCATGAGTCCCGAGCTCATTATTGACGCAGCCCCAACTTTGGTGACTTAGTGCGAAAGGCTGCTTCTCGGGTTGGAGTTACATAGCGCGGCCAACAATCGAGCCAAACTCATTGACTGCTCTAAATAATTGCTCATCTCTCTAGTCAAATTTGACATCCTTGTACTCGGAAATCTGATCGAAAAGGGATTTTTCCTTGTATGTGACGGTAGCAAAATCGATCTCACTTAGGTCAACCTTCCGGATGTCCATATTGTCGTGCGTACGAACATAATAAACCTTGTTCTTCAGATCGACGACATTGAAGTAACCGACCATTTGCGGGGCCGAATCAAGCCACAGCCAGTACAAAACACCCTGGGGAATATCGATGGTATTCAGCATGGTCCAGGCACGGTTGACCGCATCAAAGTCATCATTTACGCGAGAGTAGTCCGCTGTGTAGATGAGGGAAACTAAGTGCTGAAAGCGCCCGGTCGACGACCGCTCAAAACCGCGAAAGCGCGTTGGCGAGAACTTTGTCACTGCTTTATCGTAAGTGGGCCCGCCGATGATATCATCCGCGAGCGCCATCTGAACCGGATACACAGGTTCGTTCGTTAAAACCTGAAGCGTGTTCTCGTAAACAACTGGATACCCGGAGCCGTCGGTGTATTCAATCACAACTGCCTTGTATTTATCTGTAATCGAAAAATGCAGACCAACTTCTAGGTCATGGGCAACCTTGAGCTTTGACGTTTCAACCTTCGTCTGTTTGACCAGCTCGATTGCTTCATCGACATTCTTCGCGTTCCCCAGAATATGCGCTAGCAGGTTTTGCTGGTTCTTGTCCCCTTGACCTGCAGGAAGGTATTTTGTCTGCGTGCCTTGGGCGCCGAGACCCAATGATTCAACATTCAGGCCGTGCTCATTCACACCTGAGGATACCCAGTCCGTCCTGCCGTGACGGATGCCCACATATCCGTACTTGCCCGTGACACCGCCAAAACCGGTGTAACCGCGTGCCGCAATGAAGAGCAGTTCCTGCATCTCTATGGGCCCTTCCATGCTACGCCCCACGATGCGATTGCCCTGCGGCGTATCAAAGAAGAAGAAGGAACAAGCGTTGGCATATGGAACCGCGACAAGCTGTGCGATCATCGCGAATACGATGACCTTACGGAGTGACTTCATGGGGAACCCCTCGGTACCGTGAGTTAAAAACTGTGAGCGCGCCATCTCTGGTTGCTCCCATAAATGGGCCGCGAAGTTTGCACCACTTGAGACTGCGAGTGCGTGCCTGACACATCCGGGTTTGATGACCCTTTTAACCGGCATTTTGATGCATTTGCTGCACCTGCTGAACCGAATCTAGCGGTCGATCTGGACAGTTTCTCCAATTGGAACTAGTTGACAGCGACGAAATTCGTGTAACCGGTTGCTTTCAGTGTCCCGAAAATAGGTCTTTCCTCGTATTTGGCATTTTCCCAGTCGATTTTATCGACGTCAACCTTGCGAACCGTCAGGTTATCGTAAGTGCGAAAGTAGTAATCTGCGTTCTTGGTGTCGGACACAATGCTATAGCCCGCCATTTGTGGCTCGGGCGACAGCCAGCGCCAATACAGTGTGCCACGAGGAATATCAAACATGTTCACCATTGACCACGCGGTGTTGACAGCATCCAGGTCTGAGTTGATGACTGATTTATCCAGCACGTAATTCAGTGCCACGGCTTGCTGAAACCGACCTTGCGGAGACTTATCAAAGCCAGCGAACTTTTGCTCAGACGCCTTTACGCGACCCGTGTCTAATGTTTCGCCCTGCATATCAAGCATCGCTTTTGCGTCGTGCAACTGTTGTTGGTAGATCGGGTCATTGCTCATTGCGCCGAGGTGGTTTTCGAAGATCATTGGATAACCAGACCCATCTTGCCACTCGACAACGATACGACGCTTTGGATCCACGATCGAGAAGTGCATGCCGACCTCTACGTAGTTCGCCACGGCGATCTTAGTGGTCGACACTTTAGTTTTTTTCAGAAGTTCGACCGCTTCATCTACCGATTTAGCGTTAGCCAGAACGTAGGCGCCGATATTCAAGTAATTATACTTGCTCTCGCCGGCTGGTGCGTATTTTGAAGCTGCAAGCGCATTGCCCTCAACCGACAGACCGTATTCGTTCATTCCGGACGACACCCATTCGGTGTCAGCGTGACGCATACCAACATAGCCAACAGGGCCCTCAACGCCCAACAGGTCGTAGCCGCGAGGCGCGATCATGAATCGCTCACCGGCCTCAAAACCCAATTCCATAGTACGACCATGAATTTGGTTGCCTTGTGGCGTATCGAATACGAAAGATGAACATGCATTTGCCGCAATCGTCGAACCAACAAACACTGCGGCAATTGCTATCGTGAGAAGAGCCTGTCTCATCTTATGGACCTCTCAAAGGAAGGATGGTGAAGCTGTCAAAACCTTGCTCGGACGAACCTGCTGCGGAGCAGCTGGATGTACTGGCGCATGGCGCGCTCTTTGTTGATCGCAGAAGGGTTGTGGAGCCGACCGGTGATCGGGTCGGTGCCCTGCAGATGAACAAGCTGCGATTTCGTTTTGGGCGCTTCAATAGCCGCCTTTCGGGCATTGACGCCATTGCCGCCCGTTACGCGCCAGACTCCCGGCAAAAAATGTTCATCATTGATGCCGTAAGGGCTCTTAGACATGTACTCGTTGAACGAGATGGGAGCGCGCCCTTCGACAACTTTGCTCCAATTCGAGTCGCCATAGACAACCTCGCCATCGAGCATGGTAAGTAGAACTTTTGTTTTGGAGATCTGGTTCTTCGGAACTTCCATGATGTTCTGCGATACGACAATAAGGTCAGCATGCTTGCCGACCTCCAGGCTGCCAGAGATGTCGTCACGGAACATCAGTTTGGCGCCATTGATCGTGAAGAACTTTACCATTTCAGCTACGGTGAAGGGCTTGGTGCGCGGCTCCGGTTCGCCTATACCCTGCCCTGTTGCACCCATCTGGATCATGTCCCAGGGGCTCATGATCGGACCCGTAGGCCAATCGGCACCGGCAGCTATCGGAATGCCAGCATCGCGCAACAAGGTGTACTGGTTCTTGGTCGCATAGCGGTCAGGTCCAACGTTCGGAAGCGTCACAGTCTGGTCATAGGGGTCAAAGCCCATCCAGTTTGGCTGGATCTGTGCCCACAAACCCAACCGCTTCATGCGCGGATAATCGACGCTGCGCACATGGTCGAGGTGTGTAATGACGTGCCGGTGCTCTTTCCGCAGGGGCTTGCCTGTCTGGTTTGCGTACTCGAAGGCCGATATTGTTCGTGATATCCCGTGATCACCTTCCGCATGAACATAAAGGCGGAACCCGCGTTCCGTCAGCTCATCGAAGATCGCAAACAAGCGTTCTTGCGTGTAATTGGCGACCCCGAATGTTCCATCCTTGTAGGCATCATGCATCAATGCAAACTTGCCCGGCGTACCATCAACTGCGAACTTCACTGTTCTGGCGGACACCCGCTCATCGCCGATGAAGCGGCGCGCCATGAGGGAAGCGGTGTTCTCTTTGTCGCTCTTAAAGCCAAGATGCACCATATTGATTTCAACGCGGGCATTCAGCTCACCCTTTTCGTGAACACGACGGTACACATCTTCGCCGCCTTCTTTGGTTGCCGATGCCGCTTCCTGAATGCCAATGAAGCCAAGACCATTGGCAATGGCGACGCCGGCTTTGACCGCCGCTTCCTGCTCGTCGGGCGTGAATAGTCGCGGCGTTGCAGAAAAGCCGTAAGCGATGTGTGCTTTCTCGCGCATAATTCCGCGTGGGCCACCATCGTCTTCACGATCTATTTTGCCGCCTGGTGTATCTTTGGTCTTCGCCGTGATCTTGAAGAACTCTAATGCCTTTGTGCTGTACCAGCCCGTATGCTGCGACTCGGAGGACAGGATTGCGGGACGACCACCAACCAGTTCGTCAAGTTGCTGCCGCGTCGCCTCGTCAAAGTGTTCGTACTTCCAGCCAGTTCCCAGAACCCAATCATTGGGTCCAAGCTTGGCTGCGTGTTCCCGGATCTTCTTTTCCACCTCTTCTTTGGTCTTCAACGGGAACAGATTGAGCATCACCGAATTCATTTGGCCGCCGATGCGCAGATGCATGTGCGTGTCATAGAGCCCGGGCAGCATCATCCGGCCCTCTAGATCAACAACCTCCGTTTTCGGACCCACGTAAGTCTCGGCATCGATGTTGGAACCAATGCCGATGATGCTCTTCTTCTTGATCGCGACAGCCGACGCCCACGGCAGTTTAGGATCTGACGTGTAGATCTTGCCGTTGTTGAAGACGATGTCGGCAATTGGCTGAGCCCAACTCGGAGCGGCAGAAAGAGCCGTCGCCACGGCGATGTATAAAGTGATGCGTCTCACAAGTAGCTCCCTAGGAAATTTCGTCCCATAACAATCCAAATCCATGCTGCTGAACATGTTACCGGGCTACGCGGAGCCCTATGACAGGTGATGACTCTGGTGGGGCCGTCTTCAACTTCTGGCGCAAGTCAAGATCGGACCGCGATTGACAATTGACGAAGGCATCACTGCGATTTGACCCGGATTCTTCCGACATGACGATGCGGAAGCCGGGCGAGTGTTACAAACTATCCCTTTCTGAAGTCCGGCATCAGGCTGCCCTTGAAGAATGGCTGTGACACTGCGGCGAAGCCGGCAGCAACTCGCATAGCCTTTTCATCTTGGTATGAATTAGCGATGATCTGCATGCCCATTGGGACACGCTTGGACGTGAGTCCGACAGGCGCGTTCACGACCGGATACCAGTTAAGGAAATTGTACATCGGCGTCATGACGACGCCACCTAAAGGATGCACCTGCTTGCCATTGACTGTCGGCTTTGCCTTCGTGAAGTCATAGTCGGCGGGCGTGTGCGGTATCTGGATTGTTGGATTGATCATCACGTCGAAGCCACGACCCCAGACCTGCTTTTGGAATTCCGCGTGAACCCGTTGGGTCTTCTGTTCAATCTCGTTGGCTTGCTTGGCGCCGTACTTGCCGCTAAGCGCTTTTTCATGGAAGTACCGAGCGTACGTCGTCATGTCGTCGAGACGGTCTTTGAGGCCGAGCATCGCGCCTCCCATAGTTCCAGGAAGCGCGATCTCCGCGAACGCGTCGCTAATATCGCTTCCGCGAATGGGAAGCTTAAACGGTACGCGCTCGACCGTGGCGCCAAGATCCTGCAGAAGCTTCACAGCGGCATCGGTTGCCTTCACAACCTCAGGATCCAACTCGGTCCATCCCTGATCCGGGATATAGGCGATGCGCATCCCTTTGACTGAAGGGTAGTGCAGCGGGAGTTCTTGGTGCGGCAGTGTCGTCATGACAGACGGATGTGGATGCGCGATGACATTTTGCAGGCGCACCATGTCTTCAAAAGTCCGCGCCATGGGCCCACTGGTCGAAAACTGCGCGAGCGGCGTTGTGGTGGGCACACGACCGAAGGGTGGTTTAAACCCGTAGACGCCGCCCCATGCGGCAGGAATGCGGATCGAGCCGCCCATGTCAGAACCGGTCGCAATAGTGCAGAACCCCGCCGCTAGAGCTGCACCGGAGCCGCCCGATGACCCTCCAACCGAATAGTCGAGGTTCCATGGGTTGCGGCTCACGCCCCAGAGTTTTGTCCAGGTGCAGAAGTGGAGGTAGAATTCCGGGACGGTCGTCTGGATGTGAAGCACGGCGCCGGCATTGATGAGAAAATCTCCAAGGGCATCATTTGCCTTGAGCTTGTTGTCCTTCTTAATGACCGAGCCCTCGGTCATGGTCCATCCGCCCAGGCCATGCTCGTCCTTTACGCCAACCGTAATGCCTTCTAGCGCACGCGCCGTGCCATTTTTCCAGCGCGCTTCTGATTCCTTCGCGCCTTTGCGGGCTGCGTCGTAATGCTTGTAGGTGATGCAGTTGACTTCGCCATTATACTTCTCGATGCGCGCGATCTGCGCCTCAAGCACCTCCACTGGGGACAGCACGCGCCGTCGAAACAGCTGCAATTGCAGCGAAGCCGGCATGTAGCAAAGTTCCTCCTGGCTGAAGCTGGCTGCCCAGGCATTGCTGACTCCGCCAAAGAGGGAATAGCCCGCTCCACTCGCACCAGCTGCAGCACCGGCCTGAAGAAAGCGTCGGCGGTCCATGTGGCCGTCATCCGTTTTCGAACCGGCATAGGCCTCAGCCGCTCGTTTGTCGCTCATATGAACCCTCTTTCTTGGGCAGGCATCCCGCAGGCTGATCGCAATGAATGTCGATACGCGTCTGGGCGATTAAACTTCGGCGCTCGATTTGCCGCAGATTTGCAGTCAGGTTTGAACAGCTACTCACTCGTGAGGTCGATATAGATGCGGGCGCTGGAAGAGACGTTCTTGAAAGTCCGTTCTGTTGATGCGTCATGAGCTCCTATTTGGAGCACTCAGGCCCGCCGTCAAGCGCAGCAGGGAAAAAGGACAGATTCGGACACTGGCGGAATTGCCATGATCTGGCCGGAAGCTATATTGGGGCGGATGTTCGATCAGCCTGCCGTCACGCAATTCCGATGCGACGATGTCGCACTGTTTTCCGAGCTGTTCCCGGGCTGGGACCATGAGGCGCTGCAGTTCTCGGCCGGGCGATTTGGCTTTCTTGAAACTGCAATCATGCTGCCCGGTCTTCGCCTTTGCTGGATCAGACACGGCTGCATCATGCGCATTCGCGAGTTCTACACGGCTAACGTGATCTGCATCGTTATTCCGTTGGCCGGCGAGGGAT
>JBPCWA010000118.1:0-5835 GCA_051009975.1 Hyphomicrobiaceae bacterium
CCTCAAGTACCGGGCCTTGCTCGACATGCAATTCGAAGAAGCTTGCGGCACGAAAACTGTTGACCGGCGTCGGACCAACATAGCCGATGGAATTCAGAGCGTCGCCGACCGTGATGCCGTCGATGCCTTGCACCGCAAGCATTTCTGCCAAATCGAGAGCACCCTGATGCACGCCGCTGCCCATCATGTCAGGTGCGAAACGGGCGCCTTCCTCATTGGTGAATGCTGCGACGGCGACAGGACTTGCCAAGCTGACCTCGGACTGCCTGAGCGTCTCGATGATCTCCAGCCCCGCCAGCACGCCCAGCACGCCATCGTAGAGTCCGCCTGTTGCCACGCTATCTATATGGGATCCCATCGTGACGGGTAGACCATCGCCGCTGCCTGGGCGCACTGCCAGGATATTGCCGATACTGTCTGTCGAGACATCCAGATCGAGGGCCCGCATCCAGCTAATCACTAAATCGCGCGCCTGGCGATCCTCATCGCTCAGTGCCAACCTGCAAACGCCACCGCCGACGAGCGCACCGATCTTTCCCAGCTCGCAAATTCGTGCCATCAGACGATCGCGATCAATGCGAAGACCGCACAGCTCTTCAGTAAGCTCATTCATGCCACGACCTCCTCTGCCGTACGACCTACTATTGCGGCGTAGGTTTTGGGATCAGCCGCACCTTCAACGCCGAACAGCTGAACGCGCGATCTATGATCAAGGCAGAGCACCTCACGAGCATCCGCCCCGGCAGCAACCGGCCAGAAAATCTCCCAAACCAGCAACGCAGGACTCACCGCTAACGAATGAAGGATCGCCGAAGGCTCCGTCCTTGGCTACGCCAACCGAATACTGTCTAAATCAGCTTGCCACGAGCGGCCACATCAAACACTTCGACCACTTCGTTATCTCGAACGCCAATAAGACGATCAACCATATTTACGACGACACAAACGTGATTGGGAACGACGCGTACGATGTCGCCGATGGCCGGACGCGCATTGCAGGCCGATAAATCCAGGAGGCCATGCTCTTCAGCGAACCCTTGAATGCGGGCTTCAGGATGCTCCATTATTAAACCATGACCATCCAGTCCCCCGATGTCGGACGTAAGCGTTTTTGAACCGGCATCAAGAATCCCACGCTCCGGTCCGGCTCGACTGACAACCGTCGTATAAACATTCAGTGCACAATCCTCTGGCTTGGCCGCATCGCATGCCATCATCATTCGGTCATTGAAGATATACGTTCCAGCCCGATGTTCGGTCGCACCGTTCAAAGAACCAACATTAACAAGATTGGGTGTGCCACCTGTCGAAACAATCTTGGGTGTCAGGCCAAGGCCAGCCAGTCCTCTCTTTGTCTCTTCAAAGAAGGTTTGAGTTTCGGGCCATGACTGTTCTGTCGGGTAGAACAGTAAGCCCGCGAATGACAGGTTCGGATCCGGCTTGATCGTCTCTGCCAGTTGGATAGCCTCATTTGCCGTCTCAACTCCGGCGCGCTTGCGTCCGGTATCGCACTCGATCAGCACCTCAACCGCGCGGCCGGCGTTTTGGCCTGCCTCCGAATATGCTGCAAGCGTGACAGGGTTGTCAGCGCAGACTTTGACAGGCAGGCGCTGCAGGAGGCGTGACAGTCGCCCGGAGCGCGCAGCGCTGATCAGGTTGTAACTGATGACGATATCATCAAGTCCGGCGTCAGCCATGACTTCCGCTTCGCCAAGTTTCTGACATGTAATACCGCGCGCACCAGCCTTGACTTGCATCTTTGCAAGCGCCGGAACCTTATGCGTTTTGATGTGCGGTCGATTGGCGACGCCGGCATCCTCGCACAGCTTTTGAACACGCATGATGTTGCGCTCGACGATGTCCAAATCGATCACAACAGCAGGCGTCCCGAAATCGCGGGCGATCGCGTGTTTAAGTTGATCCGTAGTCAAGACCTTCTCCGCGTTTGGATTATCGGACGGTTCGCCCAATAATGATCTCCATCTTAGAGTGTGGCGCAACTTTAGGCGAAAAGCCGAGATTTCGGAAACTGATCTGATGTTTCAAACTATGCGCCTGCTACTCCCGCTATCCGCGAACTCGTCAAACAGCTGTTCTGCTTCATTCGCGAACAATTGGGTTTTCAGCATTTGCCTTGCAGCAAGCGAGCTTCCAGCTTGGCAGTGCGCGTCGTCGCTACTAAAACGTCGTAGGTATTAGGCATCGGTTGCGGCCAACCGGCCGATGAATGTTATCGACTCTGGTCCTGCACTAACAAAGTGGAGGTATTTGGTGCCAGCAATGCGCATCATTGCAACACACATCGGATCGTGCTCACCAGTATAGGTGCCGCCCGCGTGCTTTCGTACAGGAAGATATTGGAATGTTGGACGTTGTTGAACTGACCCAGCGCCTTGTCCAGGCAAGCGGATTGTCCGGGGACGAGCGTGCCAGCGCAGATGTCGCCGAATCTGCCATGGCTGAACTCGGTTTTCGCGAGGTTTTGAGCGACAGTTATGGCTCTGTCATCGGTCTGATTGGTCCAGCGGAAACGGATATCGCGGCCCTCTTTGACGGACACACGGATGTTGTTCCGGCGACGGGAGAATGGAGCGTCGATCCGTACGAAGGTCTCATCCGGGACGGGCGTATCTTCGGCCGTGGATCAACCGACATGAAGGGCGGGCTGGCCGCCGCAATTTGTGGTGTTGCCAATGCCGCCGCAACGGCACCACTCGAAAGGCAAATAGCTGTGTCAGCCTCGGTGATGGAGGAGACAATTGAAGGCGTAGCGCTTGCGAAGATCCTCAATGATCATAAACCGGACTGTGTGGTGATATGTGAACCGTCGTCGCTTGAATTGCGGATCGCGCAGCGCGGCCGAATGGAGATTTGCCTAACCATTCACGGCAAATCTGCGCACGCCGCATTCCCTGATGGCAGCATCAACCCGATCGAAGGTTCAGCACGGGCGCTGGGGATGTTAAACGATCTCCGTTTCAAGGCGGATCCACTTCTTGGCAGGGGCGTGCTCGTGCCGGTCAGTATCATTTCCGATCCGTTTCCTTCTCCGTCGATGGTGCCGGTGAGCGTGACAATTAATTTCGACAGACGCACCGTACCCGGCGACACTCGCGAAAGTGTTCTTGAGGAGGTTCGCGATTGTCTGGCCGGCTGCAACGACCTGGACTACTCATTGACGTTACAAGCCGATAAGGCGACGACGTATACCGGCGTCGAACTGCATCCAGAACGGAACTTCCCACCATGGAAAATTGCAGAAGATCATCCATTGTCCTTGGCATGCATCGATGCGTTGGAAACGGCAGGTGTGCCGGTCAAGATTGGCGCTTGGGCAGCGTGCACGAACGGATCGGAATCCGCTGGCAGACGGAACATCCCAACCATCGGCATCGGCCCTGGTGATATAAAAGATGCGCACACAGTTGACGAGTCCATACTAGTAGATCAACTCGAACGAGCTGTTGAAGTCTACAGTGCATTGGCGCTGAACTTAGCGAAGCGATAACACCGCCGTCGCGCCATACCCGCGAGTGGTCAGGCCAAGTCTTCGGGTCTGTAACCAGTGATATCGGCGTAGGTATCCGGATCAGTCGCACCTTCGGTGCCGAATACCACAACGCGGGAGTTTTCATCCAACTTGAACTTCTCGCGTATGTTGTCGTTCCCGGCGGCGACCAGAAATCCAGCCAGACCGGCAACACCGGACTCACCCGCAACAATGACTGCATCTCCATGAGTTGCCTCCGCCAGAAGGCGCATGCAATCAGCAGCGGCCTCATCTTTGATGGCCATCGTGGCGTCGGCCCCGGTGGAAAGTATTTCCCAGGCGACACCCGAGACCTCACCGCAGGCCAGCCCGCCCATCAACGAATCCAGATCACCGTCGATGACAGTGGGTCGCCCGTTCTTCAAACTAGCGAGCCAACATGCCGCATTTGCTGGCTCGACAAGAATGGTTTTTGGACGGTCTTTGCCAAATGCCTGCCAAAATTGTGCACAGGTCGCCGCCGCCATGCCGCCGACACCTGCCTGCAGAAAAATGTGTGTTGGCGTGTCTTCAAAGGGAAGTTGTTCTATAGCCTCTGCGGCCATGACAGCGTAGCCTTGCGTAACGTCTCGCGGTGCCTGAGCAAATGAATCCTCGGATGTGTCGGGAATGACAAACCAGTTCTCTTCCTCGGCGGTGGATTGGGCTTTGCGGACGGCATCGTCATAGCTTCCCGGGTTGCGGCGCACTTCGGCACCATATGAGGCGATTGCCCTTTCTCGCCCCTTACTCACAGCTTCGTTGATGAAAATGACACAGCGGCAGCCAAACATTCGCGCGCCCCAGGCCACCGATCGGCCATGGTTCCCGTCAGTGGCAGCGGTCACCGTGAAACCCGAGATCTCTTTGCCAAAGCGCCCACTTAGAAGATCATCAATGGTGATCTCTACTTGGTTCGTATGTTCAGGCAACTCACGCATCAACATTCGCGCGACTGCGAAGGCGCCACCGAGGGGTTTGAAACTTTTCAACCCGAAGCGATGGGCTTCGTCCTTGTAGTAGAGACGCGTTATTCCGGCAGCACGAGCAAGCCCGTGCAGTGCGATGAGTGGCGTTGGCTTGTAGCCGGGCCATGCGCCGATAACTGCCCGCGCGGTGTTGAGACCCTCGGCACTCAGGACTCGCTCTTGCACCGGGCCATAGTCGACGCGGCTTGCGTTCGGGTTTGTCGCCAGTTCGGCAAGATATCGGCTGAACTTGCTCATTCGCGGTTACTTTCGATTGCACAGCTTAAATGTAGCACCGAACTGGGATGGCCTTGCGCATCCCTGACTACAGCGCTGTTACGACGCGTTCAAACACGTGCCGCGGATCTGCGCTGGAATTTGTCGCCACACAGCGAAACCAAACGTCGCCATCAATGTCGATCAGCGATACCCAGGCATCCGATAATGACTGACGCACCAATCTTGCGTCTTGGTGACGCGGCCTCCACACGACAATACCGGCGCTAGCCGGGCCCCACAATTCAAACCGAGGGTCAGCTTTCACCAGATCAGCCAGTTGCTGTGCTTTTGCTATGTCGCGCTCGATGCGCTGAGACAGGCCAGACTGCCCCCAGGCGAGCAAGGTCGCAGCCAATGGCAAGGCTGTGGCTGGTGCCGACCCCATCACTCCGACGTTGGGCGCCGCAAGGTAACCGCCCCCATAGGTCATGACCTGGTGTGCCGCCTCAGGATCCTTGAACAACGCGAGTGCCGCTCCTTTCGGCTGATAGAGCCACTTGTGTGCGGAAAATCCTATTGAATCGGCAAATTCAATGCCGTCTAGCAGCGACGCATGATGTGTTGTAAAACGCAACGCGCCAGCCCATGCCGCATCGACGTGGACCCAGCCAGCATCGCTCGATTGTCGGAGAGGATCGATAGCGCCCACTCCCACAGTACCCGCCGTCAATACCAAAGCGGCGTCGGCACAGTCTTTTAGTGATTCAATTGGTAATCGATGAGCATCGTCGGAGGCCACTGCCTCAAACCTCAAGCCAAGAATATCTGCTGATTTCTCTATCGAAAGGTGAGCACGATCGGAACAAATAACACGGGTAACGCCGGCCACCTCGCGTGCGGCCCACAGCGCCGTGAAATTGCTGATAGTAGCGCCGGGAACGAAATGCCCACCTTGCATTCCAAAAAATGGAGCGATCCACTCGACCACCTGGCGCTCAAGTTGACGAGCACTGGGCGCGACATCCGGATGCAACAGATTTTGGTTTGATGCGACTTGCCACAATGCCGCCGCCCACGCAATCGACGGGGTCGGCGGGTCCATATGGGCGAAATAACCGG
>JBPCWA010000119.1:0-6104 GCA_051009975.1 Hyphomicrobiaceae bacterium
GGTTCCAGGGGCGTTGACGGCACGGGCCCGCAACATCCACCAGCCGCTGCGCTGAGCGGTTCGTCGATGACCACATCCGGTGCACAGCAGCCGTCACCTGCTACGCTTGTTTGCGGTCGCGAATTGCAGACGCCCGTTTCAGGTAAGTCGAGCTCCACTTTGCGTGCCGCTTCATGGTCACCGACCAGCTCAGCTGCGATGGATCGGACCTGCTCATATCCGGTGAGCATGAGGAACGTTGGAGCGCGGCCGTAGGCTTTCATTCCAACAATGAAGAAGTTCTTATCGTGATGTGATAGTTCCTCGACGCCATGTGGTTTGACCGTGCCGCATGAGTGCAGGTTTGGATCGATCATGGGGGCGAGTTTTGTCGGCGCCTCGACGATTTCATCAAGGTCGAGGCGCAGTTCGCGCAACATGTGCAGGTCCGGGCGGAACCCGGCGACGACGACAATTCGATCAACATTTACGGTGCGCGTGACGCCATCCACCGACATCTCAACGCTCAGATCGTCACTGGATTTGCTTATCTTTTCTACGCTCATCGGTGCGAGCAGTTCGAGTGCGCCTTCGCCAATTGCTTTCTTGGCGGCCATCCCGAGCGCACCGCGTGCGGGTAGCTGATCGTTAATGCCGCCACCCAGTAACCGCTCCAGTTTGTTGCGGCGCAGGCCCCACACGATCTTCGTATCAGCGTGCTCATCTTTCAGACGCAGGATATCCAACGCGACGTTGATGGCTGAGTGTCCGCCACCAAGGACGAGGGTGCGCTTGCCTTCGTAAAGCGCTCTATCGGCGCCAAGCGTTTCTGGGATGCCGTACGTGATGTAACTGCTCAGTTCCGTTTCACCGGCGACCGGCAGGCCATCGGCGCCAATCGGGTTGGGCGCGTACCAGGTGCCCGACGCATCGATCACTGCGTCGGCCTCGATCACGTGGTGATCGCCATCGCCGGTCTTGTAGTGCACGGTGAAGGGCACAGCATCGCGATTCAGCGATGACGATTTGCTCAGGCCACGCTTCGACACGGCAACGACTGTTGCATCATAGATGATACAATCCTTCAGCTCAGGAGCGGAGGCCGCCGGCACGAGATACTGGTCAACGATCTCCTGGCCGGTCGGGACAACCTCGCCATCGGGATGGCTCCAACCTGACTTTTCCAGCAAGGCCATCACGGCTTTGTCGGTGACGTACCGCCAAGGAGTGAAGACACGCACGTGCCCCCATTCGGCGATTGCAGCACCGGCATGAAAACCCTTTTCCAGCACCACCGGATTGAGACTGCGTGCCCTGAGATGAGTCGCTGCCGCGATGCCGACAGGGCCGGCTCCGATTACAATGATGTTGGAGCCTTGCATGATATCTTTCATTTCAACTGCCCTTCTATCATATACATTGACCATCGAGGTATTAGGTCAAATTTTTTCAGTCGCAGCAATCAACCATTGGCCGGCAGCGCTCGAGTGACTTCGTGATCCCCATCCATTCCTCCAGTCCGATCTTGAAGGCCTCCCGGCCCTTGTCAGTGATCGTATAGACCTTGCGCTCCCGACCGGAGACGATCTCGGTATCACAGGTGACGTAGCCGCCATCGGCAAACTGCTTCAGCACCGGATAGATCGTTCCCTCGGTCGGACTACAACACCCATCAGTCCTGCGTTCGACCTCCTTGGCAACGTCATAACCGTGCATCGACCGTTGGTGCAGCACGCACAGAATAAAGAACTTGGACAGGCTCATCTTGATCGTGCCGTTCCAGTAGGCCCGACTCAGGAGATCAGGTGTTAGCGTTCCTTTGCTCATGCGGCCACATGTATACCTAGAGGGTCGAGGTGTCAATGGATATTCATAGCACTATTACTCTTTCATGCCCGTGCTGTGAGGCGACTGATCCTGAGCCGACAGTCATTGATTGGCCGATTTGACCGCAAGAATCGGGTGTCGAACGTCCGAGAAATTTCCTATCGCTTGCTTAGACAGCTGGGAGAAGAACCATGCCGACAACGATTTCCACGAATGAGACGCACGGCTCCACGCGACGCTGGGAGAAAGTGTGCGCCCGCGATGATCGAGCCGATGGCGAGTTTGTCTTCGCGGTAAAGACGACCGGTATCTATTGCCGCCCGAGCTGTCCGTCGCGGCGCCCAAAGCGCGAGAATGTCGTGTTTTTTGATGTAAACAGTGAAGCTGAACACGCAGGCTTTCGGGCTTGCAAACGATGTAAACCGAAAGAAATATCGGTTGCGCAAAGTCACGCATTTCTTGTGGAGCAGGCCTGCAGGCAACTGGAGACGTCGGACAAGGAACCAACATTGGAGCAATTGGCCGAGCAGGCAACCTTGAGCAAATTCCACTTTCAACGTGTCTTCAAGGCGGCAACCGGACTTACTCCGAAGCAGTATCGATCCGCCGTGTCTCAAGACAGGATGCGCAAAGCGTTACATGCCAACGCGACCGTGACGCAAGCCATCTATGAGAGTGGCCATGAGGCGGCAAGCCGGTTCTACGACACCGCAGTAAAATCGCTCGGCATGACCCCGTCATCTTATCTCGCAGGCGCCAAAGGCGAAGTCATCGTTTATGCGTTTGCCGACTGCTGGCTTGGCGTTGTGTCGGTCGCGATCTCGCGCAAGGGCGTTTGCGCGGTTCGGCTAAGCGACACGCCAGAAGAGGGCCGGGTTGAACTCAACGATCTGTTCCCCAAGGCCGTCTTGATCCTTGGTGAAGGCGACGTTGAGGAATTTGTAGCCACGATCGTCGCCCATATCGAGGAACCGAAGATGGCGGGTGAGTTACCACTCGATATTCGAGGATCTGCGTTCCAGCAACGCGTATGGGCAGCTTTGCGAGAAATCCCGATTGGATCGAAGATCACCTATTCGGACGTTGCACAGGCGATCGGCGCACCGAAGTCAGCAAGGGCGGTTGCTCAGGCATGTGCTGCAAACCCGATTGCGATTTTCGTACCGTGCCACCGCGTCGTGCGGGCCGATGGCAGCCTCAGCGGGTATCGATGGGGCGTCGAGCGGAAACAGCAGCTCCTCGAATATGAGGCCACGGCGTGACTGTGCACAGCTTGAAACGCCGGATTGCCGAGTGTGACTGGCAGACAATTGATGCCGAACTCGATGAGTACGGTGTCGGACGTCTGGGCCCGCTGCTCGACCGCGACGAATGCAATGATCTTGCCTCCAGTTATGATCAAGACGCCTTGTTTCGAAGCAAAGTGGTCATGGCGCGTCACGGCTTCGGGCGCGGTGAGTACAAATATTTTTCCTACCCGCTACCGGAAATCATCGCGACCCTGCGCACCCATGTCTATCCTCATGCGGCGAGAACGGCCAATCGATGGTCGGTCATGCTGGGTGGCGATGCGAGTTATCCGATCAAGCACGCGGATATGCTAAGGCGGTGCCATGAGGCGGGGCAGACACGTCCGACGCCGCTGTTGCTGCGTTACGGAGAAGGTGATTTCAACTGCCTCCACCAGGATGTGTATGGTCAGCATCTGTTTCCACTTCAGTTGGTCATTCTCCTGAGTGACACGAGCGAATTCGATGGCGGAGAGTTCGTGCTGACAGAACAGCGCCCGCGCATGCAGTCTCGTGCCGAGGTTGTGCCGTTGCGCCAAGGCGAAGCAGCACTCTTCACCGTCAATGAGCGCCCCCGCAAAGGGTCTAAAGGCTATCACCGGGTGAAACTGCGCCATGGCGTCAGCCGTTTGCGGTCAGGCATTCGCCACACCGCCGGCGTCATTTTCCATGACGCCAAGTAACGCTGCACCCTTGAGACAAGTTTCAGCGCAAGAAACGGGACGCCCCGGATCCTGGTCTCATGACATGAAACCTCATGGTCAGAATCAATGGGGAACGCCATGTCGAAAGTTGCCAAAACGATGGATGCGCAGGATTGGAACCTGCTGATCTTACTATCCGTGCTGTGGGGCGGTGCTTTCTTCTTCGCCGGCGTCGCTGTCAAGGAATGGCCGCCGTTGACCGTCGTCCTGGTCAGGGTCGGTTTGGCTGCAGTGACACTCTTGCCGCTCTTCTGGTACTTCGGTCACACGTTGCCAAGAAGTCTAACCGGTTGGCTTCCATTCGCCGGCATGGGCCTTCTCAACAACGTATTGCCGTTTGGATTTATCTTCGCCGGGCAAACTCAAATCACTGTAGGCCTGTCATCGATTATCAATGCGATGACCCCATTGTTCACCGTGATCGTGATGGCGGTCTTTCAGGAGGAACGCCTTTCAGTCAATCGCGTCATTGGCGTTTTGCTCGGTGTCGCGGGTGTCGCCATCTTGCGCGGGTTTGATGCCCCGTTCGAAGGCGCCCAGACCCTGGGCATAGCTCTTTGCATGGCCGGTGCTCTCAGCTATGGCTTCGCGGCACTTTGGGGAAGGCGTCAGTTGACGGGCATCCCGCCACTGAAGTCGGCAACGTGCCAACTGATTTGTTCTACGCTTATCATGGCAGTGGTTGTTGCGGTTATCGATCAGCCCTGGACGATAAGTCAGCCGAGCGAAGCGACCGTGTATTCACTCCTGGCGTTGGCGATCTTCGGCACGGCTCTGGCGTACCTCGTGTTCTTCCAGATCCTCGTGCACGCTGGAGCAAGCAATGTGATGCTCGTTACGCTTCTCATCCCGGTCACCGCACTCGTTCTGGGGAACGTGTTTTTGGACGAACCCATTCAATCCAAGGAGATCATCGGTGCAACTATCATCGGCATTGGACTTCTCTTTATCGATGGTCGCGTGATCGATGGCGTAGTGGGTCGCCGCGCCGTTCCCGATCAAAGCGCGTAAGCTGCATTTGCCGCTTCAGGCCATCTGACAGTCACGAATCGAGCATTTCATGTCCGCTTTCAAAGGTGCTTCGACCGCCCCAACACTTTCTGGTAATGCTCGTGCTCTTCGAACTTCGGTTGTTTGATCTTCGCGTCGGTCACGAATTTCGTGCCTTGGCGCTTCTCGAACGCGAGCCGGCGTCGTAGCATCAACGTGCGCTCACAGGCGCGTCCGAGAAACCTGCACAAAAGCAGACATGGCCGGAAAATGCCAAATGTCAGCTATGCGGACTTTCGACGTGGTATACTAGCAAGAGATGTTCTTAGTGCGACAGAGTGGGAATTGGCAAAGAATACCAAATTCAACCAATCTCGCAGTCTTACATCCTCCTGGGATTTCAGACATACTCGTCAAAGATTGCGCCAGCGTCGGTAATTGATCCTCAGATTGCAGGACTAATTTCCGCCATAGCCTACCGGTGTAGATTCAAGGAGGTTGGGAGAGCGGATATGTTAAGCATCGCTGTTGGACATAGCGAGAATGTCGATGAGGTGGACATAGCCGATGAGATCATTGAGCAGTGCACCAACCAACTGGCTGGCACTGCACCCCAGGCGGGCATGATGTTTGCCGCTGTGGATTTTGACTATCAAGAAATCCTTGACCGCATTTTGAAGACCTGGCCGGGGCTACAATTGATAGGATGTAGCACAGATGGGGAGTTTTCTTCGGAATTGGGTTTTCTCGATGACTCAGTAACGCTTACACTCTTTGCTTCCGATACAATCGAAATAACGACCGGTGTTGGAAGAAATGTCAGCGCTGATGTAGAGGCCGCCGCCCAATCCGCAATAGCTGAGGCTCGATCTGGAGCTAAACAAAGTTCCACCCTCTGTCTCACAACACCAGCAAGTCTGCTTTCCAGCAGCGATCAGGTTGTCCAACATCTGAAACGCAATCTCAGTCCGGAAGTAACGTTATTGGGGGCATTGGCCGGGGATCAGTGGCGATTCGAGAAAACGTTCCAATTCTACGGTGCCGAAGTCCTGACCGACGCTGTTCCCATCATTCTATTTTCGGGCCCGATCCTGTTTTCGAAAGGTGTTTGCAGTGGATGGAAGCCGATTGGGCGAGCCGGTATAGCGACGAAAGTCGAGAGCAATGTTATTTATCGAATTGACGACCACACCGCACTTGATTTTTATCGCAATTTATTGGGCCAGAAGGCGGTACCGACTGGGGATAGGCCACTCGCCGTTCTGGATAAGTCAGGTAACGTGGAGTGCCTTCGCGCTTCCATTGAACAGTTCGA
>JBPCWA010000120.1:0-3200 GCA_051009975.1 Hyphomicrobiaceae bacterium
ACACGAAGGTCAATCTCGCGGGATTGCACCGGGCAACACCGAGAAGTGGGACGTTGTACCAGTCTTTTACGGCACGGATCGCGCACGCTCAGATAAGGAGAAGCGTATTGCATATTCTGCCGATAGAGGAAAGCGACTGGAGGTGGGGCGCGCACTGGTGACAGTGCCCAAGAGCCATCGCGTTCCAAACATCGAACGCCCTTGGGTTTATAAGATTCCCTTTTTCAATATTGTGATACTGAAAGAAAAAGAGGATCCAACGCAACACTTCACACTGCGGGAGCTCAAGAGTCTGACCCAAGACGAATTTGCCCGGCTAGCGCAACAAAGAATCGAGGAAGCGCGCCTGTTTGAGGGGCAAGCTCTGGTCTTTGTTCACGGCTTCAACACAACATTTGACTATGCGGTTTATCGGGCGGCTCAACTCTCCTATGATCTCAAATTTGACGGTGGATCCTTTGTTTATTCGTGGCCCTCGCGCGGCGAAGTGAGCCCGACAGGATACAGTGCGGATCGTGAGGCGGCGGAACAGGCGGAACGCTATCTTGAAGAGTACTTGAGACTCGTTGCAACCCGATCCAATGCCACCTCCATGACCTTGATCGCGCACAGCATGGGTAACAAGCTATTGTTGCCAGTCCTCCAGAAGCTCAAACTGCGGAACCAGCGAGAGTTCAATATATCGCAGATAATCCTCGCAGCTCCCGATGTTGACCGCGATACGTTCGCCAGTCTTGCCAAAGAAATCTACGGCCTCAGCAAGGGCATCACCCTTTATGCAGCTGCTAATGATCGTGCCCTAGACGTTTCTCGGCAATTCTGGGGCGGAGTACCTCGAGCGGGTGATGTGCCGGCGGAGGGGCCAATCGTTGTGCCTGGAATCGATACGATCGACGTTACAGCAACTAGCACAGAAATGTTTTCGCTCAATCATTCTGGCTATGCCGAAAAAACGGAACTCCTCCGCGACATTAGTTCGTTGATGACTGATGGATATCGATCTCCTGAGGTACGCCTGCCATTCCTGATTCGGGTTCCAACTCCTGCCGGCGCGTACTGGCGATTTCCGCAGTAGGAATCGGTTTCGGTAGAATGAGCAGGTTTAGAACGTTGCAATTTCCTAGGCAATGCGTAACGCTCTCTGCTTTTTCTATCGCTCAAAAGAGATGTTAAAGGTGAGGAATGGACTATGGTCGAAGTCGTATCGCTGTCTCTCAATGAGGTCCGCAGCCTCGCTCACAATAGTCTAATCCAAAATGGTTGCAATGCCGCTAACGCGGACGCGGTTGCAGAGACTATCGTGATTGCCGAGCGGGATGGGAGCGAGTCGCATGGGTTGTTTCGATTGCCTGGATACATTGCTTCGCTCCGCAGTGGCAAAGTCAATGGCACGGCCAGTCCAACCATCACCCAATTACGCCCTGGTGTCATTCGCGTCGACAATGACAATGGATACGCCCCACTAGGAATCCTGACCGGCCACACTCCCCTGGTTGACGCAGCCCGTCGCCAGGGCATAGCCTTCATGGCGCTCGTGAATTCTTACCATTTCGCGGCACTGTGGCACGAAATTGAATCATTATGCGAAGCCGGCGTGTGCGCATTTGCCTGCACCGCGCACACGCCGACCGTGGCTCCTTTTGGAGGCAGCCGAGCAGTGTTCTCGACCAATCCAATTGCTTTCGGATGGCCAAGAACGAACCGCCCCCCTCTCGTATTTGACATGGCTACCGCAGCCAAGGCGCGGGGTGACATCATGCTGGCCGCACGAGAGGGACACACTGTGCCGGAAGGATCAGGACTGGACGCGGAAGGAAATCCGACTACCGATCCCAGAGCCATTCTCGATGGTGGTGTCCAATTGCCTTTCGGCGGCTATAAAGGATCTGCAATTGCCCTCATGGTCGAGCTATTGGCAGCCGCTATCGTTGGCGAAAGTTTTAGCTTTGAGGCGGGCGCAGCTGACAACAAAGATGGCGGTCCAGCCCGCGGTGGAGAGTTCATATTAGCTATCGATCCATCCGCTGCCGGGGGCGAAAATTGGGCACGCCATGCGGAAGGTCTATTTCTCGCATTGGCCAAACAAGAGGGTGTACGCCTTCCAGGAGATCGCCGGTATGCCAATCGCAAGCGCACGCCGAAAGACGGGGTACGCATTCCCGCGAAATTGCACAGCAAGATCCTCGAACTGCAACGGGCCACCTAGCTAGACACATACTATTCGCGCCAACCGGTGGATCATCTCGGTGAATACTAAGTGGACTTAATTGCCAGTGAGCGCGAGAACGCTCGGTCATTCAGCAGCATCAGCTGACGCATAGCCCATTTGACTGCTCAGTTTGGCGAGAAGATCAGAGGCGGCATCGGGAATGCTCGTCCCAGGTCCAAATATTGCTTTTGCGCCCGCTTCACCCAGAGCCCCATAATCTTCAGGCGGGACCACGCCGCCCACCACAATCATAATGTCACCGCGACCTTCCGCCTCTAAAGCTGCCTTAAGTTCTGGGACAAGGGTTAAGTGGCTCGCAGCAAGTGACGAGACACCCACAATATGAACATCATTTTCGACTGCTTGTCGCGCGACCTCTTCAGGCGTCGAAAATAGTGGACCAATATCCACATCGAAACCCAGATCCGCGAATGCTGTCGCGATCACCTTTTGTCCGCGATCATGTCCATCTTGCCCTATCTTTGCGACAAGAAGCCTGGGGCGCCGACCCGCCTGATTGGCAAATCTGTCGACTTGACTTTGAACACGCTCTAGGTGAGCCCTCATATTTACACCCTCGGATTTGTAAATCCCAGCGACGGTCCGGATCTCCGCCTGATGGCGACCAAATACAGCCTCGATTGCCTCAGTTATTTCCCCCACCGTTGCCTTTGCCCGTGCTGCGGCCACGGACAGAGAAAGCAGGTTCTTGTCACCACGAGCACCTGCGGTCAAAGCAGCAAGTTTGGCGGTTACGTCGGCTTCGTCCCGCTCTGCTCGCAACTCCTGCAGCTTTTCTAGCTGCCGAGATCGAACAATTTTATTGTCTACTTTGAGAATATCTATGGCAGTATCATCGGCTGCCTGGAATTTGTTCACACCGACGATCGTTTGGCTTCCGGAGTCAATACGAGCCTGTGTCCGCGCGGCCGCATCTTCAATCCGCATTTTGGGGAGACCGGCGTCAATTGCCTTCGCCATACCACCGAGA
>JBPCWA010000121.1:0-6925 GCA_051009975.1 Hyphomicrobiaceae bacterium
CAGATATCCTCGGCGATGAGGATCACCTGGGCGATATGGATTTCAAAGTAGCAGGGACCGTCGACGGCGTAACTTCGCTCCAAATGGACATCAAGATCACCGGCATCACAGAAGAAATCATGAAGGCAGCTCTTGAGCAGGCGCGCGACGGTCGGCTCCATATACTTAGCGAGATGGCCAAGGCCCTCGGCGAGGCCCGCGACGACATTGGGGATCACGCGCCGCGGATCGAAACGATCTCGATACCCACTGACAAAATAAGAGAGGTCATTGGATCCGGCGGTTCGGTCATTCGTTCGATCGTCGAAGAAAGTGGCGCCAAGATAGACATTGAAGACGATGGGACGGTCAAGATCGCCGGAACCAGCCGTGAAATTATCGATGCTGCGCTTAGTCGGATCAAGGCGATTACATCCGAACCCGAGATTGGCGAGATTTACAAAGGCAAGGTCGTGAAGATCATGGACTTTGGCGCATTTGTGAATTTCTTTGGCCCCAAGGATGGATTGGTGCACGTCTCCCAGCTCACGAACGAAGGGCGACCCAATCACCCAAGCGAAGTCGTGAAAGAGGGACAAGAAGTTTACGTCAAACTCCTAGCGATCGAAGATCGCGGCAAAGTCCGGCTGTCAATGAAGATCGTGGACCAGCAAACTGGGCAGGAAATTCCGCGAGATCCCAGCGCTGGCGAGGATGATCAAGCCGGAGAGCGTCGCGGCAGAAGCAACGGCGGTCGGCGGCGACGGGAGCGCGTCGAGGGCTGATGCATTTTGCAAGCAGCCGGACACGTGCGGTGAGGCATAGCTTCGCCGGCGGCTGCCTGCTTTTTCACCTGTTCTGGACGGCGGCCGCCTTCGGCCGGCCCACACGCATCGGCGTGCACGGCAAGGGCGGCCCGAGGAGCGTTGTAGCACGCTCCTGATTGCCGCCAGTTTTGGGTTTCTCATTTATTGAACTGCCCGAACTGCTTGATTGATAGCGTTTGAAGCAAGGAAGGGCCGAAGGACAGTCGCAGCTAAGATCGTCATGAGCACTTGCCTTCGTCACGCATCTCCGCGACACGTCAACCTTTCCAATGAAGCGAGCAAATCAACGTAAAGAGGCGACGAGCCGTATCGTGATCCAGAGCAATCTTTCCCTGTAGCCTTTCGGCTAGTGCCTCACTGGCTTCGTCGTGCAAAGCGCGCCGACCTTGATCTATGGCCTGAAGGCGCGATGGCGGCGCAGACTTCATGGCCTGATAGTAGCTATCACAGACGATAAAGTAATCGCGCATGATCCGTTTAAGGGGCGACAACGAGAGTGAATGAACGGTGACAAAGGCGCGATCTGCGTTGTGGATGTTAAACAAGAGCTTATCGTCCTGCGTGGCCAAAACGAGCCGGTAAGGCCCTTCGTCGACCCCCTCCAGGGCAAAGCTATTTCTCTCGAGTAAGTCGTAAATCGCAACTTTACGTTCGTGCTCAACGCTGTCATTGGAACCGCGCGCGATGGAACTCGGGTCCACGGACACGTCGAACAAGCGATCGCGCGCTGGAGCCCCCACCGAACACTCGCTAGTCATGATCGTCCTGCTTCGGCACCAGACGCACACATTCGAATCTCGACCGACCGGCGATGCGCATCGAGGCCCTCTCCTCGTGCCAAAGTCATCGCCGCAGACCCGAGAGCAACAAGCGCTTCTGGGGTCAGCTTGAGTATCGAAGTGCGCTTCATGAAGTCAATGACCCCCAGTCCCGAGGAAAACCGCGAACTCCTTGCCGTTGGCAAAACATGATTGGACCCAGCCACATAGTCACCAATGACTTCCGGAGTGTATTTGCCCAGAAAGATCGCGCCCGCGTCGGAAATTTGGCGAGCTAACGATTCGCAATCCCTTGTTGCGATTTGGAGATGCTCCGCCGCAATTCGGTCGGCCAAAGCTGGAGCCTCATCGAAAGATCGAAGTAATATTATGGCTCCATAGTCGCGCCAGCTGGCACTTGCAATCTCCTTGCGAGGCAGGACCGCCAACTGGCGCTCGACTTCAGACACAACGGAGTGCGCAAATGGCACGGAGTCGGTCATTAAGATTGCTTGAGCTGCCGTGTCGTGCTCCGCCTGCGCGAGCAAATCGGCAGCAATCCACCCCGGGTCATTGTCGCCATCCGCAATCACGAGAACTTCCGATGGCCCGGCCATTGAATCGATACCTACTGTACCGAACACCTGGCGCTTGGCTGCTGCAACATAGGCGTTGCCGGGCCCGACGACTTTGGCCACCGGCGCAATTGTTTCTGTACCAAACGCCAGCGCTGCAACAGCCTGCGCCCCGCCAACTCGGTAGATCTCATCTATACCCGCGATCTCGGCGGCCGCCAAAACCAGTGGGTTAGTCTTTCCCCCAGGCGTCGGCACCACCATGACTATTCTTCCAACGCCCGCCACCTTTGCCGGCACCGCATTCATCAAGACAGAGCTAGGATAACTTGCAAGGCCGCCCGGGACATAGAGACCAACTGATTTAACTGGAGTCCATCGCCAGCCGAGCTCAGCACCAACCGCATCAGTGTAGTGGTCATCGGCTGGCAATTGACGCCGGTGATGATTGAGGATCCGATCGTGCGCGAAACGCAAGGCCGCAATCGTCTCCGCATCGCTCTGCTCTAGAGCAGTAGCGATCTCTTCCCGCGGGACCCTAAGATCATCTGCCGTAAGGACCAGTCGGTCGAATTTGGCGGTCAATTCGATCAATGCGGCATCGCCGCCTGTGCGAATATCGGCGAGAATGCGCCGCACTGCCACGTCGACATCATCGGACACTTCACGCTTCTCCTGGAGAAACAACGCAAAGCGTTCATCAAAATTCGGATCGGCTGTTGTCAATTCGATAGCCATGGCGGTCCTGTTCATCGAAATCGGCCAAACATCTCCGGTTTTCGCTCAGCGACGTCCAGCAAGCTGCATGCTAACTGATCAATTGCAGCAGACGGCATGCCTCAGTTCTTGGGAGAGCCTTCGTCAGAATCGTGTTTTGGTTGCGACCTTGCGGCCCAGGCGCCGCCGAGATCGCGAAGTTCGATTTCTATGCACTCTACGTCCAATTGGATTGCAGACCCGCCGGCAAATATGAGAGTGAGCTGTCCTGCGGGATCATTTGGCGCAGCTTGCTCGAACTGCAAAGTCATCAGCGACAAAACCTGATCCGCATCTTTCAAATTGAGCTTCTGTATCCGAGCGGAGCGCACGCGGTCGACCCTCAAAGCGGCCCGATGTCGGGTGAGAGTGGCAGCCTTCCCGCTGCCGCGAAGCGCACCTGTCCAATTAAAGCGGTTCACGAGCGCCACAAGCCGTTTCTCGCGCGGTTGATAGGCGAGATCTGCAACCTTTAGGATGGCGTCCTGCAGGTGGGCCGAAACGACACCCAGATCCTCAACATCCATAGCGATGAGTTTTAAGTCTTCCATTGGGCGCTCGCCCTCCGATCTACCGCGGCAAAGTGAGCTTACAACATGACTATTAGCAAACCACAACCGAGCGTTGCGATAGGACGAAGCGTCCGGGCCTTTGTCCGACTCCTTGTCTTCAGTGATGCAACCGATCACGCATCACTGAGTTCTGGCCATCACGTGTTGCGCGCTAACGAGTTTTTTTGCCAGCGACCATACTTAGAGAACGATCCGGAATTGGCGCGCACTTTGCCGAGCAAGATCCGGGTATCCGGATCAACAACTGGCACTCCAGCGAATGATCGCCTGTCCAACTACGATTTTCAGACAGGACCACGTGACTTCGACGATGTACCGAAATCGCGTCTAAAGAAACGGCGCCTCAGACCGTCAGCGCAAGGGCCGAGACCTTGCGCTCGAGGACGCCTCCGGGTGGCATCAATCCGCAGACACTCGTTCAATCCGCGCGCCACACGCAGTGAGCTTTTGTTCCAGCCGCTCAAAGCCACGATCCAGATGGTAAACGCGGTTGATGGTGGTTTCTCCGGCTGCCACTAGAGCGGCAATAACAAGCGAAACGGACGCGCGGAGGTCCGTTGCCATCACCTGCGCGCCCTGCAACCGATCGACACCCTTTATGGTCGCGGTATCTCCGTTTAATGCGATGTCTGCACCAAGACGCACCAACTCCTGGACGTGCATGAAACGATTCTCGAAGATTGTCTCGCGCACGACGCTGGTGCCAGCTGCTGTAGCCGCCAGCGCCATCATCTGCGCCTGCAAATCCGTTGGAAATCCCGGAAATGGCTGTGTTTCAATATTGACAGGTTCGATAGCAACTCCATTTCGTGCAATTCGAAGACCACCTTCCACCTCTGAAACGGTAGTGCCGGTCTTGGCCACAACGTCGAGCGCGGACGACAACAACTCAGGCTTGGCGCCTATCAACTCGACGTCGCCCCCCGCAGCTGCGACCGCCATAGCGAATGTGCCAGTTTCGATACGATCCGGCAGAACAGTGTGCGAGGCGCCTTCCAGAACATCGCGCCCCTGGATGCGCAGGGTCGATGTGCCTATACCTTCGATCTGGGCACCCATCTTGATCAGGCAACGCGCAACATCACCGACTTCGGGCTCACGCGCGGCGTTCTCAATAACGGTCTCCCCCTTCGCCAAAGTAGCGGCCATAAGAAGATTGTGCGTCGCGCCAACAGATACTTTTGGAAATACGACGCGCCCACCGACGAGGCCCCTGGGCGCGGATGCAACAACATATCCGCCATCGATGTCGATGGTGGCCCCGAGTTCTTGAAGACCCATCAAATGCAGATCCACCGGCCGAGTGCCGATCGCGCAACCACCGGGCATTGAAACTCGCGCCTTGTGCATCCGAGCAACCAATGGCCCTAGCACCCAAAAGCTGGCGCGCATGCGCGAAACCATTTCATAGGGCGCTACGGTATCGACAATATCACGCGCGGTGAAATGCATCGTCTCGCCAATATGCTGGGTTGGATTGGCGCGTTTGCCATCCACCGAATGATCGACGCCGTGATTGCGCAATATCCGAGCCAACAGTATCACGTCGGCCAAGTTCGGCATATTACGCAAACTCAACCGCTCACTGGTCAACAGGCTGGCAATCATGAGCGGCAATGCCGCATTCTTGGCACCCGATATGGGGATGCGGCCATTTAAGCGCTGTCCACCTACGATCTTGATACGATCCATCCGTCAATCGTCCTTTCCCTCGCCGGGCATCGGTTGACCGTCCCGGTCCATAGCGGCCTTGTTCCTATTCCTGCCGGTATTGTCTGTCTCCACGGTTTCGGTTTCCTGAACGTCCTCCGTGACGGCTTGTTTTTGGCCCTTTGCTCGACTGAGCGCCTTCCGCCGCTTCAAGTTCTCCCGCAACAGCGCTGCCTGGCGCTCCGCGCGCGCGGCCGCTGATTTGGTTTCATTTCCTTGGCTCTTGCCAGGACCTTGACTTTTCCCGGCGCTTTCCCGAGGCATGACCTACTCGTTCTCTAGGACACGAAACATTCGGAATTGACAGGAGCGTACTACTCGTTCATTCCCGCCCTCGAACTAGCATCCAGGGGTTGAGATACCCCTAATATCGGCGAGTGCGATCCTTTCCTTGAATTGCGCCGATAATTTGGATAACGGCCTTATTCAACAGTTCTGGGACCGCATTCTCCCCGGGCCCGCGGCGTCAGCAGTGGTAATCTCCACGCAGCCACTAAACCCGCGAAAAGTGTTGCCGAGCAGAAGGGCAACTGGTAACACCGCCGAGGGCAGGCTGCCGTAGCTCAGGGGTAGAGCACTCCCTTGGTAAGGGAGAGGTCGTGAGTTCAAATCTCACCGGCAGCACCAGCTTCCACCGCAGAAAATTCCATATATATCAAAAGGCTTTACGAGTTCGGGCGTACACAGCCACAGCGTCCGTGCGCGAGAAATAAACCGAAAACTTGCGCGGAGCATACATCAGACACTCCTTGATATCTTCACTGTCCGCGTACGCCGACTGTTGGTTAACACGACATTTGCCCTATTTTGACGAATTCATGCCGTGTTCTCCAGAAGCGTTCCGTGGGAGCAATTAGGGATGCCCGCCGAAACAGACTCCAAAACGATCCTCGAAGCGAGGATGTAAGGGCGAGCATTTGAGTAACCTATACATTGGGGGCCGATAACGATGACCAAGACGTAGAATTTATCGCCCAAGAGTTGCGTGAGGCGGGGCTAGAGGTCAACGCTGATCGCTCGACTATCGTTGCGGGCAAACGTCTTTGGCCGCAGATCGAAAGTTACATATCTGCCCCAGAGAAGAGCGACGCTTGGTTGTTCATCGCGACGCAAAAGAGCTTGTCGATTGAACGGTGTCAGGGAAGAACAGCGAAAGATGTTGCCAAACGCAGTGGTAGGTTGAATTTCCCCTGGCCTCTGCTGACAGGCTGGAAGACGCCGCACGCGGCGAAGGCAAACGCGGCGGGAGCGGAGGCAAATGCAAGGCCCTCTATCAACAGGCTTCTGAGAAGCGCGTCGGGACTGCCAAACTTGGCGCGGCCAGGACTGAGGACGGGATGTCCGAGCGGATCGCCGCTCTGATCCCAGGCGTGACACCGCGGCAAGTCCAGCTCTACCAACCAGCATTGCTACCCGTATCGATCTCCCTGGCCGGCAATCTGTTGGTTGCGTTTGGTTTGTCGGGAATGGCCCGTGCGCCGCGGATCATTGACGTTACTGCGGTTGAGCCCCACCCGGTTGCCGTAGCGTTGCGCGCACAACGCCGGCCGGCAACGAACAAAAAAGTAGCACGTTGCTCGGCAAGTCCGAGTCGACAGCACATCGATTGATTGCCGACGCTCAAAAGCGCGGTCTTGTCGTGAAAGAGCGCGCCGGCAATACGATATAAATCACGGCAGCACGCTAGTCACAGGGGCGGCCTTCGGTTCGCCTCTTTTTCTTGTCCTCGACACAACGCTGTTGTTTTC
>JBPCWA010000122.1:0-2559 GCA_051009975.1 Hyphomicrobiaceae bacterium
CGTCTATTTTAGCAACGACATCCGCACTCCAACCTATGACGCTCATCCCCGTCTCGCCGATTCCTTTCCTTTCGTTTTCTACAAGAACAAGACCTCGCTTCCGTAACATTTTCGGGCCCCGCAATGGGGCCATTTCAGAAATAGCTTTTGCGTCAGTTTTTGTTGTCATCTCCGTCGCGGTCATTTCGGTTCCAGCCTGCATTTGAAGTTGCTTCTCTTCGTGCACACCTGTCGACTACATCGCAAACTTGTATGGCTTCCATCATCGAATTATAATTTCTCGCCTGCCCACGATGCTCCATCTTCGTCTCTCGGCGGAAGCAGTCAGCGTGTGTGATGATGCGGGGCAGTGCGCGCTCGATCTGCTGAGATCGTTCGAAAAGGCTGTATGACCATCAAACCGGACAGCACCGAACGATCATCCAATTCGTCAACACGAGCTTCGGGTCCAAACGGATGGGCTCGCAGCTTATTGGCGAATTGGATCGCCGTGGCCTTGGTGAGGCGTAATAGGTCGGTAGCGTTTGATGAGCGTGGCATCGATGAAACGCGTTTGTCACCGCCCACCGTGTAGATGCCCCGATCTAAGATCTTGACGCAAATCTCTTGTCGCGAAATACGGTCCGCCGTGGCGTCCTCCGCAAGGCATGCCAGTATCACCACAACGATGACCAAGCCCAAGCATAGCGGTTGAGACGATGCCATGCCTTAACTCCGACAAGCTGTTCGCGGTCAATTTTAAGTTCGGATGAGCAGCGAGAAGCTTTTCTCAATGCGCTTGAGACGATCTTCTAAAGACTCTTGGTCGGACGGAGGCGGAGTTCCGACGGCGCAGAGTAGGGCGATCTGTTTCTTGAGTGCTGCTAGCTCTTCAACATAGAGAGATATTTTTGCGTCGAGCACGGTCTGGCGAAGCTCGATCGACACCAATACTCTTTGAAGATCCCCGCAGTTAAACCGCCGAACTGGTCCATTCATCATGTGTACTCTCGCCCAACAGAACCAAAAAGAAGCAACACGCTGCCAGCCGCGAGCAGGGTCGGCCGACAGCGTGTGGGCAACCATCCCGCCCCATCGCGATAGTCGCCAGTGTGGCTGTGTCTCCGTCCCCTGAACACAACCAGTAACTCCCTCTTTCATGTAAGCACACGCTGTCAATCGTGGGTAAGGCGATCGACAGCGTGCTGGCGGCCACGGGAGTCGCTTGAGCCGCCGCATCAGCTGAAATGCCGCCAGTCGAGAAAGACGAAACATTGCAGCCGAACCCCTTCGAATGAGTCCGTTGAACGCCGCCAGTTCACTACGTGCGGGGGCAAACTGGCGGCGTTTCGGCGTCCATTCTCTCCGGACATGGTCGCCGTCCTGGCTGCGTTCCGGTAGGCGAGAAACGCAGCCAAAGCTTGTCAACAATGAAATAGGCGCACGCTGCCAGTTGACCGGGGGGGCAATGTTTCTGACAGCGTGCCGACAGCCGAAATGGGATTCATAATGACTGCCGTTTCGACTGTGCCTACCGATGCGAGGATAAGTAAAAGGCACAGTCAGATTCCCGTCTATGAATGCGTTCTAGCAGGAGAGCGTGATTATCACGGCTCATCCTGTGAGTTATGAATGTATGAGAAAGGTAAGGTGGTCAATATTTACGCTATTGACCTGTTTGTTTCGTAGCTCATTGATAGAGCGCACAAAATTGGAATTTCGTTTCTTTTGCTAAGCGTAAAGTTTTTTTAATTTTTCAAATAAAGTTCAAATTATAGATGAAATGCAATGTTTGCGCGATCGAGATGAAGTTTGAAATTCGAAATTGAACGCAGTCTGTTCAATATCGAAGCATTTATGCAAATCCCTCGCCGCAAGAAAAAAACATCATGGTGGTGGAAGTATTTGTGATCAAGGAGCAACGGTCTGAATATTTTTTGGGGAATGCCGTTTTTGTCATGAATGCAGCGAGAGCCTGCTCTAGATATCGGACCTGCCAGTCGAGACTTGTTGGAAGCGTTCACTGGAGGTTATGTGAGGCAATGGTAAAAATGTCAGTTGTGCCGATCGTTGTATCGGTGTTTGCGTTGGGCGGCTTCGGGGTCGAGGCTGCGGATTTTGGCGCTCCGTCTGATGGGAGCTGGAAAGATCCACCAGCCACGTCGAGCGAAACTTGGTCCACCGCGACCATCCAGAAGAATCCGTTTTCTGGTCTCTACATCGGAGCATTTGGCGGCATTGGGGGCGCGTCGTTCGATGGCGTCCACGACAGCAATCAAATGCGATCGCGCCCGCGAGAGTATCTTGACACAGATCTGCGCAGCGCAGAAATCTACGGTGGTTATCTCGGGTACAATCTCCTTCGGAACGGTTGGCTCTTTGGAGTGGACGCCGATTTTGGCGGTGGTGGGAACCTCAAGAGCGCCGGGCGTGATGACGAACAATCAAATCACAGCAACGACGGACTTGACTTAATCGCCCACGAGATCGACCAGTTTGGCTCGCTACGCACGCGCGCCGGCGTGGTTTGGCAAAATAACACGCTGCTTTATGGAACCGCGGGCGCGGGATACGTTGGCT
>JBPCWA010000123.1:0-5348 GCA_051009975.1 Hyphomicrobiaceae bacterium
GCACGCCGCCATACATCAAGACCGTTCAGTTTCAGAAGCAGGCCGCCAACCTGAAGATAGTTTTGCAAGACAACCCGAAGCTGAAGGTCACCTTCAACACCGACCTCGTGTTCAGCGCCGGCGAAGATCTGCGCCGCGGGATCGATTTTGAGAAATGGATGCACGGCGACTTCATGGGAAACTTTCGTGCGCTGCGCGGCATGACATCCACAAATGGAGCCTTAATGGCGGCGACGGGCAAGCTCAACCCTTACCCCGCGAAGCTGGGCGTCATTGAGGAAGGCGCCTATGCGGACATCCTGATTGTCGATGGAAACCCGCTTGAGGATCTCGCAGCCATCGGGGCTAATCCAAAGTGGTTCGATGCCCCCGCCCGTGACCATGACCTCGCTACGCTGAGGCTGATCATGAAGGATGGCAAAATCTATAAGAACACTTTGGAGAATTAGATTCGAGGCTGCTTTTGTCGCTTCGCGTTGCAATGCGCTATAGGGCCAGCATGACCGCTGCCGTGCAGGTTTCTCGGACGCGCCTGTGAGCGCGCATTGATGCTACGACGCCGGCTCGCGTTCGAGAAGCGCCAAGGCACGAAATCGCGGGATGTGAGGGTCAGGTCGTGCCACCAGTGCTATGGGTATTTGTGTGTGCGCGGGCGGGATTGCAGCACACACCATTACTGCTTGGGCTGAGCTCAAGCGATTGCGGCAATTCGCCGACTTCGGTCGTGATTGGCCCTACACGTCCTCACTCGACGAGACGGCCATCTATCATTTGAACCCTGCGATCTGCCTGCATTGCAAGCTCAAGATCATGCGTGACCATTGCGATCGCCCGTCCACTCTCATCCACCATTTTTCTGAAAATACGTAGGACCTGTTCCCCAGATTTTGTATCGAGATTTCCGGTCGGCTCATCTGCCAATATGACCAGAGGTTCGTTCGCCAGAGCGCGGGCAATTGCAACGCGTTGGCGCTCACCACCTGACAACTGACCAGGTAATTTGTTCGCATGTTCCTCCAAACCAAGTGAGGCAAGTAGCCCAAGAGCCCGATGGCGCATTGCCGCGTCATTCAAGCGGCTCGAGGCGCGCATGGGCAACATAACATTTCCGAGTGCAGTAAACTCTGGCAGGAGGAAGTGAAACTGAAAAACGAACCCGAGGAGAGACAAGCGAAGTTGTGCGCGTGATGTTTCATCCAGGTCATTCGCCTGCCGTCCTTGAATGAGCACCTCGCCCTCTGTCGGCGCATCAAGCAGCCCAAGCAGATAAAGAAGTGAGCTTTTGCCAGAGCCTGACGGACCAGTTATCGCTGCAAACTGACCACCATAGATTTTCAGATTGATGTTTTCGACCAAGGTCGTCACAACGCCGTTGCTAATCTTCCGTGTCACGCCTCGAAGTTCGATAAGTGGGCTCTCGGTTTCCGGCTTTTTGATCAAGACGCCCCCCGGATAATCTCGACGGGATGCTGACGAGCAGCCTTTCGGGCCGGCAGATAGCCAGCGGTGGCAGAAGCCGACAAGGCGACCACTGCAGATAAGATGTAATGAATAAGAGTATAGTAGAGGGGGAGGTGGGTGGTATCCATAAACGGACTCTTGAACTCAATCGATTCGAGCACCAGGCAGAGACCGAATCCTAGAGCCCAACCAATGATCGTGCCTGCGATGCCAATCAGGATTGCCTCAATCAAGAAAATGCGACGGACCATGATCTCTGTGAAACCGAGCGACTTGAGAATGGCGATATCCTGAGATTTCTCGTGCGTAATCGTCGAAATGATATTGTAGGTCCCAAACGAGGCAACCAGCAAGATGGCGCCCACGACGGTGTACATAATGAAGTTTCTTACTTCAAAAGCGGATAGAAGATCCTCATTCGCTTCCTGCCAGGAGACTGACTTAAACCCAGTCTGCGCCTCTATCCGGGACGCAATATCGTGTGCTGCGAGAACGTCGTCTGCGCGAATCCGTATGGCATTCACCAATCCTGTCTGGCCAGCCAATATCTGAGCTGTCTTTATCAACGTGTACGCTTGTGTTTCGTCTACTTGGCTTACACCTGTGTGCACCAGCGCCACGATCGTGCAAGACATTGTTTGGCCAGTGCCAGACGCCAATGTGATGGTGTTGCCGACCCGCGCCCCAATCTTACTGGCAAGCTTATCGCCCAGAATGATCGCATTTGACGACTTGTAGAGAGAGAGCAGTGAGCCCTGGCGGATTTGATCAACGAGTTCTGAGACGTCTTGTTCGCGTCCGGGATCGATGCCAGTTATGTTTGCGACTGTGTCACGACCCGCATAGCGGATGACCGCGCGTGCCTCCACAGAAGGCGCTACTGCACCTGCGAGCCAGCTTTCGAGAGACGCAATGATTGCGAACGGATTCTTAATGCCCGGTCGGCTTACCGGTGTGCGGAGACCGGAAAACTGAACCGCGTCGTAAATTTTTTCTACGGGCTGGCGCGTAGGGTAGCGGCGTTCGTCCGTGACTGTGATGTGAGGCCTGCTGTCTACGAGCTGCGCAATGAAATCGCGCTGCGAACCTTCCATGAGGGCGGCCATCATAACTGAGAATCCGACCCCCATTGCGACGCCCAGCATGCCGACCAAGCTCTGCCGTGCACGGGATGTCAAATGGGTCCAGGCGATGTGCAAGATCAACTTCATGGCGTAGGACGTGGGTCGAAGTGAACGCGCGCAGCCTCCTTAAGGTCCTGCCGGAAGGGAGCGAGCACGATGTCACCCGCTTCCAGACCCGTTCTGATCTCCACAAAACGGGTTCCTCGAACGCCAGCCTCGATGGATTGCCTCCTCGCGCGCCCATCACGCACGATTTGGACTGTGTCGTCCAAAAGCGATTCGGCCGGGATCAGGACCACGCCATTGCTTTCCTGTATGATGATATTGGCTTCAACGCTCATCCCAATCATCAGCGGGGTCTCATCGGGAAGGCTCAGATAGGCGCGAAAAGTTTTTGTCTGCGGGTCGCCTTTTGGTGTCACTCGATTGACCGTTGCGCTGAGCGATTGGCCCACGTGACCTTCATGATGGAGCAGGACGCTTTGGCCCGGTTTGACATCGCCAATGTCCTCCTCATTGACCTCTGCAACCACTTGCAACGGCTTGGGCTGCCCAATCCACAGTAGAGTTTGATTGGCCGCGGTTCCTGCGATTTCTCCAACCTCGCCGTCGCGGCGCAGCACGACTCCGTCTATGGGCGATTTCAGTGCTAAATCGGCGATACGATCCTTCTGTGCTTCGATGCGCGCCTCAAACTCACGTACTTGAGTGAGTTTCTCCTCATAGGTTAGCTGTGATGTTGCGCCCCGCTCGACCAGGTTCTTAATACGCTCGGCATCGCTGTGGAGACGCATGAGGCGAGCTTCCAACTCCAGTAGGCGTGCGCGTTCTTCGCCGTCATCGAGACGCGCGACCACCTCTCCGGCCTTAACTTCCTCGCCTTCACATTTGCATAACTCGACGATTCTTTTGCGCTCGAGGGCGGAGATCTTGGCCCAGTGAACGGGCTCGACCACACCGGTCGCGTAGACGACCCGCGCGGCATTGCCGGACTTAGCCACCGCGACCGTCACGCTCGTGCCGCGCATGATGAATATTCCAGCGATGCCGATACCTAACAATAAAGCGAACGCGGATGCGAATGCTCGGCGACTTGCCAACGCCCGCAAGAATCTTGCGCCTTTGCAAGGAGAGGAACTTGAGATATCACCCGCAGAATTTGGAGATCGACTGAAAAGCACGATGTTCACTTTCCGAAGCATTCGTCGCCGAAAACCTAGATTTAGCTATTCGGAGTTCAGAACAGCTCTTGAGAGCAGCGAATTGCAAAGACTGTAGTACCTCAATATCTCAACAAAGCGGAACGAAAATGGCTGTGGGTGCGCGCGATGTATGCAATACGCGCGCCCGCCGCCGAACGCGCATAGCCTTTCACCCATGGGTATCCGAGAGTGCCATGGGGTTGCCACCCGCGGGATCTGACAGGCGCCCCCCCCTATGCCCCCTTTTTGTGTTTGCGGTACTCCGAGCGCATGGGACCCCTATCCCGTCTACAGATCCGCTAAATCAAACTTCTTCAGCCGCTTGAGAAAGTTGCGAAACCTTGGGCCTGACAAAGCGATCTCAAAACGCTAACGGGGGCGTGCGACTAGATGAAAGCGCAGCGACTGGCAAATCTGCTACAGTTCGCGCCCGCCTGGCCACACGTCGGTTGAGATCAATTGAGAGAAATGTGAACGGGGAAGCTCGATGCTCTATCGCAATGCAATGCGCGTGTCGAAACACCTCTAATTTCGACCGAACACGGTCCTGAGAGCGCCGTTGCCCAGGTACAAGCCTGATATGCTCGTTGCAGCAATTCCGGCAATCAGAGATGTATCCAGTGCGACTTGCCACATGCCATCAAGAAGTGAAGCAGACAGAAGTATAAACGGTAGAAGGATAACTCCTGTAGAGACGCCGACTCCCACGGACATGAGTGCGGCGAGGATAACAATACCTATCCGTTCCATTGATCGGTCCCCCAGCCAAAGACTTCGTAGAATTCGCCAACCTTTGCAGTTTCGAGGCCGGATCGAACTTGTCATCCAGTCGCTTATCACCAACGGCCGTTTTCTTGTCCACATAAACGATTTCGATAATGCGCCATCAATGCCTGGATTAGTCGAAGCGTCATCGTGCGGATTATCATTGATCAAACTCGGATATCACCCGCGCCCGCCCGGCCACACGTCGGTTTTGATCAAGCAGCTGAAGAAAGGGAAACCAGGCCAAATGGCTTTTCGCGACGCCCTTGAGCCATGTCAAGCAGATCAGACCTCTGACATGCTATGAAAAATGTCGAACCTGATTTCTCGAACGTGTCAAAGCAATCAGTCCCAACGGAGCTCTTGATGGTTTCTGGGCTTGAGGAGGGGGCCCATGGTAAACTTGGCGTCAGTGCCGCCCGATTTAAACAAGAGCGCCAATCACCCAATCGCGTCGGTTCATGTCCTCGATTGTGGGCGGGCAGAACAGCACAAAGAGCACCGCTATGGCAGCAAACTGCCACAGCTTTGGTGGGTCTTCTTTGGGCGAAGCTGGGTACCGTTACCTCTGCAGTGCTTCCTGATCGAGCATCGGGCAGGATTGATATTATTCGATACGGGCATCGACTCAGCGATCGTGTCGAACAAAG
Organism: Hyphomicrobiaceae bacterium; assembly: GCA_051009975.1. Taxonomy (GTDB): domain Bacteria; phylum Pseudomonadota; class Alphaproteobacteria; order Rhizobiales; family Hyphomicrobiaceae; genus Tectiglobus. The sequence continues at coordinate 5,203 of JBPCWA010000123.1, forward strand.
GCTACATCAATCAAGCAATCGGGCGGCTTCTGCTACCTTGGATCTTCAAGTTCCAGCTGACCGATCGGGATCGCATCGATCATGTTCTGGCGAAGGCAGGTTTCGCTGCCAGCGATATTCGCACGGCTGTGATCTCGCATCTGCAC
>JBPCWA010000124.1:0-34249 GCA_051009975.1 Hyphomicrobiaceae bacterium
CACGACGGGTGCGACCTTCCGAATCGAAATTCCGGATCGGGCGGCGGGAATTGGCAGCGTAGATGGAAGTAAGGATTTCAGAGAGGCATAGGCGTTCGTCTGCCCTCTGGTCGGAGGCTGCTCTGAAGTCATCCGAAAATGTCCTTGCTGCCGGGTGGCCGCCGATTGAGCGGTTCGGAAATGGTCTGCCAGGTCGATACTGCGGTCGCGAAGTTCTTTGCCGTAGTGCGGTCCCGCTTTACGCGAGGTGTCCTAATGTCGAATTCCGCCAGAAAGTCTGTTGCATTGGTTGCGCATGATGCGATGAAGGCATCGATGGTGGCGTGGGCTGGCCGACACCGCGAACTTTTGGCGAGCCATTGTCTTTACGCGACTGGTACGACTGGAGGGCGTATCGTTGAGGAACTGGGTCTGGAAGTTCGTCTGTTGAAGAGTGGTCCGCACGGTGGAGATGCTCAACTAGGAGCGATGATTGCTGAGGGTAAACTAGATATGCTCATTTTCTTCGTTGATCCGCTCAGTTCGCAGCCGCATGATGTGGACGTTAAGGCACTCATCCGATTGGCCGTACTCTATGACGTTGTACTGGCGACCAACGCCGCGACAGGTGAGTTTGTGTTGACGAGTCCGCTCATGTTGGAGTGAGCGTCACAGAGTCGCACCTGACCCTTTCATTTATGCCGACCTTTAGCTCTTCACACTTAGGCCTTCTCGGGTGACGATCAGTTCAGAAAGACGCGCAGCGACGACCTCAGTTTTGTGTGTGGTTTGGTTGGTATACACCCATATAATTTCCCCAGTTGAGCGCAAATCCTCGCTGGCGCGGCCGTGAACTTCAAAGTCAAAACGGATCGAAGAGCGGCCGATCCGCCCGACTTTCACGCACACATCGAACTCCTCATCGAAAGCTATTGGTTTTGCGTACTCGACCAGCGCGCGAACGGTATGAAAATCCATGCCTGAACTTTTTGTTTCGGACTTGTAGTCGAACGGCAGAGAGCGCAGGTACTCGGTGATCGCGCAATCAAAATAAGTGAGGTAGTGCGCGTTGAAGACAATTCCTTGGCCGTCTATTTCAGAGTAGCGAACGCGGAAACGATGGTGGAATTTATAGTCGCTGCGGGCCAATGTTTCTTTTCCCTTGTTGGTGGTTTGTTGTTGATGTGCGGTGAATGACTGTTCGCCGTCTATGTTGTTGCCGGCTCCCAATCGACTCTTATCATGCCTGGTATAAGATCGAAGTCGTCGAGAATTGCGCAACCGGCGCGTGACAGGACTGCGTGTAGACCAGGGGCAACAAGCAACTGTGCGTGAGGTGCAAACGCTCTGTGCTCGTTGAGAGTGGCCCTGCTCCGACTCCAATCTGCTGTCCAGCCCACATTGAGCAATGTCAGAAGTGGAGACATGTGTTTACCAATCCTGCGGCGAAGGAAGTCCCAGGTGTTGACAACCGATCCGGCGCCCTATACTTAACCAAAGAGTTAAGTGTTGGGAGGCTCAATGACGATCAGCAACGACACTCACACCAGGGCGCATCTCAAAAGCGACCCCTGGGTCACCCTCCAGACTCGTCCCTCGGCTGCGCCCAACCTATGCGCCAATTCCAGATCTGGGTAGCCAATGGAACCCGAACCCGAACCTGATCTCGATCGCGCATTCGCAGCCCTAGCCGATCCGACACGGCGAGCAATGCTCGCCGAACTTGGGCGTCAGGATGCCCTCACTGTAAGTGCTTTGGCGAAACCCTTTACCATGTCGTTGCCCGCGGCGATGAAGCATATCGCTGTGCTTGAGAAAGCCGGCTTGCTGAGACGCGAGAAGTCTGGGCGGACGGTACATTGCCGCCTTGATCCAAAACCGATGCGTGACGCCATCGATTGGCTCGAACAAACCAGCCGCTTTTGGGAAGAGCGTCTTGACGCTCTGGCCGAGTTTGTAGATGCGGAGCGGTCCGAAACATCGGCGCCCAAGCCACTGTCAACAGGAGGAAAGACGCCATGACGTCGACAACCGCACCTAAGCTCAAGATTAATCGATTGCTCAACGGATCCGCCGAAAAAATATTTTCGGCGTGGACCGATCCAGCACGGCTCGTGCAGTGGTTTGGTCCATCCGAGCGGATGACGTGCGAAGTGCCTGAACTCGAACTGCGCGTCGGCGGTAGATATACCATTTTGATGCACTCTCCAGACGGTGAGAGACATTGCGTCTCTGGTGAATACCGAGAGATCATTCCCAATGAGAAGCTGGTGTTTTCATGGGCATGGGAGTCTACCCCTGACCGGGTATCGCAAGTAACCGTCACATTGCGACCCCACGGTGATCAAACTCGACTTCAACTCACACACGAGCAGTTTTTCGACGAGAGCATTCGGGATCGGCATAATGAGGGTTGGTCAGGTAGCCTTGACCGTCTCGCTGCAAAAATCGAAACGCTGTTACCAAGGTCCGCTTCGGGGGCGTCTGCCACCGTGTCGGTTTGAGGCTTGCTTGCGAAAGGACGTGGTATGGCACTGGTGCATTACGAATTCGGTCCGACGCGCTCGCAGCGCGTTCGATGGACTCTCTTAGAGCTGAACTTGCCATTCGAAAGTCGCGATGAACGAGCGTTGATCGGATCGGAAGAATTGAAGCAGTTCCATCCGCTAGGCAAATTGCCGGCATTGGTGGATAACGGTCGGCCTCTCTTTGAATCAGCTGCAATATGCACGTGGTTGGCCGATAGCCATCCTGATAAAGAGCTCATCTATCCTTCAGGTACATGGGAGCGTGCACTTCACGACCAGTGGTGCGCGTATGTGATGACGGAGGTCGAAGCACATTTGTGGAACTCTGCACGGAACACCTTCGTTTATCCTGAAGACAAACGCATTGAAGCCGTGCACGCCCAAAATGCTATTGAAATCGAGCGGGCGCTCGGACCATTGGACGCGCATTTCGCATCGCACCCATTTCTTGTCGCCGACAAATTCACGGTTGCGGACATATTTGCTGGTTTCGCGACCAACTGGGCCCGTCGTTTGGGCCATCTTGAGAAGTTCGTGAACGTCCAGGCCTACAACCAGCGGCTGCTAGAAATGCCCAAGTGCCCCTACACCAAAGAATTCAATTGAAACCGCGCGCGCGAAAGGATTTACAAGATGGCTGAGCACCAAGTTGTTTCACGCAACGACTGGCTTGTCGCCCGCAAGGCGCTGCTTGTACAGGAGAAAGAACTGACTGCCGCGCGCGACAAACTCGCAAGGGAGCGCAGAGCCCTGCCTTGGGTGAAGATTGATAAATCGTACAAATTTGCCAGTAGCGACGGAAATCTCACCCTGACGGATCTCTTTGGAAACCGCGGCCAGCTGATAGTTTCGCACTTTATGTTTGCCCCGGATTGGGATGAGGGTTGCACCTCCTGTTCTTTTTGGGCGGATGGCTACGATCCAATGGTCGTCCACCTTGCCGCCCGAGACGTTTCGTTCGCTGCGGTTTCCAGGGCTCCATTGGCCAAATTAGATACCTACAAGCGGCGCATGGGATGGTCGTTTCCGTGGGTTTCCTCGCTAGACAGCGACTTTAACCGAGACTTTGGCGTAACTTTCACCCGCGAGGAACTAGACAGTGGGTTGATCGACTACAACTACGCCAAACAATCTTTTCCGCTTGAGGAGGCGCCGGGGCTCAGTGTCTTCTTAAAGGAGAACACGGGCGAGGTTTTTCACACCTATTCTTGTTATGCGCGTGGTCTCGACATGATGAACGCGGCATACCATCTGTTGGATTTGGTTCCAAAGGGGCGCGATGAAGGATCTTTGGGGTTTTCTATGGCGTGGCTGCGGCGTCATGACCAATACTAGCTAGCGTGCCCTCCATCAGTGTTGCGGGCTACAAAATGAATTTCGACAGGTCGGCATCTTTAGCAAGATCGCCGATGCCGTCTGTCACGTAGTCGCCATCAATTTTGATCGTTTGACCGGAACGGTCGGAGGCCTCGAATGAGATTTCGTCGAGCACGCGCTCGATCACGGTCTGCAGTCTACGCGCACCAATGTTCTCGACAGTGGCATTAACCTGCACTGCAATATCGGCCAAAGAGTCTATCGCGTCGTCTGTGAACTCGAGAGTGACGCCTTCAGTTGCCATCAAGGCGACGTATTGTTTGATGAGGCTGGCTTCCGGTTCGGTCAGTATTCTACGGAAGTCCTCGCGCGTGAGAGCGCGCAGTTCCACCCGGATAGGCAGCCTCCCTTGTAATTCAGGTAACAGATCCGAAGGTTTGGCGACATGAAATGCCCCGGACGCAACGAAAAGGATGTGGTCGGTTTTTACCGTCCCGTGTTTGGTCGTCACCGTTGTTCCTTCGATCAGAGGCAGTAAGTCACGCTGAACACCTTCGCGACTGACGTCTCCGCCGACGCGACCGCTAGCATCGCTAACACGACAGATCTTGTCGATCTCATCCAGAAACACAATGCCATCGTTCTCGACCGAGTCGATTGCCTCCAAAATGATCTGATCCTCGTCCAACAACTTGTCGCTCTCGTCCGCGATCAAGATTGGATAGCTGTCCTCTACGGTTACCCGGCGGGGTTTGGTGCGCTGACCGAACGCCTTGCCCAGCATATCGTTTAGGTTGACCATGCCCATGGAGGCTCCCGGCTGACCGGGAATTTCGAACATTGGCATGCCGCCGGTGTCCGCGACATGGATCTCGATTTCCTTATCGTTCAACTCATTGTTGCGCAACTTCTGGCGAAAACTGTCGCGTGTAGACTGTTGCGCCCCTTCCCCGACAAGTGCGTCCAACACGCGTTCTTCTGCAGCGTGTTCGGCGCGGGCACGCACCTCCTCCCGCTTTCGATCGCGTATCAAAGAAATACCGACTTCGACAAGATCGCGGACGATGCTTTCGACATCGCGCCCGACGTAGCCGACTTCCGTGAACTTGGTGGCCTCCACTTTGAGGAATGGCGCGCCTGCGAGCTTGGCCAGACGGCGTGAAATTTCCGTTTTGCCGACGCCGGTCGGGCCGATCATCAAGATGTTCTTTGGCAGAACCTCCTCTTTGAGCGGACCATCAAGTTGCTGGCGCCGCCATCTGTTGCGAAGCGCAATCGCGACAGCGCGCTTGGCAGGATTTTGACCAATGATGTATCGGTCGAGTTCGGAGACTATCTCGCGAGGAGAAAAATTGCTCATTCGTTCGTATGCCGTTGTGAAGAGGTTGTACGTGTCTGGTGGCGGCAGGGTCTAAGTAGTGCTTTGTAAACTCTCGATGACCAGATTCGTGTTAGTGTATACGCAAATGTCAGCAGCTATGGCCATAGCGTTTCGCGCTATGGTTTCGGCGTCGAAGTCGGTTGCCAGCAAACCGCGCGCCGCCGAAAGCGCATACATGCCTCCGGATCCAATTCCCATGACGTGGTGTTCTGGTTCCAAAACGTCTCCTGTGCCGGTCATGACCAATGTCGTAGCAGCGTCGGCAACGATCATCATGGCTTCAAGTCGCCGCAAGTAGCGATCCGTCCGCCAATCCTTCGCGAGTTCCACGGCCGCGCGTGTAAGTTGGTCGGGATATTGATCTAACTTGGCTTCGAGTCTTTCGAACAGCGTAAATGCGTCCGCCGTTGCTCCGGCAAAACCACCAATCACATCGCCGCGCCCAACCGAGCGCACTTTGCGAGCATTTGCCTTGATTACGGTCTGACCAAGGCTTACCTGCCCGTCGCCGGCAATTACCACTCTCCCGGCCCTGCGCACCGTAAGTATGGTCGTTCCTTGCCAATTTGGTGTGTCGTGCGAATGTTGTGCGTGATTCATATCCATCACTCATCGAAGTTGGAAATCTTCGCCAGAAAAACAAGATGTTGGGGGGTAACTTATGGCAAAGTCATGTGCGATACTCCGGCTTTTAACATATTGGGCAAACTGATAAACCCAAAGTCCAAGTCGAATTTACAGGCAGAAGCCGATAGACGTCCCTAGCGCGTCGTGGCCAGGTGAAACGGTTAATGAGACGCGATCAAGAACTATAAATATGAACCGCAAACAAGAACAGCGACCCGGAACAGCCACCCGGAACCGCAGCCAGGCTAGAAAGAACCACAACCAAGAACCGTGTCCGAACGCCGTGAACCGTGGACGAAAGATCAAGTTGCTACTAGTCACGAAACCGGTCAATTGGTTCGCTTGAAGCAAACCATGGGAGAGTGAAATCGTGTCACGCACGGCGACAATAAATCGCGAAACCCAAGAAACTTCTATCGAGGCCACTGTCAATCTCGATGGCTCGGGTCAATTTAACATTGCGACGGGCGTCGGCTTCCTTGATCACATGCTGCAGCAGCTGAGCCGCCACTCTCTCGTCGATATTACATTGCGGGCATCTGGTGATCTTCACGTCGATCACCATCACACGACGGAGGATAGCGCGATCGTACTTGGTCAGGCATTCAACGCGGCACTTGGCGACCGGACCGGGATTACGCGGTTCGCAGACTGTCATTTGGCCATGGACGAAGCACTCACCCGATGTGCCATAGACGTTTCTGGTAGACCCTATCTGGTCTGGCAGGTCGTATTCTCGCGAGACAAATTGGGCGACATGGATACCGAACTCTTTCGAGAGTGGTTCCAAGCATTTGCCCAAAATGCCGGATTTACACTCCACCTCGCTACGCTTCATGGCGAGAATAATCACCATATCGCGGAAACATGCTACAAGGCCCTTGCACGCGTCTTGCGCACGGCAATTGCGATAGATGCGCGCCAATCTGACCGCGTGCCCTCGACAAAAGGCTCGTTGTCAGGTTGAACTCCCATTGTCAGGTTGAAGGCCTGTTGTCAGGTTGAGGTCCCGTTTTGAGGTTCAAGCCTCGTTGGCAATGCTGAAGTTTTGTCACCAGAGCTATAGTTTCATTGTTCAGGCAGTCGGTTGAGGCCGGGTGGAGTCGGCGCTATGCCGTGCCCTCGACCATGAGTACGCGAGATTCGCCATGCTGTTAGGATGGGCGCGCGGCGCCACGGCATATACAATTCATGAGGCGCGGGATCATCCCGTGGGACGGGGGGAGCGTGCAGAAGCGCTGGTGTTCGTGCGCGATGGCTTTTCGTTGTTTGCTGCTCTCTTGCCGCCGATTTGGATGGTCTTCAACCGACTCTGGCTGGTTCTTTCTGGTTATTTGATTATCACCCTCGGGCTGTCGGTCGCTTTTGCATTGCAAGGCTGGCCGTACGTTTGGCTTGGCTACGCCGTATTTGGGTTGAACCTAGTGGTTGGATTCGAGGCCGATTCACTCATACGTTGGACGCTCAATCGACGTGACTGGAGGCAGATTGCCAGTGTAATGGGGCAGACTGACCAAGAGTGCGAACGGCGGTTCTTTGAAAGCTGGTTGCCGACTGTGCCGGAGATAAGCGCAGCCCAGTTGGCTGTTGCTGGAACGCCAGGCGGCATACAGCAGGCGTCTGAGCCAAGTTCAGTGTCCCCGTCACCGGCTATTGCCGACGATCTTGTATTACAAAAGCGCAAGGGATGGCGCAGCGCGATACGGGGGCGCAACTCGTGATCCATAACGATTCCTGCGCTCAAGATTGGTCGGAGAGTTATGCAAAGCGTCGCGATTATTGATTACGGATCGGGAAATCTGCATTCCGCCCATAAGGCCGTCCAGCGCGCAGCTCATGACGCCGGTATCGCCGTCACAATTAGCGTTACGGGTGATGCCAACGTAGTGCTTGGTGCGGATCGTATCATCCTGCCGGGCGTTGGCGCTTTCGCTGACTGCAAGGCTGGCCTCGCAGTTGTGCCGGATATGATTGACGCGCTTCAGGAGAGCGTGATTGGGAAGGGGCGACCGTTCTTCGGCATTTGTGTTGGTATGCAGTTGATGGCCTCAAGAGGGTTGGAGTTCGGTGAGACGCCTGGATTGGACTGGATCGCCGGTGAAGTTACTGCGATCGCACCGCAAGACCGCAGCCTCAAGATTCCCCATATGGGTTGGAATACCGTTGACCTTGTGAATCCTCATCCGCTGCTTGAAGGCCTTGAACTCGGCGAAACTGGGCTGCACGCGTATTTTGTGCATTCTTATCACGTGCGCGTGGCCGATCCGAAAGTGCTTATCGCCGAAACTGATTACGGTGGAGCTCTAACGGCGGTCATCGGTCGGGACAACTTGTTTGGAACGCAATTCCATCCTGAAAAAAGTCAGGCGCTGGGACTGCGATTGCTCGCCAACTTTTTAACCTGGCGGGTCTAGTACGCCCAAGGCAGTGGCGATGCATCGGCGCGGCCTTGGTGCTGGACCGATTTATCGCCTGCGCGCCCATTGAAGAGGCGACCTAGGCCGCTAGAGGATAGTCATGCGACACGTGGCTGCACTGACCGGTTTTATCAAACGCTGTCTCAAAGTGCTTTGTGCGTTTCCGAAACCATCGCAGCGGCGTTTTTGACATAATCGCTTCGTCCTCGACGACCTGGACAAGAAGACCGTCGTTGATGTGCAGTAAGCGGGCTAAGACACTTTCGATATCGCTCGCATTAAGGTCCGCGCGAATGTACCAAGTTTGCCCCAGTGGCCGTGCCCAGGACGCCCCAAGCATCATAATCGCTGACGTAATCGCAGCTTTGTTTGTTTCTGCGTCGACAAGGTCATAAGAGATCAGAAATGTGCGCATTGCTTCGGCCTATCTATATGAAGTGCAAGAGAATGGCACGGCGCCGCCCTGGCCATCGGGGGGGGGCAGGGCATCGTGCCGCCGGACGCTGCGGAACGAGAGACACAGAACGCGCGACAGAACATTTGAGCAAAAGCGTACAATCAACCTAAGCGACGGATAGCGGCCCATGAACCAACTCAAACGTCGAACATATAAAGAACATGCTGCGAATCGTACAAGTTGTCCACAGAAATATCGCAAAATGTTCTCATTTGTTCCCGTTTTGTTGCAATGATGCAGGCTGGTCCTCAAATAGGCTCAGTTGATCCCACGTCTCCTGCGCGCGCGGTACGCTCTGGTGAAGCCCAAAGTCGACGCGATCGGCGAGATCGGGGTGGGTCTGCAGAAATTGCCGCATCGCTAAGTCGCGTGCGGCTGGAAATTTCTTGCCTTCCCAGATTTCGTAAAGCCGCCGTGGGTCACAGCCATATCGTGCAATAAGGTCCTTTCGGCGTATACGCAACCAGCGTGCTATCCAAACATCGATGGCATCTGCTTCGCTGAGTGCCTTGACAGGAGGTCGCAACGGTTGTTCGACAGAGAAGAGACTGGAACGCATAGAACGATGGGACTCCACGGGGCGCAATCGCGCCTCGACCTTTTAGTACTGCACTGCCTGCAATGTAAGCCATGCTGCAAAATCAAAGCAATCTGATGGCCCTGACGCGTCTTGCGTCATCTGGCCGAAGTAAAGTCGGAACCTCATCGTGATCCTCTACCCTGCGATTGACCTTAAAGACGGCCAATGTGTCCGCCTCGAACGTGGAGACATGGATGCGACCACAGTGTTCAACCAGGACCCTGTCGCCCAGGCCGCAGACTTTGAGCGGTTGGGCTTTTCCTGGCTCCATATCGTTGATCTCAATGGCGCTTTCGCTGGTGTGCCGGTGAACGCGAACGCAGTGGACGCGATCTTGCGGTCTGTATCAATACCAATCCAGCTCGGAGGCGGAATTCGAGACCTAGCAACAATCGAGCGATGGCTCGGTTTGGGGGTGCGGCGAGTTATTCTTGGAACAGTTGCAGTGCGCAATCCCGCTTTGGTACGCGAGGCATGTCGCCTGTTTCCGGATCGCATCGCCGTCGGCATAGATTCAAGAGACGGGAAAGTTGCTGTCGAGGGCTGGGCAGAAACCAGTCTCTTAACAACCCTTCAAATCGCAACGCGATTCTCGGACGCTGGTGTGGCTGCAATTATATTCACTGACATCAACCGAGATGGCATTTTAACGGGCTTGAATCTACCCGCGACTTTGTCTCTCGCACAGGCGGTCCCAATCCCCGTTATTGCGTCTGGCGGTCTTGCTTCGATAGCCGATATTCGAGCCCTACTGCAGCCGCAATATGGGAAAGTTGCCGGCGCAATTTCCGGGCGCGCGCTTTATGATGGCCGGCTCGACGCAAGAGAAGCGTTGGCGCTCATTGCCGCCAACAGGAGAATAGGAGAGTAGACTCGTGAAGGTCACGCTGATTTACGCTTACTGGTCGAATCAACCATTCGAAATGACTTGGTGCGACCTGCCTTGGGCACTGCGTGATGCCGGCCTGCCAAAACGTCTACATCATGATGGTCACGACGTCCGCGAAACCATTGTAGTTTGCGAAGAGTCCTTTCCGGAAGAGTTGCGATCAGGCTTCATATTGGCCGGGAAAGTGGCGGAGGAAGTCAAGACCGCTCGAGACAACGGCGAGCTCCCTGTGATCTTGTGCGGCAGCTGTGCAGTTGCTGCATTGGCGGCTGTCGCCGGCATGAATAGTGAACAAGTTGGTGTTGCTTGGTTTGATACTCACCCGGATCTCAATACTCCAGAGACAACCACGAGTGGTCTATTTGAAGGTATGGCGCTTGCGGTTGCGGCCGGCCTTGCGTGGTATGGTATGTCACGAAAGCACGCGGGCCTATCATGTCCAGTTTCCTTAGCGAACGTGGCCTTCTACGGGACTAGACAGGTGGAAGACGCGGAGCAGGCTTTAATAGATATGCATCAAATACCGAAAGCCACGACTGCCGTCGAAATTAATGAGCGTTTGTCTAACGTCAAACAAGTCTATATCCATTTAGATATGGACGTTCATGACTCACTGAGCGTTCGTACAAACACCTTCTCTGCACCCGACGGGCCAACGGTTGGTGAGGTGCGAGAGGTGTTGGTTGGCGTCGAAGGAGTGGCAGCGCTCGCCATTACTGGTCTTGATCCGGCGGCGGCCGATACCGCTACGGCCAGTCGCATAGCCATCGAACACGTTCTTGCGATCGCTGGCGCGCTAGATGATCTCGCTTAGTTTGTGAATGCCGTCATGCTGAAGATTAGAGTAATTCCGTGTCTGGATGTCAAAGATGGTCGTGTCGTCAAGGGTGTGAATTTTGTAGATCTCATCGACGCAGGGGACCCAGTGGAAGCCGCGGCGGCCTACGACGCGGCCGGAGCCGACGAACTTTGCTTTCTGGACATCACGGCTAGCTACGAGGATCGCGGAACGTTGTTGGATATCGTGCGTCGGACAGCTGAGCGTTGCTTTATGCCGCTCACCGTGGGCGGCGGTGTGCGCACGCCAGATGACGTCCGCCGTTTGTTGGAGGCTGGAGCAGACAAAGTTTCGATCAACACAGCGGCAGTTGCGGACCGCGCAATTATCAAGGAGGCGTCGGAAAAGTTCGGATCGCAGTGCGTCGTGGTGGCAATCGATGCAAAGCGGGTGGGGGAGGGCGAATGCGGTGTTCCTCGTTGGGAGATATTCACCCACGGAGGGCGCCGGCCTACGGGTATAGATGCCGTAGCTTATGCCAAAGACGTTGTTTCGCATGGAGCGGGAGAGATTCTTCTGACATCAATGGATCGAGATGGTACAAAGTCCGGCTTCGACATCGGTTTGACGCAGACCATCGCAGACGCAGTTTCGGTTCCGGTGATCGCTTCGGGTGGTGTCGGGAGCCTGCAGCATCTAGCCGATGGTGTCACCAAGGGGCATGCTAGTGCGGTGCTGGCAGCTTCGATCTTTCATTTCGGTATCTTTACAGTAGGTGAAGCAAAGGAGCACTTGGCGGCGCTGGGGATTCCCATTCGGCCAGTGAGTTAGCTGGCCGGGTAGCAACTCCCTTAGGTGATCAGTTCCGTTTGGCAACTCACTGAAGAAACATTTTGATACAACCCACTGTGGTAGCACTCTGCTGCAATGTTCTGCGCCAACGAATTGAAAAATTTGAATAAAAATCTCAAAAGACTCTAGCGGGAATGGTGCGATGAAGGTTGTCGAGGCAATATCGGAGATCTTGAAGCGCGAAGGCGTCGAATGCATCATCGGATACCCTGTCAATCACATCCTGGAATATGCAGCCCGTCTGGACATTCGGCCAGTGATCGTTCGCCAGGAACGGGTAGGTTTGCATATGGCTGATGCTATGTCCCGACTGTCGTCAGGCAGGAGCATCGGCGTTTTTGTGATGCAGCACGGTCCTGGCGCTGAAAACGCGTTTGGCGGTGTAGCTCAGGCCTACGGTGAGTCGGTTCCGATATTGGTCATACCGATGGGCTACGCCCGGCGCTTGGCGCATGTTCCTCCGAACTTCAATGCCTCCCGCTCGATGGAAACGATCACAAAGTGGGTTGAGCCAATGACGTCTAGCAGCGAAGTCGCCAATGTGATGCGGCGCGCTTTCGCCCGCCTGCGCAATGGTCGAGGCGGACCGGTGTTGATCGAGGTGCCGAGTGATGTGATGTTCGAGGACCTGGACGGTGCGCTCGACTACAAACCTGCGGTGGCCACTCGTTTTGGGCCAGATGGGGAAGACATTCGTCGAGCGGCCGAGGTTCTTGCCGCGGCTGACAATCCGGTCATCTATGCCGGGCAGGGCGTGCACTATGCGCAAGCTTGGTCGCAACTCTTGTCACTCGCGGAAATGCTTGCCGCCCCGGTCTGCACAAGTCTTGAAGGTAAGAGCGCGTTTCCCGAGACGCATCCCTTGAGTCTTGGCGCCGGTGGGCTGGCAATGTCGCGACAAGTCCGAAGCTTCTTGGATGCGGCGGACGTCGTATTTGGGATTGGGTGCAGTTTCACGGAATCGAACTTTTGCGTGAATATGCCTAGGGGTAAGCGAATTATACATGCAACTCTCGATCCCAACGATCTTGACAAGGACGTGCCTATCGAACTCGGACTTGTCGGTGATGCTGGGCTAACGCTAGATGCCCTCCAGGTCGAGCTTGACAAGCTGATCACCGAAGCGCGCAACATTGAGCCGGTTGCAGCAAGGATTGAGGCAACGCACCAGGGCTGGATCGGCGAGTGGATGCCAAAGTTGACTTCGGATGCCATTCCGCTCAACCCCTACCGAGTATTGTGGGAGTTGCAGAATACGGTAGACGTGGGCAACACGATCATCACCCACGATGCAGGGAGTCCGCGCGATCAGCTGACACCTTTCTGGAAGTCGATCTCTCCACTAAGTTACCTAGGGTGGGGTAAGACCACTCAGCTCGGCTACGGTCTTGGACTGGCTATGGGGGCAAAGCTCGCCTGCCCGGACAAGCTCTGCATCAATGTATGGGGTGATGCGGCGATTGGATTTACAGGTATGGATTTCGAAACCGCCGTTCGCGAGCGGATTCCGATCCTGTCGATACTTCTCAACAATTTCTCGATGGCGATCGAGCTCAAAGTCATGCCAGTTTCCACGGAGAAATATAGCGCGACCGACATTTCTGGAGACTACGCGGCGATGGCGCGCGCTTTTGGTGGTTACGGCGAGCGCGTGCGCGAGCCGGGCGAGATTGCGGCTGCAATTCAACGCGGCATTGCTGCAACCGAAGCGGGACAGCCTGCACTTCTTGAATTCGTAACGTCGAAGGAAGTTGCTGTGTCGCGTCAGTAAAGTGTTTGGCTCATAGCCATTGCTCGCATCTAATCAATTATGATGATGTGCAGAAATCTTGGACCATGCGCACCGCGGGTATTCTGTGCCTCAATGTCGGCTGTGCCGCTCGTACCGGTAATGAAATTAATCGTTCGAGGTTGGACATTGCCCCTGCCGCGTACCTCGCTCCAGTAATCTTCGATATAGTCAAGTATCGTCACGCCGGCGACAAAAGCAATGTGATGAAGTCCAAGAAAGTGGAAGAGCGTCGGATTGTCGGATCGCGATGTGAAGACAAGTGTTCCGGTTTCTGCAAGGCCATAGTCGGCGACGCTGAGTGACACCGGCTCATTTGGGGTGATCTCATGGCGCACGAGTGTCTCCCCCCAATCGAGCGCCTGCAGCTGTGCGCTTGGTGGCATCGCGATTTCGTTGGAAAGACTATTGTGCGAAAGATAATCTTGCGCCGCCTTCACTCCTAACTTCCAGCCGGAAACTTCGTCGACAGTCGCTGTCAGCCGCGCCGAAGTTGCTCGTTCGACAAACTTCTCGCGCGTCGATAGAGTTCCGAACTGTGGTTGGGTCTCGCCGGGTGTCGCCAGCAGCTCTGCAGCTGCCTTGTCAATCGCCGCTAGGTCTGTCTTTCGAGGTCCATTAAATTGTCGGATTCTGGCGAGGATATGATCTCGTGCTGACTTCATCGCCGTCGCCCTTGCTTGTACTGATCAAGGAACGTGCCGGCTTGAGGTGCCGTCAAGTCTCTAAAGCGGGTCCACCCTCTGGCTCCAAAAAGCGAACGAATGCGACCGCTCCTGCCGGCAACGAGCTCGAGAATACGCACGCTTGCACGGCTAACGACACGATAGATCATAGGGCGCTTGGCAATTTCTGCCCACACACCTAGCGCTAAGCGATAGGGTTTGGCTACTATACGATTGCGCCATTGCTCCGCACGCAGCTGGCGTAGTAGCTTAGGCAAAGGGATGTTGACTGGGCAAACATCTTGGCATCGGCCATTGAGCGTGCAGGCGTTTGGCAAGTCGCTCGCAGATTCTAGACTTGTCATTGCCGGAGTCAGTATCGCGCCCATGGGGCCAGGATAGACATAACCGTACGCGTGTCCGCCTACCGCACCGTAAACCGGGCAATGGTTCATACAGGCGCCGCACCGGATGCAGCGCAGCATTGGACGCAAATAACTGCCCATCATGTCCGTCCGGCCGTTGTCGACCAGAACGATATGCATTTCCGCGGGACCGTCGCGGTCGCCAGGGCGCTTCGGCCCGTTGTGAAATGTTGTGTATTGCGTGATTTCTGTGCCGAGGGCCGCTCTAGCTAGAAGACGTAAAAAAACCGTACAGTGCTCCATCGTTGGTACAAGTTTTTCGATGCCGACATTTACGATGTGGACAGGTGGTGGCGTCGTTGTGAGCTCCGCGTTGCCTTCGTTCGTGACCATCACGGTCGAGCCGGTTTCAGCAATGATGAAATTGGCGCCCGAGATCGCAACATCGGCGGTCATGTACTTTGGTCGCAATTCGCGACGAGCACTCTCGACTAAGGCCGCAACGTTCCCGTTCGCTGGTGATTCGCGATGACGGGCACGAAAGAGCTTTTCAACTTGCTCGCGAGTTTTGTGCATGGCCGGCATGACTATGTGTGATGGCGGATCGTCAGCAAGTTGTATGATATGTTCGGCGAGATCCGTCTCTACACGCTCGATACCGGCGCGCTGCAAGGCCTCTCCTATGCCGATCTCTTCCCCGAGCATTGACTTAACACGGGTGGCCGACTTGGCGTTATGCGATCTGCAAATGCCAACGATCAAATCGGTTGCTTCTTGGGGTGTTCGGGCCCAGTGCACTTTCGCGCCCGAGGCCAATGCGTTTTGCTCGAACGTTTCAAGATAATAGTCGAGATAGCGCAAAGTGTGATCTTTGATTCGCTCTCCGAATTGACGAACGGCATCGTAGGCTGGATAATCGACCAACATGCGGGTGCGTCGTGATTGCAAGAGATCAGTCGTTCGGTCAAGCGCTGTACGCAAATCCGGATCAGAAAGAGCACGAATTGCATTGGCTCTGAAGTGAAGCGACGTTTGTTTCATGCCGGGCTCGTACGTGGTTGGCAGATGGCGCCTTCGTCAGTCATGCCAGCAAGTACTTCGACTGCATGATAGACTTTAATCCTGCTGTCCAGTCTCGACAGTTTGCCAGCCATGTTCATTAAACAGCCGAGATCACCCGCCAACAGGGTATCGGCACCGCTTCGTTCGATAGCCTGAGTCTTTTCAGCGACAATCTGATTAGAAATTTCGGGATATTTGACACAGAATGTACCACCAAATCCGCAACAGACATCACTATCGTCGAGCGGAACAAGCGTTAAGCCATCGACTGAGGACAACAGTTTGCGTGGTTGATCTCGAATGCCGAGTTCACGAAGTCCGGAGCAGGAGTCGTGATAAGCGGCAACTCCATTGTACGTCGCTGTTTCCGTGGAATAATCCAAGACGTCGACCAGAAAACTCAATATTTCATACGTTTTCGCGGCAACAAGAGCGTGGCGCTCCTGCCAATTCGGTTCGTTGTCGAAGAGCGCGCTGCCGTGAACTCGAAGCATGCCTGCGCACGAGCCCGACGGTACGACCACATAGTCAAAATCTTCGAAGGCAGCGACGACTTGTTTGAGTATGTCCCGCGCGGCTTGATCGGCCCCACTGTTGAATGCTGGCTGACCACAGCAGGTTTGTGTAGCTGGCACGCTAACCTGACAACCAGCGTCCTCAAGGAGCTTGAGGCAGGCAAATCCGATCGACGGTCGCATTGCATCAACAAGGCAAGTTGCAAAAAGTCCAACCCTCAGTTTCGCAGATCTACTCTTCATTGATTGCCCAATCAAAATTCAATCTTGTATTGGCTGGCGTAGGTCAGTGGTCATATGCAGTTTTTGCGGCCCGCAAACGGACTGGTTCACAGCGTCTTCTCGGTGTAGATGCAGAGATCACGAATGATGCATCGATCGCAATGTGGTTTTCGCGCGGTACAGATATAGCGCCCGTGAAGGATGAGCCAGTGGTGTGCCGGTACGCCGTATTCTGGTGGCACCACCTTTAGGAGTTTTTCCTCTACCTCAAGCGGGGTCTTGCCAGGCGCTATCCCTAAACGGTTAGCAATGCGAAACACATGCGTGTCTACGGCCATGGTTGGTTCGCCGAACCAAACGTTCATGACGACGTTGGCTGTCTTCCGTCCAACGCCTGGCAGCGTCTCTAGCAAATCTCGGTCGCGAGGAACTTCTCCGTCAAATTCCGCGACCAAGATCCGAGACAATGAAATAACGTTCTTGGCCTTGTTGCGGTAAAGGCCAATCGTCTTGATATGCTCGCGCACACTATCTTCGCCCAACGTCAACATTTTCTCTGGGGTGTCCGCTAAGGCAAACAGCGGTCCAGTGGCACGGTTCACGCCAGCGTCCGTCGCCTGTGCGGACAAGACAACGGCGACAAGCAATGTGTAGGCATTGCTATGCGATAATTCTCCCTTCGGATCAGGCTCTGCCTCGGCAAATCGCGCGAAAATTTGACGGATCGTCTCTATCGAAACCCGTCTTTTCAGTCCGCGACTATTCTTTTTTTTTCTCGGGGCATGCGACGCGGGGCGCGTTTGTGCAGCGGAATTGCGGGCGACGCTTCTGCCCGATCTCTGGCGTGATTGCTCGGATTTAGTTTGCGGCATGTAGTCCCGTCTCGCACTCTTCGACCGTTTCAGTTAGGCTGCTATAAACCGGACTGACCGGCTACAACAACAAATGCCTCCAGATCAGCAGGGTCTCCTTGATTTGTACAGAATTACAACGCAAGCCCACGCAGACTATGGGCAGTGATGACGACGTGGTCTTTCGCGCCATCTTGACGCCTAACCGTTCGCTGAGTCGGCAAGGCTTCATTGTTCTGATGGGAGCCATATGTGTGGTCAGTTTCGCTGTCGGCTTGGCCTTCTTCGTCGCTGGGGCCTGGCCGGTCGTTGGTTTCTTGGGATTGGACATTCTCCTCATCTACTGGGCTTTCTCAGCTAATTATCGTTCCGGTCAAGGCTTTGAGACGGTGGAAGTAGCGCCGAGGACGCTCAAACTGACCCGAAGCGGACTAGACAGTCGGCCACAGGCTTTTGAGTTTCAAACCTATTGGGTACGGATCCTGCTGCATGAGGAGCCATGTGGCCATACGCGATTGCATCTGCGGTCTCATGGTCGCAGTTTGCCGATAGCTCGTTTTCTGAGTGACGATGAGCGGCGTGTGTTCGCCAGCACGTTGGAGACGGAGATACGGGTAGCTCTAGGCGGAAGGCGCGGTTAGAACCGTTTTGCCGGTATCTCGCTGTCGTACCGCGTTAGATTTTTGCATTAAGTGTATGATGGGGCACAAGTTTCGGGTCGCAGAGAACATGCGCGTTGCTTAAGTTAGAATCCATGAAAAGTTCAGACGGAGCAATATGATGCTTCAGACTGCCGACATTCAGACTTGCCCAAAAAGTCCAGAGCAAAATGACAAGGACTATCATAAGGTTCGTCGAGCCATCACTTTCCTATCCGAGAACTGGACTGATCAGCCGGATCTTGACTGTCTTGCTCAGCACTTGGACCTTAGCGCGGCGCATTGCCAGAAACTCTTCAAACGATGGTGTGGATTGAGCCCAAAGGAATTCGTTCAGGCCATTACGCTCGATAACGCAAGGACATTGCTCGATGGTTCGGCAAGTGTGCTGGATTGTGCCTATGACGTCGGGCTGTCAGGCAGCGGTCGTTTGCATGATCTCTTCGTCGATCACGAGGCAATGACGCCCGGCGATTACAAGCGTCGGGGGCTTGGCATTGAAATGGCTTACGGCTTCCATGCTTCGCCGTTTGGCGACGCTCTTTTGTTGGCCACGGATCGTGGCCTCGCGGGCCTTGCCTTCATCAATGAGGACAGTGGGCAAAGTCGCTCGGACGTCCTAATGGACATGACGCGGCGTTGGCCAAGAGCAGGCTTTACGGAAGCACCTGAGAAGACTGAGCGACTCGCGTCTCGAATCTTTGACCCAACTCTATGGAGCGTCGAACAGCCTGTTCGACTCATCCTGATCGGAACGGACTTTGAAGTCCGCGTCTGGGAGGCACTTCTAAAAATCCCGATGGGCCATCTCGTCAGCTACACTGATATAGCAAAACACATAGGTCAGCCAAGTGCGGCCAGAGCCGTTGGTTCCGCAATAGGGCGAAATCCCATTTCTTTCGTTGTCCCTTGCCATCGCGTCATGCGCACTGACGGTTCTCTTGGAGGATACCATTGGGGATTGACGCGAAAGCGTGCCATCATTGGTTGGGAGACCGGGCGAACGAAAGCCGGATGACCGGCGCCTTGATCGAAGTCCGGAAAGTTTCTGATGCGGATCGATGTCCCGGTACTGGAATCACTGGGTTCAATGAGATTTGATGATCTAGTAGACTTTCTTGTCCACATAACATTGCCGCATGAGGCGGCATCGTTCCGGGCCAGAATAGTGCATGCTGGACCCTTTGGCTGGGCGAATGAACTGGCAAATTTGCTCTACCCCGTCGGTGGTCAACCAGCGTTGTCGCCGGCCTCGCTGCACGGCAAAGCAATCTGCCAATTCCTCACTTGGACCACGGAACTGGTGACCACACTCGTGCGCAAAAATCCAGAGTTTGACGGGAGTTGAGACGCGCGAAATCAATTTCGGATTTAGTATCAAGAAGCCGGGATAAGCGGCACCATAATCGTCGAGGCTTGGGTCGAGCACGGTCGGGCGACGGCCGCAGGTCAAGCGCTTGCCATCCAAGACGAGTTTGCCAGCTGGAATGATGCGCGCGTTGCCGACGTGTGCCGCATACTCGGTCACTGTTGGTGGATTCTGGCCAAGCGCAGGGGTCTCGCCACTCAAACCGAGAGCCATCAGAACGAATAGGCGCACCAATATTGCGCCTCGATTTAACGTTCGCATTCCACGCAGGCCCCCCTCGTCTCGCGACTGCCCGTAATCTGGAACAGAAGAATTACTAAATTATGTCTGAACCGACGTGTGAAAAAGTGATCGCGCAGTCATTCGGACTAACTATCTATCCAGTTCACGTCACATTCGGGCAGAATTTTGATGTCGGACGGCTGAACCACGCTTTTCAACTGCGATGCGGCTTGCGCGCGACAACCAGCAGTTCGGTGATGACGAATCCGATGTCGTCGTGGTCAAGTGGATGCGGGCGGATATACTCAGCAAACGCTGGCGACGCCTTGGTCAGCATGTCCGATAACACGGGCTCTAGGTCATTGGGTACGGACTGGTTTCGGCACCACGCATTGAAACTCATTGCCTTATCCAAACACTCAAAGTGGAATACGTCGAGGCCAGCGTCAGCGATGCAAGTCAACCATTCGGATACGGTCCAGGCGCGCACGTGACTTGGATCGCGCAGTTTTTCAAAGTCATTATAGTCCGTTGCCGCGGCGTCCAATTCCTGATCGGAAAAACCCGGCGTGGTATTTTGGTCTGGCGAAACATTATCGACGATAGCGGCTATTCCACCGGATTTCAAAACGCGCCTGATTTCGTCAACGAATGCTGGAATTGATGGGAAATGGTGTGGTGCGATGCGGCAGGTTACGAGGTCGAATGATGAGTCCTCGAACGGCAGCGCTTCGGCATCCGCCAAGGCTGTCTCTACATTCGCGTGGCCTTTCGTGGAAATTTGTTTCCGAACTTGCTCCAGCATCTGTTCTGTGAGATCGGTCGCCAACATTTTCGATACATGAGGTGCGAACGCGAACGCCGTGTGACCGGCGCC
This sequence comes from Hyphomicrobiaceae bacterium, assembly GCA_051009975.1. Classification (GTDB taxonomy): domain Bacteria; phylum Pseudomonadota; class Alphaproteobacteria; order Rhizobiales; family Hyphomicrobiaceae; genus Tectiglobus. The sequence goes on from JBPCWA010000124.1 coordinate 20,402, forward strand.
AGTGGCGACATCGAGCCCGTGCCATGCGGTCTGAGGCTGGACAACGTCTACCAATTTCGCAAGCGAAGCGCCTTTGGCGTGAACGACTGAATCGACGTAGTTGGCAGCGTTGGAACCGAACTGCTGTCGAACCAGGGATTTGTTCATGAGTACATCCTCTTTTCGTCTGCAGCTGCGTCATTCGCTGCGATCTACCAATGGTTCGTGCGCGGTGGCGTGCCGATATCCCTCATCACCAGCGGCATGGCAGGCGCAGCGCCCGGAAGGGACGATGCGTTTGGGTCACCCATCCCCAGTTTCCCACGCGCCGTGGCCGTTGACCAGACGGAAGTCGCCTTGTCGGGCTGTCGGGCATGAGCAACGGGCGTGCCGTGTCGATCAACAGCCCGGACGCGGACGGCAACGCGAATGGCGGCGGGCTGACAGCTGCAAATCCTCTGCGGCAGACTCTCAGATGCTTTGTGTGCAGCCATTTTTCTGAGTTGCTCGTCGTCGGCCAGCAATGAAGCAATTTCCGTTAAAGTGGAGCTGCAGGTGATAGGACATCGAAACGATGGTTGCATTTCGAACGATCCGTGCGCAGGCTGAGAAACGCAAGGGTGGTGCCAAGGCGCTGCAGCATTTGTTGCCGGCCACGCCAAATATGAAGAATTTGATCAGACTTGGAGATGACCGTGTTCTCTCGGAAATGACTAAGCGCGTGTTTTCGGCCGGGTTCGCCTGGAGTGTGATTGAGGGAAAGTGGTCAGGGTTCGAGGACGCCTTCCTCGGTTTCGATCCAGGAAAACTTGTTTTCCAAACGGACGAATACTGGGACGGACTAACAAAGGACCGTCGGATCGTGCGCAATGGAGCAAAAATAATGTCCGTCCGTGCAAACGCGCGATTTGTCCAGGAAGTCGCAGCCGAGCACGGCAGTTTTGGTCGGTTCCTGGCCGCCTGGCCGTCGACGGATCAGGTTGGATTGCTCGAATTGCTGGTCAAACGCGGTAGCCGGCTCGGGGGTAACAGTGGCCAAATGTTGCTGCGCTTTTTGGGGTGGGACGGGTTCGTAACCTCGAAAGATGTTGTTGCCTGTTTGCGTGCTGCTGGCGTGGACGTTGCCGAAGAAGTCAAGTCCAAGCGCGACCTTGCCAAGGTTCAAGCGCAATTTAATTTGTGGGCGCAGGAGACAGGCTTGCCTTATGTGCATCTATCGCGGATCTGCGCGATGTCGGTCGGAGACAACTCATCACGGCGAACTTGACCTAGTAGTTTCTCTTGCTCTGTTTCGCGCTTTTTGGCGTGACTGACACGAAAGTCGTTGTAGGCAAATTGTCTCGTCGGAAAGACGCTTCTAGCGCTACGCAGGCCGAGACAATCGAGATACCGAATTGCTATGGTGTGATGGTTGTACATAGCCTGGCTACGTTTGATTGGAGGACCGGCGGAGATGGAAATCGACAAGGACCGAATCGATCCGCGCATCTATGACCTATACGATGAATATTGCCATGGTGCGATGGAGCGGCGGGAATTCCTGAGCAAGGCGACAAAGATTGCAGTAGTCGGTGGCATTTCCGGGCTCGCCATGGCCCAGGCCTTGCTGCCGCAGTACGCGAAGGCTCGAACAGTTTCCTTCAATGATACGCGGATCAAAGCCCAGTACGTGAGCTACGATTCTCCTGGCGGAAACGGGAGCAAGATTCGTGGATATTTGGTACAACCTACCGGAGATGGGCCGTTTCCGGCCGTGCTAGTTGTTCACGAAAACCGGGGTTTGAACCCTTACATCGAGGATGTTGCGCGGCGTGCCGCCATCGCCGGTTTTCTCGCGCTAGCGCCAGATGCCTTGACCCCGCTCGGTGGCTATCCCGGAAACGATGACGATGGCAAGGCGATGCAGCGCAGCCTGGATCGCGAAAAAATCCATGTCGATATGCTCAATGGTGCCAAGTATCTGAAGGTCCATGCACTCTCAAACGGCAAGCTCGGTGCCACAGGTTTCTGTTTCGGCGGCGGTGTTACCAATTACCTGGCAGTGGAAATGGGAGGGGATTTGAACGCCGGTGCTCCATTTTATGGCCGCGCCGCCAAGACCGAAGATGTATCGAAGATCAGCGCCCCTCTCTTAATTCACTACGCCGAAGACGATCCCCGTGTGAACGCTATGAAACCAGATTATGAGGCGGCTCTTAAGGCCAACGATGTCGCCTTCGAGATGCACACGTACCCTGGCACCAGGCATGGCTTTCACAATAACTCGACACCAAGATACAATGAGGCTGCAGCAATGCTCGCCTGGCAACGTACTGTCGGCTTTTTCGCGAAACACTTAGTCTGACCAACGGCGGCGACTACCGTAAGGTTATGGGGCACTCAGAAAGTCAGGATATCAGTCCGTTCGATGGATCAATCATCAGTTATTGTAGATCGAACAGAGGAGATTTGGGCGCTTCGATTCATTCTCACTCGTCGTGCTCAGATAGAGTGCGCAGGAACGCAACCAGATCATTAATCTCGGGTGGCGAAAGCCGAAGTGGCCGCAGAAGTCTTTCGCCATCCCCATGAAGTCGCTCGGTGTCTATTTCTGAGTAATGACGGACAACATCGTGCAAAGTGGCAATCGAGCCATTGTGCATGTACGGGTCCGTTCTTGTCAGATTGCGCAGAGAAGGAATTTTGAATTCACCGAAGTTGCGATGCAGCTTCATAACTTGGCGGCTGGCCCATGCTCCGCGTTTTGTTGGGTCGTCATTCCACCGACTAGCCAAATTCCATCGACTAGCCTTGAGACGCGTTATGCCTGAAAAGCGGCCAGCATCGACCTGGCCGGGGCGGACGAAATAGGGCATGCCAGCATCGTGAAATTCGCCGCTCGTAAACATTGGACCGGAGTGGCAGACGTTGCATTTGCCCCGTCCTACAAAAATCGCCGCGCCGCGTCGGGCCCTTCGTGGATACCTGGCAGCAACTTCCCAGTCACCACGCTCCAATGCATCGCGAAACGTGTCAAATTTCGTGCGAGCGCTGACTAATGTCTCCTGAAACGACGCAAGCGCCTTGCCGATGTTGACGAGAATAGTCTCGGCTCGCTTGGGCGAAATGGGCTCACCAAACAAATCTGCATACTCTTTTCTGAGCACCAAATCGGCGGCGAGAACTTCAGCAACATGATGACCATTCGCGCCCATTTCATTGGGTGCAAGGATAGCTCGCATGCTCTGCGCCCAGAGATTATCATTGCTACCGTCCCAACCGAACCATCGATTGAAGCGCGTGTTCACAACCGGCATCGTATTGCGAATTCCGACCGCTAGACCTTTGGCTATGCGGCGACCATCCGTCCAACCCCTTGCCGGTTGATGGCAGTCTGCGCAACTGACGGATTTGTCAATTGAGAGCCGTCGGTCGAAGAACAGTTTTTCTCCGAATGCGATGCCCTTAGGTCGCCCTGAAATACGATTGCTTGCGTCATTCACCAGCTTAGGTGGCCAAGGCCCGTGGCGTACGAGCCGCTCAATTACCTCCGGATTCAGTAAAAGCCCTTCGGCGGCTGAGGTCACGTTGGATGCAATAAGCATCGTCAAGAGGGCGGTCGCGATGGACGCCGAACCCGAAGTCGGGGGCGCCATCATTTCACGTGTACATCCAAGGCCCAGCGCATGGGCTCGTCGCCACGGTATGCCGCCAAATCGATTTGCCAGTGTCCTGGCATATGAAAAACAAGGCCTGTGGCTTCAATCTCTTCCGAGTCTCGACGCTGGACGACCGGTCGGTAGTTCATTCCGTGACGGTGAGCGGGCATCGTTGCTTCTATGGTCCATCGGTCGAAATTGCCTGTTGTCGGGGGAGCGCAGATCCGAACATTGATGCTGAACGGCTCACCAACAGTTATTTTGGTCGGTTTGGTTAGCAGTGCTCCCGGAAGTGTTGGGTGTGTAACAGGCTTCAGCCTTGACCACGGCTTGGGAAAATCGCAAGCAATGGTGCTTGCATATGTTGTCGCAAAACCTGCAATGGCCACCAGGCCGCCGACCAGGCATGACGAAACTGTCCGCATTTGTCAAACCGTGCCTTCAACAACACCAGGATTACTGCGTTTTGATGTTTGCCGGCGCAGCCAGGTCGAGCATGGTTTCTGCGTTCTCATAGGCAATCTTTCGGGCGAGTTCAGGCGGTAGACTGGACATCCAATTTCGCGCATCGGCCGCATGCTCACTGACGTAGTACCAGCGTTCTGGTGCGAATGTGTCGGTTCCGACCATGAAACGATCGGGGAACTCCTCAAAGGCCGCGCGCCACTCAGCGGCTACCTGCTTTCCTGTTGCATGATCGTTTCTGAATGCCAGATCTGCCCAGAGGTTCTTGTGTTTGCGTAACATGCGGCGGACACTTTCAGGACGGTCAAATCCCGAGTGAGCCCACAGAACGCGAGCGCGTGGATCCGTCTTGAATATTCGTTCGATAGCATCGGCGTCCGAATGGGCATGAAGCAGCAGGCGATGTGTCTTGGCAAGTTCTATAATACGCTGAACAACCGGGCTCTCAATGTCTGTGCCAAAGGCATGGAATTCGCCGATGGCGAAGTACGTGTTCTTTTTGAGATTGTCTTCAACATATTGGATTATTGTTGGATCGTTGATCCACGAACTCGTTTCGCCGCGACGACGATAGGGGCGCAACGCGGGTACTACTAGGTCTGGTGCGGCTGCACGAAGCAACTGGGTTCCGTTGTCATCGGAACTAGAGACCAAGGCACGACGCAGCCCCGCTTCCCGCAGAGTTCGAGCAGCCTCGAGCGGAGGCACCAGTTTGACTGCATCGTGACTATAGTGAATGTGGGCGTCGAAGATCTGAAGCTGCTCAGCCTTCACGGGCAAAGCGAGAGCGGCAGTCACCGCGTACAATACGAATAGTCTCATCAGTGGCCTTTCTTTATGCCTGCGAATGGCGTGCGCCCGTAGGTGCCTGGCAAATAGAGTGTTTCGACAACGTCCAAAGAGCATTGCTTCTCTCGGGCGGCGACGACAGCCAAGGCAAGGCAGTAGACGGTTCAAACAGTCGTATGTCGATCTGAACCCGGCTTTCCCCTTCTCGTCTCTCGTCGTTCAGAGGACTTGTCGCGAACAGTGGGTCTCTACCCTATAGCTATTTCGGGTAAGCCAATTGCTCAGGAAAGACTGCAAATTGCCTATCCATCTTTGCTGCCGATTGAGACTGCACAAGGAAACGCTCTAAAGCAAACAAACCCTTCGTGCGGATGTGGGGCGTATAGATCAGTCTAGGTCACTATCACAGCAGCCGTCCTTCGTCCTCTTTCTAATCGATATTATGGCTGGATCAAAAAAAATATCGATAAAAATTGACCGTGATGGTGCTAGAGACTAGGCTCTGGCTGGAGACGAGCTGAAAATGGCGGCATTGAACGACGGTGAAATCCTATGCGGTTAGCAACGTTTCGAAGTGATAAAGGCCCAGCGCTCGGGGTCATTGTTGAAGATCGGATTTGCCCAGTCGCAGAACTCGACGCAGATATACCCTCTTCCATACGCGGCTTGATCGCAAGTGGCCCGGCGACTTTGAACCATCTTCGAAATCTGGTCGGATCTGCGTCAGGGGACGCTTTGCTTGGGCTCGATGATGTTGCGTTGTTGCCGGTCATTCTAGACGCACCCAAGATAATCTGCGTCGGATTGAATTACGCCGACCATGCCAAGGAAGGTGGAAACAAAGTCCCGGATTATCCGGCACTTTTCTTGCGCACGAACCGATCCATGATTGGTGCGGGAGCACCGATCGTAAAGCCGAACTGCTCAGATACTCTCGACTACGAAGCAGAGTTGATGCTCATCATCGGAAAGGAAGGACGACACGTTCGAGAGAGTGACGCATTGGACTATGTCTTTGGCTATTCGATATTCAATGATGGATCAGTGCGCGAATTTCAGCGGAAGGCATCTCAGTGGACACCTGGAAAAAACTTCGATGACACGGGACCAGTTGGTCCATGGATCGTAACAGCAGACGAACTACCGCCTGGCGCATCGGGCTTGAAGATTGAGTCCAGACTGAACGGCAAAGTCATGCAGAGCTCCAATACTGCCAACATGATTGTTTCGGTACCGCGGATCATTGAGCTGCTCAGTGAAGTTATGACGTTGGAACCTGGAGACATGATCGCCATGGGGACGCCAGAAGGCGTCGGCTACGCTAGAACCCCGCCAACTTTCATGCAGCCGGGTGATGTCATAGAAATTGAAATTGAAGGACTTGGCGTTCTAACCAATCCAATCACTGCTGAACGCATCAGTCACCAAACCGAGGCAGCCGAATGACGAGCGCAATTGAAACAAAGGCGGCCGCGGTTTCGGCGCCCTCTGGGACACCTGAACACGTTCCGGACCAGAGTGATCCGCGTCGTGGGGAGGCACATCGGCAGATCAGGGCCCTTAGGGAAAACGTTGGGCGACTTGGCGATGGAGCAATAGACTTAATATTGCGAGGAGCCCGTTCGCACTACGCTTGGACGGATCAATCGATAAGCGATCAGGAAATCAGGGAGCTCTACGAGATTGTAAAAATGGGTGCCACGAGTATGAATGGCTGCCCTGCGCGGTTTGTTTTCGTACGCACGCAAGTCGGCAAAGAACGTCTGGCCCAGGCACTTAAACCAGCCAACGTCGCGAAGATGATGGGAGCCCCAGTGACTGCTATCGTCGCCTATGATCCCGAATTCTGGACCAAGTTGCCTCAACTCTTCCCGCATGAAGATCGGCGCGGTCACTTTGCCGAAAAACCTGATTTCGCCGAGGAGACCGCATTTCGTAACGCGACCCTGCAAGGGGCATACCTTATGATTGCGGCCCGCGCGCTGGGCTATGATGTTGGTGCCATGTCGGGTTTTTCAAACACGATTGTAGATGCGGAATTCTTACCTGACTCGACCTGGAAATCGAACTTTCTGTGCAATATTGGCTATGCTGATGAGACCGCAGTATTTCAAAAGCTGCCGCGGCTGAACTTTGATGAGGCCTGTTTTTTTGCGTGAGTCTGCGTACCGTGGTATCGAGCTGACAAAAACCAACTGTCAAGCAGTGCAAGATCTCTGAACGAATGTACGCCAAGCCGCATTGCGGTCCGCGGCAAGTTTTACGACACATGGGAGGAAAACCAGTATGCGTAGAAGACCAACAATACTAACATTTGCAGCTATTGCTGCAGGGGCCATTGCGAGCATTGCGTCGCTACCGGCCCTTGCGACAAAAACAATCAATTTGACCGCAATAGACGGCTATCCGTCACGAGCAATGTGGGTGAAAGAGTTTTCGGGCTTCTTTATTCCGAAGGTGAATGAAAAACTCGCGAAAACAGGCAACTATAAGATCAATTGGAAGGAGGCCTACGGCGGTACAATCGTCAAACCTAAAGGCGTTCTGGAGGGCATCAAACTTGGATTGGGCGATATCGGCATCGTAACAACCATTTTTCACAATTCTAAACTCCCCAGTCAGGCAATTTCGGCAGTGACTCCTTTCATCGCAGCAGACTCTCGAGTTGTCGCCAAGGCAGTCGATGAAATCGCAAAAGAGTTCCCGCAAATGGCCAAGGAACTCGACAAGCAGAACCAAGTTTACCTCGCGACGGGAGTCGTACTTGACACCTACCAACTGTTCTCAAAAAAGCCGATTTCATCGATTGCGGACATCAAGGGTGCGAAAGTAGCCGGTGCCGGGTACAATATGCGCTACATTGAAGGTCTTGGTGCGGCCGGCGTGCGAGGTGGCCTCACGGACTTTTACAACATGCTACAAACGGGTGTGGTGACGCAGGCCATGCTTTGGCCCGAAGCTGCCAAGACATTCAAGATCGCGGACGTGGCCCCCTACATGCTGAAAGCTGACCTTGGCGCGGTGAATTCGAAGACTGTAACCGTCAACAAAGATGTTTGGAAAAAACTTCCTGACGAAGTGAGAACGGCGCTAACCGAGACCGCAGTCGAGTATCGTGATCATGTCGCAAGCGTCGCAATGGAAAGGGCGAAAGCGAGCCGAGATGCCTTCGTTAGCGGTGGTGGCAAGATTATTGATGTTTCGTCTGAGGAGCGAAAGGCCTGGGCCGACAGTATGCCGAATATTGCTGTGAAGTGGGCCACTGATCTCGACAAAAAAGGTGCACCGGGTAGCGCAATGCTAAAGGCATATATTGGAAAATTGAAAGCGGCTGGCTTCACGCCAGTGCGTGACTGGGCGGCAGAATTGTCGAACTAAACGCGATCGGTTGGGTAGACCAACGAGATCGGCTGATTGCGTTGGTTGCCAATCTGACACTACGTTTTTGCCAGAGGGAGCGTAATAAGAGTGACTGGTGATGTTGAGAGGTCAGAGGGTATCATCAGTCGTCTCTATGCTTGCTTGAGGGTGATTTCGAAAGCGATAAATGCAGTCGGGACTCTCGTGGTACTCGGATTAGTCTTGCTCGTTAGTTTCGATGTTGTTGCGCGTGGCGCATTTAACATGCCTTTTCGCGGGACTGTGGAGCTTGTTCAATTCTCGATGGTCCTCATCGTCTTCTTACAACTGCCTGACGTTGTCCGGGCGGATCGTTTGACACGGTCCGATGGGCTGCTGACCATCTTGGGTAGAAAAAATCCTGCGCTAAGTTGGCAATTTCGTCGCGCGATCGATGTGGTTTCCGCAGTATTGATGACCCTTGTGGCCATAACAATGTGGCCGGAGGTCGTGGATGCGTGGGAGACGGATGACTTCTTTGGGACGCCGGGCATCTTTACGGCGCCATGGTGGCCGGTGAAGTTGGTCATTTTTTCCAGCGCTGTGCTTTGCGCGCTGATCTGGTCATGCAAGGCACTTCTGCTGCAGAATGCGATCGACCATGATCCAACCGCGATCGAATAGGTGCAGCCGTGAGCGTTCATGACGCCATGACATACAAAATGGATAAGTCACCATGACGCCGGTCGAGATTGGTGCAGTCTCGGTCGTCGCGATCGTCGTCCTCATTTACTTGGGCGTTTACATACCTATCGCGCTCGGCACAGTGTCATTCGTTAGTGTTTGGCTGATGCGCGACAATTTCCAACTCTCCATGAATCTGTTGAAGATCGCCATCGGCGATAGCGTTATGGAATATGCATTTGCGACCATACCGCTGTTCACTTTTATGGGGCTTGTTGTTTCCAAGGCCGGCCTCGGGCGCGATGTCTACGAAGTGATGAATGCCGCGTTTTATAGTGTCCGTGGCGGTATCGGTATGGCCACGGTTGGTGCAAACGCTTTGTTTGCCGCGGTGACTGGATCTTCCATCGCCTCGGCGTCCGTCTTTACACGGGTCTCTGTGCCCGAAATGCTGCGATACGATTATAATCCAAGGTTCGCGGTTGGCGTGGTAGCCGGATCGTCGGTTCTCGGCATGATCATTCCTCCGAGCGCCATGCTCATCATCTATTCATTCGTTGCAGAACAGTCCGTTGGTGAAATGTTTCTTGCCGGTATCGTCCCCGGTCTGATGCTGGCTTTTGCCTATATCGTAGCGATCGCCGCGATGTCCCGCCTCACGCCGTCATTTGTTGGCGGATCAAGTCGAATGTCGTCTCAACCTCCACCTGAGTTGGGATGGAGCGAGGTCGTAGCAAAAACCCTGCCGCTGGTCGGAATAGTCATTGTCGTTCTTGGAGGAATCTATACCGGTTGGCTCACTCCGGTTGAGGCGGGTGCGGCTGGCTCTGTCGTCGCCTTGATTGTGGCTCTGGCTCGCAGGCGTATGTCGCTCAAAGATTTTTGGGATGCATTGCTTGATACCGGTCATATTACCGCGAGTATTCTCTTCCTGATCACAGCAGCTAGTCTTTATAGTCGGATGCTCGGAATTGCGGGTCTGCCCAGTGAGATGAATGCTTTGCTGGAGTCCCATCAGTTCGGCTTCGTCGCCATTATGGTGATTTATGTTCTCCTAATGCTTTTTCTCGGAACTCTTCTGGATACCGCTTCAATTATCTTGATCGTGGTTCCCTTGTTCTTACCAATCATCGAACCCCTGGGTCTTAGCCTTGTGTGGTTCGGTATTATTACTGTCATTGGCGCTGAAATTGGTTTGCTCACGCCGCCGTTGGGGATATCTTGCTTCGTGATCAAGGCGACATTGGATGATGATCGTATATCTCTCAAGGACGTTTTTCTTGGCGCATTGCCGTTCGCATTGGTAATGCTATTCGTCCTCATTCTGCTCATTCGATTTCCAAGTTTGAGTATTGGTATTCTCGGTTAAACACGAGGAAGTTTGCGTATGCGCAACGTTGACAAGCACTCAGTAACTGAAGCGGTCAAGGCAACGTTCAAGTGTTCTGACTCGCGCACAGAGCTACTGGTGAGACGGCTGGTAGATTATATCCACGACTATGCTCGTGAAGTGAATCTGAGCCATGCAGAATGGAATAAACTGATTGAGTTGTTGACGCGAGCCGGTGAGGTAACGGATCCGGAGCGCAATGAATTCATCCTTTTTTCGGATGTACTTGGCCTCTCGTCGCTGGTTGACATGTTGAATGTCCCGGAGGGAGGAACTTCGTCGAGTTTGTTGGGGCCCTTTCATATACTCGGCGCGCCGGATCTGCCCGTTGGTGGCGACATGATACGGGATAACCCCGGGGATCAGGTATTAGTTTACGGCGTAGTGCGCAGCGCGGATGGCGAACCACTATCGGGCGCCAAGTTGGAGATTTGGCAAACGGCAGCGAACGGTCTGTATTCCAATCAGGATGAAGCGCAGTCTAACTTTAATTTTCGCTGTCGTCAGATAACAGGGCCAGACGGGATTTATGCTTTTTCGACCGTTCGACCTGCTCCCTATACGGTCCCTTCCGATGGTCCGGTGGGGGAACTCCTAGCGGCGACGGGTCGTCATCCATGGCGCCCCTCGCATTTGCATTTTATTGTTATGGCCGAGGGACATCAAAGCCTGGTCACTGAGTTGTTCCCGGAAGATGATCCTTACCTCGACCAGGATGCTGTGTTCGGCGTTCGGGAGTCGCTGATTCTACGGTACAAACAGCATCAATCGATCGACGAGATACCTGTTTCATTTGAGCGTGGTGATCAATTGTCGAAGCCTTTCTACTCAGTTAATTTTGATTTCAAGCTTGCTTCTGCTTGAAGTTCTGGCCCTTTGCGTCCTTGACTGAAATGCAGGCACAACGTTGGCGTAGACGTCGTTCCCGGTTGTTTGACACATCGTGGCCGGACGATTTGCGACCGGACGATGTGTAGCCGGACGATGTGTAGCCGGACACGCCGTAGCAGAACGCATAGCTACAGGAGCTCGGGGACCCTCAAAGCGGTTGGTCGAGTAATGGCAATGGGTTCGGGGCAGTTGATCTTGTGTGGCTAGGCCTTGAGGACCTCGGTGAGAAATGCACCCGTTTTTGTATAGTGAGAGATCAACCGAGAAGTTGCCAATTCAACATCCCTGTTCAGGGTGGCCTGGAGTATCTCCTCATGTTCGTTGGCCACGTCTCGTTGCGGATAAGACGCCGCTCCGGCTACGTGACGATAACGAATGTTCTGGTCGTAAAGCTGTTTGCAATAGTTTAAGAGAGTAGGTGAGCCACAGGCCGCGATGAGCGCCATGTGGAACTCTTTGTGGCGGGCCTCCCATTGATCATTTGATATGAAGGCCCCGTCAGGAACTTTTGACCGCGGCTGACGCGACAGTCGGTAGCCAGCCAGAACCAGAGCCTCTTCCCAATCGGAATGGCCGTGCGCAATCGATTCCCGAAGCGCGCGTTCTTCCAGCCAGCAGCGCACCTTTAAAATGTCGGAGAACTCTTCTTGACTGACATTAGCTACTCGAAATCCTCGCTGTTCAATACGTTCGACCAAGCCATCCGACGAGAGTAGACTGAGTGCCTCCCTCAACGGACTGGCTCCAACGTCGTAGCGTTCGCGAAGTTCTTCGATCTTAAGTTTTGCGCCTGGCTTGAGACGGCCAGCGATAACATCCGCACGGGCCCACGCATAGACACGGCTCGTCAGTGTTTCAGAAGAGTCAGAATCGATAGGGGGCACTGATTCGGTTGATCTGATAGGGCTACTCATGGATTTACCAATAGGGCTACTTCAAAACTTCCAGTCTTCGAAGGTTTAGCCGCGATCGCATCGGCGATTGCAAAGGTCTAGCAACCTATTGGCATGCTCTGTCCGGGTCGGCAAACAGATTGATAATATTCAACGATTGGGGCTTTTCTAACAATCCCCCTCCTGAAACGATTATCTCCTACCGAATGAGTATTTTCCGAGCTTTGCGGGAGGGAGCAACTTCATGACGCAGGCATTTGCCGGTATTCGTGTTCTCGATTTCAGCCAGGTGATCGCTGGTCCGTTTGCGGCGCAGTTGTTCAATATGCTCGGAGCTGATGTGATAAAGGTTGAACAGCCAGATGGCGGGGATCAGATGCGAGGTTTTCTTCAGATCGAGGAACCGAAGCATCCGAAAATGTCACCGTCATTTATGACTTTCAACGCTGGAAAACGCAGTGTCGCGATTAATCTCAAAGCGGACGATGCACACGAAATCATCCTGAGACTCGCTAAAACCTCGGACGTCTTGGTCGAAAATTTCCGCGCGGGTGTGATTAAGCGGCTTGGATTTGGCTACGATGTAATCAGAGAAATTCGACCAGACATTATTTACTGTTCCATCAGTGGATATGGTCAGAGCGGCCCAAGGTCAGGCGAACCGGCCTACGATGGTGCTATCCAAGCAGCATCCGGCATGATGGCTTGCACCGGGCATCCCGAAACTGGACCGACACGGGCAAATTACACGCCTGTCGATATTTCGACGGGATTGACGGCCGCATTCGCCATCGCTAGCGCTTTGTACCGGCGCCAGGTTACAGGTGAGGGACAATTTATAGATGTTGCGATGCTCGATACTGCCATCTCACTGCAGGCCATTCACTATGCCAGTTTTCTGGCTGGTGGTCCTCCTGCAGGTTTGATGGGCAATGGCTCACCTCTAGGCATGCCTACTGCAGATTCATTCGCTACAAAAGACGGGCAGATCCTTGTCCTTGCACCCACCGAACAACAAGCCAAAGCATTCTTGCACGGAATCGGGCTGGGTGATCTTTTCATCAAACCGGGGTTCGATGATCGCAATGGATTGATTGCCAATCGCGCCGCGGTGCATGAAAAGATCGCTGCGCGCCTTCAGACAAAAACCAGCGATGCCTGGCTCGAACAACTTGCAGAGGCTGGCGTTGCCGTCAGTAAAGTTCGCCCTATCCCGGACGTGTGCAAAGACCCTCAACTGGAAACACGATCGATTCTCACTGAGGTTGCAGCGCCGAATACGCAAGACAGCAGCGTGCCCGTTGTAGGTGCAGCATTTGTCGCAGATTCTGATGGGCCTCAATTGCGGGCGGGACCGCCTGAACTGGGTCAGCAAACCCACTTGGTGTTGCGCGAGCTTGGCTATAGCGACGAACAGATAGCCCGTCTGCGCCTCACTTGACCGTCGCTCCGTCGAAAGTTCGTTGGTCGGCTGGGGCATAAAATCAGAAGAATCCACTGTCGGTCGCATTTCGTTGCGAGCCGCAAGCGGACAACGAGGATCGCCGGGCTCGCTTCGACCAAACCGTTGCAAAATCAGACAACTGCTTCAGTTCATTCTGACCGACCCTGACACTCGGACTATGGCACTCCATCGACATGTCTGGGGACTTCGTTCAGAAGCGCAAGACCGACGGGATCATTGGTTGCCATCTCCTGATGGCATGTTCGCCAAACACTATTGCTGGTATTGGTCAAATGGTGTGTAAGAGCGGGGAACCGAATGCGGTACCGACGATGG
>JBPCWA010000125.1:0-8964 GCA_051009975.1 Hyphomicrobiaceae bacterium
GATGTGAGTTGCCAAACTTGCTAAGCGATGGTCAATCAGAGTCGGAAGCTCGTTGCGATCTTCGGCGCGTTCTTTGCGGTTAATGGCGCCCTTGACAATGTTCGCGCCGATCCATCGAAGAGGTTCAGGTGGAAAAGCCCCAATCGGCCCTCTGGCCATGCCGGAGCGTGTCCATTCATTGTCCTGTTCCAGGACCAATGCGGTTAAGAACTGTGCGCCGACGTAGGATTGTCCAACACCGTTGCCGGAGTAGCCAAACCCGAATACAATATCGCTATTCCCGTTCAAGTGGCCGAAGAACGGCAGCCCCGTTGCTGAGCGATCAGAAGGGCCGGTCCAGCTTCTTTCGATGCCGAGGCTCGAAAGCGCAGGGAAGAAATTTGAGACAGTGGCGCTGAGACGCGCTTCAATGCCGCTCGACTGATCAAACATCGGATGCACCCGATTGCCGAATGCGAAGAAATTACCGCCCTTGCCCAGCATCAACCGGCCATCCGGCGTAGTTCGGTAGTAGATAACGAAGCTGCGGGAGTCGACAACCGCCTGGCCGTCAACCAAGCCTATGTCAGCCACCTGCTCCGCAGCAGGCGGGGTAATCACCATATCGGAAGAGATCAACATTACCGTTCTTGCTAACGAGGGAAACAGAGTCGGCATCCAGGCATTCAGCGCGAGCACGACTTTCCTCGATGACACCGAACCATCAGCTGTAATGACGCGAGGTGAAGAGACGTGTTCGAGTGACTGCATCGGCGTGTTTTCAAACACGCGGATATTTCTCGCGAGGGCTACTCGGCGCAACCCGCGCACGAGAAAGCCTGGCTGCAGACTGCCGCCAATCGGCGACTGATATCCGGCGAGATGGCGCTTTGATCCGCCGCCCTTTGAGGCCTGCGCTCGATCCCAGCTCTGCCAATTGTTCAATCCACAGGCTGAGAGTTGTTCGATCACTGCGTCAAGCGCGCCGATTTGCGCTGAGTTCGTGGCCGTTTGGAGTACGCCGTCCAGTCGGACTTCGGCGTCAATCCCATTTGCACCACAGAAGTCGCGAATGTGGAACAGTGCCTGCTCGCTGGCCTTGACGAGGCGGCAGGCCTCGGCTTCTCCAAAGAGCCGCTTCAGTGCAATAAACTTGGTTGACCAGGTCAGCATGCAACCACCGTTGCGTCCTGACGCACCACTTCCGCAAAGGCTCTTCTCTATAACGACAATATCGAGGTCTCGCTGCTGCTCTTGGAGCATCAGCGCAGTCCAGAGTCCTGTGTAACCGCCGCCAATGATACAGACGTCGCACGCGATATCACCAACCAGAGCTGTCTGTTTGTAGTCAGTTTCTCGCGCTAATGCTTGTTCAAACCAAATTGGTTGGATGGAGCTATGCAGCGTCATGTTGGCTCCAGACTGTCCTTCTTTATTGCATCATGTTTCGGCAATCAGCTGTGGTACTAATCACCGGCAAAAGCAATCAACAAGACCATCCCTGCGCCGTCGGGACATTGCCCGCTTCTTTGCAATCATCCAATAGGATTCCGATCTCGTTCACCGGTGAGGTAAAGCTTTCCATCCGGTCGGCCGCCTCAAAGGCCCCGGTTCATCCAGGCTGAATTTGTTCCGAAGAAAGTTTACTCACTAGTTGCACACAGCCTTACTATTTACACTACTAATTTGATCTTATGGTCACAATGCGTGATGCTGTAGTTCATGTCCAACCTCCCCCAAGCCGATCCAGAGATTGTAACGACATGAGTGACCTTGTTCTCAAATCTGATGGCAGTTCCATTGCGATTAGCTGGCCGGAAGGATCGCGGAGGTTTCACGCGATGTGGTTGCGCGACAATGCGCCTGACCCACAGACCCGCTCTCCGGCAAATGGCCAGCGGCTGATTACACTCAATGATATTCCACAGGAAACCAAGATCGTTGCTGCTTACATCGTCGACGAACGGCTTCAAGTTACCTTTTCGCCGGAGGGCAAGACAGTCGACTACGACATGAACTGGCTTCGAGAAAACGCTTACGACCGAGCTGGTACGACGACCAAGGGATGGACGGCGAAGCACGTTGAGACCTGGGACGGTGCCCTAGACGTCGATGCCGTAACCGCTGAGTTCGGGCAGGTCTCGTCGGACCGGCGAGCTTTGAAAGCTTGGCTGGTCAATGTCGCCCGTTATGGCTTCGGCAAGTTGTCCAACGGACCTGTCACCGATCAAGCCCTGTTCCAGGTTGTCGATCTATTTGGTTACGTGCGCGAGACCAACTACGGCCGCCACTTCGATGTGCGAACCGAGGTCAATCCGACTAATCTTGCCTACACCGGGCTGGGTTTGCAGGCCCATACAGACAATCCCTATCGCGATCCCGTTCCAACTGTGCAGGTTCTCTACTGTCTTGAAAGTTCCGCTTCGGGTGGTGAAAACATGGTTGTCGACGGATTTTGCGTTGCTCGACGATTGCGTGAACAAAGAGCGGAATGGTTCGATGTGCTGTCCAGCCATTGCGGCCGGTTCGAGTACGCGGGCGAGACCGACGTTATATTGCGGTCGCGGCGTCCGATGATCGAATTGACCCCGGATGGTGAATTGATCGCGGTGCGCTTCAACAATCGCTCGGCCGCAGCGATCACGGACGTACCGTTCGATAGGATGGACACCTACTATGCCGCGTATCGGCGCATGGGCGAGATCATTGACGATCGTTCGATGGAGGTCACGTTCCGGCTCGAACCCGGTGAGTGTTTTATCGTTGATAACACACGCGTGCTGCACGCACGCAAGGCCTACTCGGGGACTGGTACGCGCTGGCTACAGGGATGTTACGCTGACAAGGACGGTCTGTTGTCGAAACTCGCAGCATTACAGTCCGAAACGCCGGAGGTGGCTGAATGACCAAGTCCAGTGATGTCGTCCTCACTCGCGACAATATCGTCGAATTCCTCGCAGACATTTTTGAACGGCGCGGGGGTGATGAGTACCTCGGTGAACCGGTAACCATGGCCGAACACATGCTGCAGAGCGCAACACTTGCAGAGCAGGCCAGCCAGGGAGACGTCATCATCGTCGCGGCGCTGCTCCATGACATCGGCCATTTCACAAGTGAATTCGGCACGTTCAGCATGCATGACACTGAGGACCGCTATCACGAGGAAGTTGGTGCAGAACTGCTCAAGCGGCTATTTCCGACCATCGTAACGGACTGTGTTCGCTATCACGTCGCTGCGAAGCGCTATCTTTGTGCGACCCGTCCTGAATATTTCGAGCGCCTATCGGAAGCATCTGTTCATTCACTGAACCTTCAGGGCGGCCCGATGAGCCGCGAGGAACTGTCTGACTTCGAAAAGAATCCACATCTCGAACAGATAATTCAAGTGCGCCATCTCGATGATGCGAGCAAGCGCGCCAACATGACGACGCCACCGTTTTCGCACTTCGCCCCGCTGATCCAACGCGTGGTTGAGCAGCACTGCAAGGAGACAGCGTGAGTGGTCCGCAGTATTTGTTTGAAGCCAGCAGCAAACCGTCGCTTCCGTGGCACGAGGTTCCGCTGATCCGGGCAACCGAGAACAGCGTCAAAAGCTATGGCTGCCTGGTCGACGACCCTGACGGGGTCGAGATCGAGATTGTGCGCTGGCCGGCACTAGGCTGGCGGCCGGTTGACGAGGATACGGGTGACGAGGCCGGCTGGGTCGAGGGTATCTTTCGGGGGGATTGGCACGGCGATGTCCTTTACGGCGAAAACGAAGCTGTGAAGGGTCACTACGTCTTGGGCTGGTCCGCCGATCCGCAAAGGGCTGCAAGCGATCGTCAAACGGTACCGCGCGATCAGGTGCTGCTTTGGCACATGAACTATCATCCAGACGGTGGCCAGCTGTTCTTCCCGCTGGAGAATAAGCCGTTCATCATTCCTGCTGCGTTACCAGGTGACAATCTTACGCCAGATAAGGTCGTCGCATTCTGGTGTGACGGCTCGCGCGGGCTCTATATCCACCCTAACGTTTGGCACGAAGGGATATTCCCCGTGCAGGATCAACAGCGCTTCCAGGACCGCCAAGGCCGCGTCCACGCCCGTATAAGTTGCGACATCGGCCAGGAATTCGGCGTTTATCTCGCGTGTCCGCTACGACACGACAAGATTAAGGATCTTGCACCATAGATTTTCAAAGATCTGCGAAACTGTCCGTTGCCTCGATTGTGTAATGCAGGATGCCTGGCTCGTTAAAGGCATGGCCGGCATCAGCAACCAAATGGAACACTGCCTTGGACCAAATTTGTTTCAATTCCCACGCCGTGTGAGCAGGCGTTGCGACGTCATATCGACCCTGGATAATTGCACCAGGAATATCGGTGATGCGATGGGCGTCTCTGAGCAACTTCCCTTCTTCGAAAAAGCCACCGTTTTGAAAGTAGTGATTTTCAATACGCGCAAAGGCAAGCGCGAACTCGTCACTGCCATGCTGTTGTGACAGTGCATCGTCCGGCACGAGTGTTATGGTCTCTCCCTCCCACAGGCTCCACGCTCTCGCCGCTTCCAGCCGAACAGCCTCATCGACGCTGTTTAGACGGCTTTGATACGCAGACATCAAGTCGCCGCGCTCACCCTTCGGAATCGGCTGCAAGAATCTCTCCCACTTGTCTGGAAAGAGCCAGGATGCTCCCTGCTGATAATACCACAGCAACTCCTCGCGTCGCAGGGTGAACACGCCTCGCAGGACAAGCGCTGAAACGCGATCCGGGTGAGTTTCGGCGTATGCCAATGCCAGCGCGCTGCCCCATGAACCGCCCAAAACAAGCCAGTTCTCGACTTCGAACTTGCTGCGAAGTCGTTCCATGTCACGCACTAGATGCCACGTCGTATTCGCATCAATACTAGCGTTGGGACGGGACCGTCCGCACCCTCTTTGATCAAAAAGAAGTATGCGATAGCGATTGGGATCAAACAAACGCCTGTGCTCGGGTGAACAACCTCCACCCGGCCCTCCGTGCAGAAAGACGGCAGGTCTGCCGCGCGGGTTTCCGCAGAGTTCCCAGTAGATGTGGTGGCCGTCGCCGACATCCAGCATCCCGCAATCGTAGGGTTCGTTTGGCGGATACGCTTGGCGCCGCTGTGGTCGATCAATTATACCTTGTCGCGTCATGTTCAGCACACCGGCAAGATTTGGGAACGCCCCCAATTGCAGTCCCTGCGAACCGTCAATGTTAAGTTTGACGGCTGACCAACCCAGTCCGTTCGAAGATCGTTCGCACCGCCAGCACGACTGTCTAACTGGATTGCTTGAATTCAATCGATGCTAGAATTTCAGGAAGGCACTCAATGCTTTCAATGCAGCGATCTGAGTGGGGTTCGAGTTCAGCTCTTGATCCGGTGCCGGTCAGGACAGCTATTCTTAGTCCTGAGCCGCCGGATTCCGCCATTGCCATATCGTGATGATTGTCACCAACCACGACTGTCTCAGAAGGATCACAGCCAACGGCATCACAAAATGCCAATAGCATCCCCGGACCCGGTTTGATACCATGGCCGCTGTCATATCCAGCCGAAAAGTCGAGGTACCCTATCAGTTTGTACTGTTTGGCGAAGGCATCAACTGCGGCTGCGCTGTCACTACTCGCAATGCCGAGCATCAAACCGCGATCCTTCAGATTTGAAAACAGGGGTTCAAGCTCTGTAACTGGTACGGCGTTGATCATTCCGCGGGAGAATTTCTGGTCAATCGCCTCGGTTAATTCGACGACATCAAACTCACTGCCATGCTTGCTCCAAAGTGTAGCAATTTCGAATGTGGTCCCCGCGGCCAAGGCACTGTTCGCCGCGACCCTCTGAGTGATCGCATCCCAACCTCCGATCACGAGCAGACGATTCGCCAATTGTGGATCACCCCTAGCGGCCAACAGGGCTGCATCATAGTTGATCGATGTCCAGGTTCGGTGGTAGTCGATCAACGTACCATCCTTGTCGAATAAAATCGCTGAGATTGTCACTGTTTCGTCGAGCCCAATTTCATTCCTGTTTGCCGACCATCGCGGACGGGTTTTATCAAAGATGTGGCGGAGTCTCTGTGGTCTTTGGCTTATACATCAGTTCAGTCCATAAGTCCTGCTTGTTCGGGCACTTGATGACAATATTGGTGCCAGTCAATATTGGTGTCAGTCAATATTAGTGTCAGTCAATGAATTTGGGGATTGGCGCCCGGTTTCTCGGACGCATGATTGCCAGTGCAAACATTGCGTACCTTTTGGCTGATCGCAACAAGTGCGACGCTCGGACACCTTGTCCTGTCGCCTAGCAGCTCCCCGCGATGATCTTCTATGTTCGACCGACCGGTGAACTCACCGGTTGGTTGCCGCGTCGGAGGATCGGGGTGATATGGACCTAGCACATTGTCATTGAATGTGATGTCGTGTTGAAAAAGTTGATAAAATGTGGCTCTTGAAGCCGCCGCGCAGTCGATGGGAGGTCGTCCATGGCAACGGAACTACCGGGTCACGCACGCGTCGTCATTGTCGGCGGCGGCATCGTTGGCTGTTCTATTGCTTATCACCTGACAAAGCATGGATGGTCCGACGTTGTTTTGCTGGAGCAAGGCCGTTTGTCAGGCGGAACAACATGGCATGCAGCCGGTCTGGTCGGGCAATTGCGCTCGCATCAGAACATGACCAAACTGATCCAGTATTCCACAGGGCTGTACAGTCGCCTGGAGGAAGAGACCGGACAAGCGACGGGATGGAAGAAGTGCGGTTCCTTGACAGTTGCTCGTACCGAGGACCGTATGACCCTGCTAAAACGCGTTGCAGTTTCAGCGCGTGCGCAAGGTGTCGAGTGCGAACTGCTGTCGCCGTCACAGGCGTATGAGAAATGGCCACTGTTGGAGAGCAAAGATCTTGTTGGCGCCGCATGGCTGCCTGGTGATGGCAAGGCCAATCCGGCCGACATTACACAAGCTTTGGCCAAAGGAGCACGTAATGGCGGTGCACGCATTGCTGAAGGCGTTCGCGTGACATCATTCAATATAGAGAATGCGCGCGTATCCGGTGTCGTCACGGCCCATGGCAGCATTTCAGCTGATTTCGTTGTGATCGCCTGTGGACAATGGACGAGACAGTTGGCGATGAAAGCTGGTGTGACGGTGCCGCTTCACTCTTGCGAACACATGTATATCGTAACTGAGCGTATTGAAGGTGTTTCACCAGATCTGCCCTGTCTGCGCGACCCTGACGGGTTCGTCTATTTCAAAGAAGAAGTCGGCGGTTTGCTTATGGGCGGTTTCGAACCGAAAGCCAAACCTTGGGTGACGGACGTACCGGATGACTTCGAATTCGGTATGCTCCCGGACGACTGGGATCAGTTTGAAATCCTGATGAAAAACGCAATCGAGCGCGTGCCCGCGCTGGAAAGAGCGCAAGTCAAGCAATTTATGAATGGGCCTGAGAGTTTTACCGCAGACAACAACTACATTCTTGGTGAAGCGCCGCAGGTGAGAAGTTTGTTCGTGGCAGCTGGATTTAACTCAACCGGCATTGCTTCGGCGGGTGGAGCCGGCTGGGCGATGGCGGATTGGATTGTTTCGGGTGAGCCCCAACTCGATCTCTGGCCGGTGGACATCCGGCGTTTTGCGGAGTTCAACAGTAACGAAATCTGGCTTCGTGACCGCGTCAGCGAGGTGCTGGGCCTGCATTACATGATGCCTTGGCCGAATCGCGAACTTGAGACGGCGAGGCCCTTTCGCCGCTCACCCCTCTATGACAGGCTCGACGCGAAAGGCGTGATCTGGGGCTCGAAGATGGGCTGGGAACGGCCCAATGTGTTCGTGCCGAAAGGCGAAAAAGCAGAGATAGAGTACGGCTGGGATCGCCAAAACTGGTTTGATTGGCATTGTGATGAACAGAAAGCGGCACGCGAAGGTGTCTGCGTCTTCGACATGTCCTCCTTCGCCAAGTTCCTAATTCAGGGTGATGACGCAGAAGTTGAACTCAACCGCATTTGTGCCAACGATCTGGCGGTTCAACCGGGAACGAGCGTCTATACCGGACTATTGAATGCGCGCGGTGGATATGAGAGTGACGTTACCGTTGCGCGGTTGTCCCAGACCGAATTCTTAATGCTGTCCGGCACGGCGCAAGCCATTCGAGACCCGGAATGGATTCGACGCAACCTGCGAGCAGGGTCAGGAGTATCCCTGACAGACGTGACGTCGGCTTATTCAGTGATCTCGGTCATCGGACCCCGGTCCCGCGCGCTCCTCGGCCGTGTCTCAGGGGCTGACCTCGGCGATCAACAGTTTCCTTTTGCTGCTGTGCGCCCGATCAATATAGGTTACGCACGTGTCCTTGCGTGTCGGCGCACCTATGTCGGCGAGCTTGGTTGGGAATTATACGTACCAACAGAATTTGCAGCTGGTGTCTATGACAAGCTGTTCGACGCCGGCACCGAGATCGGACTTCGCGACGGCGGCTATTATACAATTGAAGGCATGCGCCTCGAAAAGGGATATCGAGCGTGGGGACGTGAGTTGACACCCGACTACAATCCATATGAGGCCGGACTTGGTTTTGCAGCGAAGCTGAACAAGGGATGCGATTTTATAGGCCGAACGGCTTTGCTCGAGGCTTGCAAGCAGCCGCCACAACAACGATTCCTTTCATTGGTTGCAGTTTCGGGCGATTCGCCGCTGGCACACGGCGGTGAGGCGATTCTTGATGCCGGCCGGCCGGTAGGTGAGGTCATGTCCGCTGCGTTCGGAGCAACGTTGGATCGTGTCGTGATGCTTGGCTACGTCGATACGAGAGGTGAGGCCGTCAGCGATACCTGGATCTCCGAACGACAGTTCGAAGTCGATATTGCCGGAACTGCAGTCCCGGTTGCTGCGACCGTGCGGGCGCCGCTGGATCCAGCCAACAACAGGTTGAAATGATGGCTGCTGGACCAGACAGGAAATCGTGCGTGCGACGAGTGCAGTCCTTTCACCCGCGG
>JBPCWA010000126.1:0-2636 GCA_051009975.1 Hyphomicrobiaceae bacterium
GAACCGTTATCGCTTCCAGCGTATCGGCACCTTCGGCCGGCTCTCCAGAGGGTAGATCCCATAACTGCCAGGGCGTCCGGTTCATGATAGCTTCAGCAAAGAGGCAGCTGACGTCAAGATCGTCGGAATGAGCTCTGTGCACTTCACGCATCGCATTCGCATATGAGTCATTCCAGGGTGCATAGGTGTCGACGGAAGCATCCTGGGGGTAGCGGTGCGGCAGCGCCTCGATCAACGCGCGTTCCCAGGTGCTCACCTTGTCCTTAAGGGCCGTTGCCGCTGCAATAGCATTCTGAGCCTGCTGCAGCGCATCAGGCTTTTCATCATCTTCAAAAGCTTCCCACGGCTTATTGTAGTTCGGGCCTATAGCGTAGGCGATGCCCCAGTGAGCCATCGCACAGTCTTGATCCTCCTTGAGCGCATTGTTGAAGCAGACGATCGCTTCTTCGTGATGGTAGGCATATGTCCAAACCAAACCGCGGTCGAACCACTGCTGGGCCGTTTCCGAGGATGTCGTCACTTGGCGGGAATATGATCCGAGGTCATAGTAATTCATGGTCGCCTCCGGCGGAGAAATCTACTGCTGGACAATAGCAGCGCTACAGACGCCCTCGCAATCACCCGCGCCAAATACTCGGGACTCATTAACTCTCGAACGTTACGTCGCCTATGATCTTTCCTTCCGTGTCGCTGGCTTGCATGTTCGCGTAGCGCCTCAGAAATTTCGAAGGAATTGATTATCCGCCTTTACCAATAGCGGACATGCCGATGACCAATGTCGCCAGCATGGTGAGGTCCGTTCAGGGTCAAAAGCAGACCTGAGCACCTGCAGCAATCTATGGCCGCTTTGCTCCCGGGAGCAGACATGAGCAGGTGCAGCAAACTATGTCCGACTTGGGCCAGGAACAGACGTTCACGTCCGGCGACTGCGCGGATAGGTTCTGTGGCTGACGGGCATGGTGGCGTCGATGATCGTCCTTACTTCGGTTGGCTCGCAAGTCTGCTAGTATGGGACAAGAGAGAAGGTCCGTCATGGCGATCGACGTTCATAAGTTGTTAGAAGGCTTGGGGCTAGGTCATCATGCACAGCTCTTTGCCGATAACGACATTGATGCTGACGTTCTTCCGCACGTAAGCGACCAGGATTTGAAAGAACTGGGTCTATCTCTTGGTCACCGACGCAAGCTGTTGACCGCCATCGTGGAGTTGCGAACGGCGGCACAAACAGTGCCCCCGATTTCAGCCGGCCCAGAACTACCAAGGTCGACTACTGCAACGGGAGCCACGGCATTGGGCCTGGCCGGTGAACGCCGTCAAGTCACGGTGTTGTTTGCCGACCTCGCAGGGTATACGAGACTTACCAGCGAATTGGACGCCGAAGAGACGCATGCGTTGTTGAACCGCTACTTCGATGCGGCCGATACCATTGTTAAGAATTACGCAGGCACGATCGATAAACACATTGGCGATGCGGTGATGGCCGTATTCGGCGCACCAGTTGCGCACGACGATGATCCAGAACGCGCAATTCGCGCGTCCTTGGACATTCATGCAGCCGTCACGGCCCTGAACCCTCCATTGTCAGTTCACATCGGCATCGCAAGCGGCCAGGTTATCGCAAGCGGGACAGGAAGCGAGACGCATAGCGAATACACCGTGACGGGCGATTCCGTGAATTTGGCTTCACGGCTGACGGAACTGGCTGGACCAGGTCAAACCTTCGTTTCGGAAGCAGTTCGCACAGCGCTTGAGGATCGCCTACATGTGGCAGCAATCGGTGAGACCCCAATCAAAGGATTGTCGCAACCGGTTAAGGTGTGGCGGGTGAACGGGCTCCAGCCCGCGGATAAAACGGCACATCGACGCATTGCGGGACGCAAGACCGAAATTCGTCAATTCGAGAGCATGATTGCGGCCTGCCTCGAAACCGCTACCGGTCAAGTAATCTATGTGCGAGGCGAGCCGGGCATTGGTAAGACGCGGCTTCTCGCCGAGTTTCAAAGCCTTGCTGAGGGAAACGGATTTACGGCACACACAGGTTTGGTCCTGGACTTCGGCGTCGGTAACGGGCAGGACGCGGTCCGGGCACTTGTCCGGAGTCTATTGGGCTTACGATCGGGCAGTGATGAGGCGAAACGTGCCCAGATGGCAGAACGTGCGTTTGTTGATGATTATCTGCATCTTGAGCGTCGGGTGTATTTGAACGATTTGCTGGACTTGAAGCAGCCGCCCGAACTGCACGCACTCTATGAGGCCATGGACAATACTGCCCGCAACCGGGGCAAGCAGGATACGGTGGCCGAACTGGTTCAAAGCACGAGTGCGCGCTATCCGCTTTTCCTTGCCGTCGAGGACATTCATTGGGCAGGAAACATAACGCGCGCGCATTTGGCCTCAATTGCCCAGACTGTTGGTGATTGCCCTACCTTGTTGGTCATGTCGTCACGTATCGACGGTGACCCAATCGACCAAACTTGGCGCGCCGCCGCGGGTAATTGTCCGTTAGTGACATTCGACCTGGGACCACTTCGCGAGGCGGAGGCACTGGAACTCGCAGAGAATTACCCACCTGCCGACAAACAATTCGTTCTGAGCTGCATCGCGCGCGCGGAAGGCAATCCGCTATTTCTCGAACA
>JBPCWA010000127.1:0-3024 GCA_051009975.1 Hyphomicrobiaceae bacterium
CGGCTGCGGCGAGCGGTTCATCAACGGCCTCAAACGGCTGCGCATCCTTCAGAGCCAGCTTGAGCTCGTTCCACGGGGCGCGATCCAGCTTTTGGGCCTCAATGACCTCGCCGATCTGCGGCCACCCGGTTTGGCCGGCCGGAATACTGGAGAAGTGGGTGCGTAGTTCCGGAGTGATTGCGCCTTGGTCTGGAGCTGGCTCTTCAGTTCCAGTGCCAGTTTCAACGGTGGCTCAAGCCGAGGCATGGCATGCCCCCCCCCCCCGAAACCCAAACGCACAGCCATCGGACGTGTATGGATGGCCTGGGCAGTATACCAGCCCTGCTGGGCCAAAACCTCATGACCCAACACGCCCGCATCCTCGACCGAATAGATACTATGGAGGATCGACTGGGCAACAAGTTGGACCGCGTAACGAAGAAAGTAGAGGCAATATCGCGCAAGAAACACGCGCATCGTTCGGCTTTGGTGAGCGCGCTGTTTCGCGATCCGAGGTCGCTGGCGGAGTGGATCGTGATCGCGCTCATGCTGACCGGTCACATCGGTCTGGAGGAAATCAAGAGTCTGGCGGGGATACGACAATAATGTGGCCCTACGTGGCTATAGTCGCCGCCATCCTCTTCGGTTCGTCTGTAATGCGGTTGCTGCAAGTCTAGCGATAGCGGTGCGATCTATTGCACGTGTATGACACACGAAGTGATCAACAGAGGGGTAGTCTCCGACGGGCAGAGAGAGTAGCACTGGACTCCAGCGAGACACAGGTGACGTCGAATCAAAGACGTAGCCAGGGGGGCACGTTCGACCTCACAATCCTGCGCTTTCAACGCCAGTCGACGCGTAAGCGGACGCGACGAGCGGTGGTAATACCCCTCGCAGCGTGATGTGCGTCGCGGCATAAAAAGCAGCGGCTCGTTTGAAATGACGGTCGCTCACGTGACTGAAACACTGTGAGCGGCCGTCAAGCAACGTATCTTTGATTACGCTGCCTTTGATTACGCTGCCTCGGACAACCCGCCCGTCGACATTGCCTTCTTGACCTTCTCAAAGTGCTGTTGTGTCAGAACGCAGGCCGTGTGCGCTGATGGCTGCACATCGCCGCTGATCTTCAACAGAACGCGCACATTAGAACGCGCGCATTCGATGATCATTCTGAGTTGAGGGGTGCGACGGAGCCAAACTGCCCAGGGGGGCGGGCGGTCTGGCTCAAGCTATGATCGATACGGGGGGAGTAATCGATCGACTCACCAAATGGGGGGCACAGGGTGAGCCTTTAAGCAGTCGCTTTTGTGCTTATAGCCCGATAAGTTTCGACAATCACTCGTTTTTTTGACGCATCCGGCCAAAGCGGCATGCTCATGATGAGCAAATGATGGCTGTGGCGCTGCGGCGACAGGCAAATACTGCTGGGAGTCAATGCTATGGAAAATTGCCTGTTTCTGTGGATGATAATTCATGAATGTGAGAACCTGAGCATCCGTTTGTGAGACTCTCGGCGACTGTGTGCGCAGACAGATGGGCAGATCTCTGAGGGGTCTCAGGGTGTTTGTCAGGGTGTTTGGGAGGCGGTTTGCGGCTCTGTAAAACGCAGCAGGGTAAGGCGTGCCCAATGGCAGCGATTGGCCCAAATGATAATTAGCTTATTGCTGACTTTTTCGTCCATTGATAGCGTAGGAGCGAATATGGTGCGCAGTGCGGCAGATACTCAATCTATGCCCCGCATCGGCCGTGACCAGCTGCAAAATCGCAGTTCGCCTGCTTGATCAACAGCGCTCAGAACAAGGTCTTGTTGCTTCAGTTGTCGAAGAGATGTGCGTAGTGAACCGGCCCGACCTTGTGCTTTCCATTGAAATTTCCAGCAAGTAGCTCCTGAGCTCCGCGTCCGACGTGCGTTGTGGTTTGAAGAAACTAGTCGCTTGTAGCAACCCGTCTATATATCCTCGGCTGAGATATTTGGTCGAGACTAGCGCATGCCAACCGAAACCAGTGGGCGAAAACTAACAACGCTGCTCGCGGCCGATGTCGCCGGGTATAGCCGTCTGACTTCGCTTGACGAGGAAGTGACGATTGCGGCGTTACGCAAGCATAGAACCGAACTCATTGATCCGCTTTTAGACCGTTACGGCGGACGCATTGCAAATACTGCTGGCGATAGCGTTTTGATTGAGTTCCCCAGTGTCGTTGATGCCTTCCGCTGTGCATTCGAAGTACAAGCCGGCATGGTGGTGCGCAACGCCGGGCTGCCGCCCGACAAGCGCATCGAGTTCAGAATCGGAATCAATGTTGGCGACGTCCTGATTGATGGTGACGACTTGCTCGGTGATGGGGTCAACGTCGCAGCTCGCTTGGAAGGCATGGCAAAACCTGGCGGCATTTGCATCTCGGGGAGCGCACGTGATCAAATTCACCACTTGTTGAATATTCAGCTGTACGACCTTGGCGAGATACGCGTCAAAAATATTGAACGCCCGGTGCGCGCATTCCAAGTCGTACTTGATGGCCAAGAGCATTCGCAACCGCATGCTCTCCGACAGCTTCGCAAGCATCGTAAGGTGCTAGCAGGGCTCGCTTTCCTCATCATCATCTTAGCAGCCACCGCATACTGGCTCGGTGGTTCGCCGGGCTCTTTGGTAAATCCCAGCAATTCGGGTCAAGACATAGCGAATCCCAAGACGCTGAGACCGACGCTGATAGTTCTGCCCTTCACAAATATAAGCAACGATCCAGAGCAGGAATATTTTAGTGACGGGATAACGGAGGGTTTGACGACAGCACTTGCCAGGACGCCTGGTCTTTTGGTTTCCGCTCGGAATACTGCGTTCACCTTCAAGGGAAAGCCCGTCAATGTGCGTGATCTCCAGGATCAGCTTGGAGTGCGCTACGTTTTGGAAGGAAGCGCTCGTAAGTTGGGGGATCGCCTCAGACTGAGCGCACAGTTGATTGAGGCCTCGACCAGCACCCATCTTTGGGCAGAAACTTTCGATCGTCCATTGAAGGACATTTTTATTGTCCAGGATGATTTAGTCG
>JBPCWA010000128.1:0-10366 GCA_051009975.1 Hyphomicrobiaceae bacterium
CGGCTAGTTGCCCCAGGACTTTGGTCTGTTCGTCCATGCCTACGAATTTTCGTTGAACAAAGGTGCGACCGGCAAGCTTTTCCGTCACATAACCCTGCTCACCAAGACTGTCTGCGATTGGATCGAACGGAAACATGCGCAGCACGAAATTTGCGAACCAAGGGGGGCCGGCCTGCGAGGCTGCTGGCAATAGCTGCTCGAAGGTCTTCTCCGTTACATAACCGACGCAGCCGGTTGACATGACGAGGTCGACGGACGCCAGTTCGCTCGCTGTATCACCGGGCAACGCATGGGTTTCCAGATTGATGGCAATTCCGTCATCCAGCAATCCGACTTCGGCGCCGTAGGAAACAGCATTTTCTGCTACATCGAGGCCAGTTACTCTGATGTCCTCGGTTACATCGAGTTGATCGAAGAAGGATCTGTCATTCTCGATGACCTCATTGGATGAGACGTCTCGCAATACCTTCTGTCCCCAATGAGCGTACAATTCCGACATCGAAAGGTTATACTTCAGAAGTGCTGCGTTCACCCCATAAGAAGAACCGACATCAAGCAAGTGAACTGGCGCGAGACCTTGACTCTCTAGATGCCCGATAAGCTGCTGAAAAATAGGCTTGGCTGCACTTGGTATCCCGTAGTCAAGTTTGTTAAGCTCGCGAAAATACCCGCGTGGGTCGCGCTGGTCATAGATGCCGTCCATGTCAGCTTTGATTTCATTGATTTCTTCAAACTCAGCCTCTTGACACACGATGAATTTCCCCTCGTTGGATGGCGTTCTTCAGGTCGCGGCAACGTCGGCGCGTTGAAAGATGCGGTAGGTCGGAGTCCACAATACAAGGCGTACTCACGCGCACAGAATCAATTGCGCCGTGTGGTCACACGAGCTTCAGGTATCGTTTGTTTTGGGTGGAGCTTTGCTAGCACATCGCCGTCGTAGTTTCAAATTGTCAACTGGCCGGTTTTCTTCCGTTAACAGTTGCTGGCGGAATCCGTGCATCACACGACCGCTGTCCTAATGGATTCAATGAGCGTCAAAGGGGGATCAATTTGTATGCCCTATTCGAACCCTTGTGCCAACTGGATAGGGGCGCAAGCGCTGTAAAACGTGTGACAACTACTGGCCAACGGCGGAGGTCATGATGAGTGACTTTGGATACAAGACAGAGAGTCCTAAGAACTGACCTTATGATTTGGCCATTCCTGCCGTAGAGTATCATGCAAGTCACCGGGCAGGTTGCTAACACGACAAACGGGACAAACGGGACAAACACGATCAACACGATCAACACGATCAACATGACAAATATCGATTGCGGCAGCTTCTCGCGAAAGTCGATGGCAGTCAGAAAAGAATTGTGCTCTCGATGTCTATGACATCACTCCTGGTAGCGTTGGTGCGACATGACGAAAATTGTGATCCTAGGGTGTCTGATCAAGGTGCCGGCCGATATGCGCACAGCTCGGGACCGGGACGATCATATAGATCGCATATCTGTTATTCTCGATCGTACTCTGAGAAGGCGGCGCGTAGATGTGATCGTCCTAGCCGAACTGTCGAGCATCTCTTATTCCAGGCATTGTTTTTCCCATTCTGAAATATTTGCCGAAGACGTAAAAGGACCCACATATCAGGCTCTCGGACCAATCGCAGCGAAACATCGCGCATTTCTTCTCTATGGCGCGCCGCGCGTTGGTTGCAGCGGTGGACTCCACATCAGTCAATTTTGCATCGACAAAGATCGCCAACCTGCGGGCGTCTTTGACAAACTGCAACTCGCGCAGTAGGGCGCATCGATGGAGAAAGACTACTTCATGCGCGGGAAACGCGTGCTAACGTTTGACGTGGGTAGCGTCCGGTTAGCGCCAATTATCTGTTACGACATGCGCTTAGCCTCGCAGATGAACTCGCAAGGAGACGCGGCGCCGATGCGATTTTGCTCAGCGTGGCCTTCTATCGAGATCAAAGCTTCTAAAGCTGGCGATCATTCGTGATCGCCCGGGCACTGATAAAACAAATTTTGCCGGCTCTGACGGAGAAACACGATGGCCGAAGTCGAATGGGAGAAACTGACAGCCCCGGAACTTCGTGAATTGGCCGAGGCTGACGCAATCGTCCTTCTGCCGGTGGCTTCGACCGAGCAACACGGGCCCCATCTCTCGACCGGGGTTGATACTTTTCTTTGCGGTGAGGCCTGCCGGCGCACGGCGCGTCTCGTGGCGGCGCATCGTCCAATTGTGGTTGCGCCAACAGTCTGGATGGGACTTGCAGAGCACCACGTTGCTTTTGGCGGGACGTTTTCCTTGTCACTGTCAACGTGGCACGCGCTACTGCGTGACCTGTGCCGGTCCATTCTGAATGCCGGCTTTAAACGGATCTGCATCGTCAATGGGCACGGCGGCAATATGGCTGCCCTAGCCGCTTTGACGACCGATCTGACGCGAGAGATCGATGCCCAAATTGCAACGACGAGTTACTGGAACGTTCCTCATGCCAGCGGCGCATTCGAGGCAGTTCTTGAGACCCAGAAAGGGGTTCAGCACGCGTGTGAAGCAGAGACTTCCATGATGATGGCGGTCAAGGCCGATTGTGTCCGAGCCGAGAGGCTGGCTGATGCAAAGGGTCCAAACCGGTCTATGAGCACGGCGATAGGTCGAACGCTCATGGTATGGCGTTCGTTTTCGGAAATCACACCAACGGGAGTCTTGGGTGACGCAACGTGCGCGACCCCGGAAAAGGGGGAACAATTGCTGGATATTGCTTCACGACAATTGGCAGATGAGTTGATCACCGGTGCGCACTGGACGTGAGCGCTCGGAAGCAAATCACTAGACTTAAGCGACAAGAACTAAGCGACAAGAACTATGCCGTTAGCACTCGGTGATAAGAACTATCGGACGAGAACTAGGTGATGAGAAGCGAGTGTTTGGTGGTTATTGCGTGGAGGTCAATGCGTAGAGGTTAAAGCGCAGAGTTCCGTGCTTCGGGTTCCGGGATTTGAACGCCCAGGCTCGTCATTGGGAAATTCAGAAAGAGTTGCGATAGCTGCCCCGGCACACGAACCAAAGTCATGCCTCGAGATGACAGGCGAACGTGTGATCTTCGCCGGCCCGGCGCAGATGCGGCGTCTCGCTGCGGCAGCGCTCGAAGGAAAACGGACAGCGCGTATGAAAGTGACAACCCGTCGGAGGATCAGCCGGTGACGGGACATCGCCCTCAAGGACCAAGCGGTCCCGCTTAGATCGCGGATTAGGTATCGGTGCAGCAGATAGCAGCGCGCGCGTGTAGGGATGGCGGGGCGCCTCAAAGAGATTTGCCCGCGGTCCCATTTCCACTATTCGGCCGAGATACATCACTGCGACCCGATCTGCCACGTGCTCAACAACGCCGAGATCGTGGCTGATGAAGAGATAGGCGAGACCGAGGTCGGCTTTGAGGTCCATCATTAAGTTGAGAACCTGAGCTTGCACGGAAACATCAAGCGCCGAAACCGGTTCGTCGGCGACTATCACGTGCGGATTCAGGGCCAACGCACGAGCTATGCCAAGGCGCTGCCGTTGGCCACCCGAGAATTCGAAGGGGTACTTGCGCATCGCATCGGACGCAAGGCCGACCCGCTCGAACAGCGCGGCGACACGGTCGGTCATTTCCTTGCGACCCGTGTTCTCAAAATTCTCGAGTGGTTCTGCAACAATGGCACCAGCGCGCATCCGCGGATTAAGCGAGGCGTAAGGATCCTGAAAAACAATCTGCATGCGCTGGCGGAAACGACGGACTTCGTGGCGATTTAGATGCGTTATGTCTTCACCCTCAAGTCGGACCGTACCGCTGGTCGGATCGAGCAAGCGCAGTATGAGGCGACCAACTGTTGATTTGCCACAGCCAGATTCCCCAACGACGCAAAGCGTTTCGCTCGGAGCCAACGCGAAGGATACTCCATCAACTGCCTTAATGGAGCCAATCTGTCGGGCCAGGAGGCCGCGAGTGATAGGAAAGTGTTTTTTAAGGTCTTCGACCTCGATTACAGGCTGACTATTCATGAAGCCAGTACCTCTTCTGCCTTGATGCAGGCAGCGAAATGACTCGTTTCCGGGTCGTCAGCTACCGGTCGGAGTTCGGGCACCTCGGAGCGGCAACGCTCATCAGCAAACCCGCAGCGGTCGGCAAAGGCACAGCCCGGGATTGGGTCCCGGAGCGAGGGAACAATGCCAGGAATCTCTTCGAGGCGACCGCCGACTTTCCCACGCGCGACAGACGCCAGCAGACCACGTGTATAGGGATGTGCTGGATGGTCAAAAAGATCGTAAACGCTTGCCTCTTCGACCTTTCTGCCGGCGTACATCACGAGAACTCGCTGGCAGGTCTCCGCAACGACGCCGAGATCATGGGTGATAAGAATAACGGCAGCCGAAGTCTTCTGTTTGAGTTCTAGCATCAGTTGAAGCACTTGGGCTTGGATCGTCACATCGAGCGCCGTGGTTGGTTCATCTGCGATAAGTAGCTTGGGATCGCAGGCGAGTGCCATCGCGATCATGACGCGCTGACGCATGCCTCCTGAGAACTGGTATGGATAGTCGCGCAGCCGACGCTCGGCATCGGGAATGCCAACGAGGTTGAGCACCTCTCTCGCGCGCTGGCGTGCCTGACTGCGGCTGGCCCTGCGATGGATCATGACCGCCTCGCTGACTTGGTCTCCGATCGTAAGGACAGGATTAAGGCTCGTCATTGGCTCCTGGAAGATCATCGCAATCCGGTTACCTCGGATGTCACGCATCTCTGCTTCCGTGAGCGCACCCAGGTCCTGTCCGTCAAAGCGGATCTTTCCACCGACAGTTCGCCCGATGCGCGGCGGAATGAGTCGCAGGACTGAGAGCGCGGTAACGCTCTTCCCGCACCCCGACTCTCCAACGATGCCAAGTGTTTCACCAGCCTGAACGTGGAAACTGACCCCATCGACCGCGCGCGTCACTCCGTCCTCGTTGAAGAAGTAGGTCCGCAAATCGTCGACGTCGAGGAGGGGTTGGGTGGAGTGTAATACATCTGACGGCATGCTGAGCCCCCTACATGCGGCGTGCAATACGCGGGTCGAGGCGATCACGCAGGCCATCGCCGACAAGATTTACGGCCAGTACGACGAGCGCCAAAGCAATACCAGGCCAGAAGATGCACCAGGGCGCGCGACCAAGATAGAGCCGGTCTGCGGCGATCATATTGCCCCAGGTCGGTATCTCCGGCGGCGTGCCGGCGCCAAGGAACGACAATCCCGCTTCAACCAGGATCGCCGATGCGCAGATGTAAGTCGCCTGGACAATCAAGGGCGGAATGGTTGGCGGCAGAATATGCCGGATCAGAATTCTCCATGTCGGTGCGCCGCCAGCAATCGCCGCCTCAACGAAGGGTTGCTCGCGCGTCGCCAAGACAACTGAACGAACCAGACGGACGACGCGGGGAATTTCTGGAATGACGATAGCGACTATGACAATCCCAACGCTTGCGCTGAACAGCGAAACCAAGGCTATGGCGAGCAGGATGGCTGGGATGGCCATTAGGCCGTCGAGGAGACGCATGACGATCGCCTCAACCCATCGCACAACCCCGGCCAGCAGTCCAATGACGAGGCCAAAGACGACCGAGAGGACCGCGACCGAAATGCCAACGATGAGCGAAATTCGTGCACCGTAGACCGTCCGTGCAAATACGTCGCGACCGAGTTGATCCGTCCCAAACCAATAGGCTTCGGAAGGTGGGTTCAGTCGCTGGACCGGCTTCATGGTGTATGGGTCGCCTGCAAAAATTGGGGCGATCAGAGCCAGAAAGACCATAAGAGACAAGATTGCGAGTCCGATCACGAGCGTCGTATTGCGTCTGATAAACCGCCGGAATGGCGCCCTGGTTGGAGCCGCCAGTGGCACGGGTTCTACGCTGGTTGTCTCATTGCGCATTACGTTCGGATCCTGGGGTCAATCAGTGAGTAAGATAGGTCGACGAGAAGATTGATGATGACATACGTCCCAGAAAATAAAAGCATCACACCCTGAATGATCGGATAATCGCGATATTGGATGGCGTCGACCACGAGTCGTCCGATACCGGGAATGTTAAACACCGTTTCGGTGATGACTACGCCGCCGATCAGCAGAGCGACGCCGATACCGATGACCGTCACGATTGGCACGCCTGCGTTCTTCAATGCATGTTTCATGAGAACTGGACCTGTCGCAACACCTTTGGCGTGGGCGGTACGGATGTAGTCCTCGGCCAAAACCTCAAGCATGGCGGCACGCGTAATTCGAGCAATTAATGCTACGTATGCTAGACCGAGCGCGATCGACGGCAGGACCAAATGTCGGAACCACGTGACGACCCCTTCGCTGAGTGGTGCGTATCCCTGCACAGGGAGCCAGCGCAACTGTATGGCGAATACGTAGATCAAAATGTAACCGACGACAAAGACTGGGACCGAGAAGCTGGCAACCGAAATTCCCATGACGGTTCGATCGATCCAGGTTCCGACTTTCCAGGCTGCCAGGACGCCGAACGAAACAGCGATCAGCACGGCCAGCAGAATGGTTGTCGCGGCGAGCGACAATGTAGGCTCGAGCCGCTGTAACACGAGTTTCGAAACCGGTTCATTGGAAAAGATCGAGATGCCCAGGTCGCCGACTAAAACCCGCGAAGTCCAACGCCAAAATTGGACGATTAACGGATCGTCGAGCCCTAGTTGCTGCCGAATCGCCGTAATCTGATCCGGAGAAGCGTTGTCACCGACGAGGATAGCAACAGGATCACCCGGTGCAATACGCAGCAGCAGGAAAATGATCACCGCCACGATCGCCATGACGAACACCGTCGAAGCGAGGCGGCGTGCAATATATGCAATCATTTGGTTCTCAGTATTGGGGCGTCGGGGGGATGCCGCCACCGGCGAGGTGACGGCAACGGTGCGTCAGGCCTTCTTCACGTTCCAGAATGGCACGTGACTCGGCACCGGCACGAAACCAGTAACGTTTGCACGATGGGCGACTGGCGGAGCCCATTGACCGAGGATCACCATCGGAACGAAGTTCCACGCGTTGTCCTGGATCTTTTTGGCGGTTGCCTGGCGATCTTCAATCGTCGCGCCAGACGCCCACTGGTCTTTGAGCTTTTCATGTAGGTCGTCTTTTGGCCACCCGAACCAACCATTGGCTCCTACGGCTGAGTGAGCAACGGAACTGATCGGATTGTTGAAGCCCTCACCTGAGCCCCAGGTAATGAAGATGTTCCATCCGCCTTCGTTCGGCGGCTTCTTGACTGCGCGGCGGGTGACGACCCCCCCCCAGTCTGAGGCTTCCAGTTTTGTGTTGACTCCGGCTTGTTGAAGCCATTGGGCAATGAGCAATGCCGCGTTGTTCATGAAGCCGATGTTGGTGGCCTGCAGTACGGTGACCGGCCGTCCGTCGTAACCGGCCTTCTGGAACAGCTCTTTAGCCTTCGCAATGTCCTGTCCGCCCTTCAGCCAGTCGGTGTTGACCTCCGACTGCATGTTGCCAGTGCAGCCGAACAAGGAACCACAGTTCTTGAAGTATTTTGGGTTGCCAAAAGCCGCCTGCAAAATGTCCGTCTGGTTGATCAGATAGAGCATGGCTCGGCGGGCATGAACATTGTCGAACGGAGGGTGCAGCCAGTTCAAACGGCACATCCCTACGTTCCCTCCCTTGTTGAGTACTTCGAGCGTGATATTCCTGTCGCCCTCAAGCTGATCGAGAAGGTCCAATGGCGGCGACTCATAAAAGTCGATTTCACCGGCCGTGAGCGCTGCAAGCGCTGTCTGCTGGTCGGAAAGGTTCTCGATGATGACGCGATCGAGGCTGGCAACCTTGCCGCCGGAGAGACCAGAGGCCGGACCGGTGCGGGGGTTGTAGTCCGGGTTCCGGTCGTAAACATAGCGCTGGCCCGCTCGCGTCTCGGTATCATTGAATTTGAAAGGTCCAGAACCGATCTTTTCGGTCACTTGCTGGTTTGCATCGGTCTCGGCATCCTTCTTGCGCATGACAACTGGCAGGTTGGTCGTTAACTTTCCCAGTGCGTCAAGAACGAGTCCGTACGGCTCCGACAGCACAATCTCGAATGTTTTGTCGTCCCTTTTGCGCGTGTCCTGGACACGTCGGAACAGGTGTTGACCTGCAGCATCGCGTACTGCCCAGCGGCGGATCGAGGCAATGCAGTCATCGGCCGTGACCGCCTGACCATCATGGAACTTAAGGCCGTCTCTCAGTTGGAAGGTGTAGGTTTTGCGGTCATCGGAAAGCCCGTACTTTTCCACCATCTGTGGATGGGACCTGCCTTTTTCATCCTGGCCAAACAGTGTGTCGTAGATGAGAAGCGCATGGTTGCCTGTCATGTTGGCCGTCGTCCAGATTGGATCGAAGACCTTGAGATCACCATGCATGACCGCCTTGATCGTATTGCCCTTCGATGCCTGCGCGCGTGCCCGGAGAATTCCGGGCGCCGCAGCAACGGCCGCGGTTGCCACGGTTCCTTTCATGAATTTTCGTCGCGATGTCTTCATTGCATGTTTCCTCTCTCGTTTTCGCAATTTTTGCCCGATAGGCAATGGCAGGCAAATACGGATTATCCGCTCGGTCGTTGGTACCCAGGGCGATCAAAGCAGATGGCGGCCCTCGACGTTGTCATCGAGCGGCCAAAGCGGTCGCGCGACATTGGTGTAGATATGCTCATGCGGATCGGTCGGACAGCAGCCGCCGGTCTGCGCTCTTATAATCTTGCTCGCCAAAGGACCAAAGGCGGCCGCGAAGTGCTGTGCCGACTTGAGAACGAGAAGCCGGTAGTCCGTTGGCGACAATCCAAAATGTGTGAAAAGTTCAAGGCCGAACGCCTGAGTGCGGTTCGATATCAGGATGACGTCAATGGCATTGTCGATACGGACGACGGCGGCGTCGCCGACCGGCACAACCGCATCCCCGAAGTGCTGCCACGTATTCGCGGCGACACCAATAACTTCAAGATTGGCATCGACGGGCGATGACGGGCCCGGCGCTGCCTTGCCTCCAAGGCGCATCGAAAGCCGTGCGCCCGCCCCAACTTTGTGGCAGAAGGATACGGCGATCGGATCCCAGACAGGGGCGATTGCCACGTTGCGCGCTCGGCGCTCGCGGAGTGCATGGAGGCTCAGCGTATTGTCGGAGGTTGCACCACCGCCCGCGTTGTCAGCTGGTTCAGCGATGATCACGAGACCATCATCCGAGGACAGAGCCTCGTCCAGCGCGGCATCTAGCGTTACGGATCTAGGTGACCACTTGCCGCGTTGTGCCCACAGCTTGTCGCCGATCTGTTTTGCGAGACGATCTCCCTCAGCCTTGTGGCCGTCAGTATAAACGAGTACCCGCGAACCCATGTCCCGTACATCGCTGTGCATGAAGCCATGCGCGATTGAAACCGACAATATATCATTCCGCTGTTCAAGCGCCTTCAGGTCGTCGACGAACCCGCGCATAGGTTCGGTGGTTGTCGGGTAAAAGTCGATCAGTCTTGGGTCATAGAGTGACGCCACGGGGCTTATCTCGCCCTTTATTGTGCGCAGCACAAGCGTCACCAGTTCGTCGGCCCGATCCATGAAGTCGATATGCGGGTATTCTTTAAACAATATTGAGATCTCGGCGAGAGTTACCCGCTTCTCGGTCAGGTGACAATGGGGGTCGTATTCGCAACCGACGACACAATTGGGACCAACCACAGCTCGAATGCGTTCAAGCATGTCGCCTTCGGCATCGTCGTAGCCATCAGCAACGAAGGCGCCGTGAAACCCCATTAGGACGCCATCTAGCGGCATGGATTGCGTGAGCTGATCCAATATCTCGTTGCGCATCGATTCGTAGCTGGCCTGGTCGACAGTTCCTGACGGTTCGGCCCAGAACGAAGAGCCTTCGATCAGTGTGAAGTCTTCCCGGAGCGCGCGTCGTCGCGCGACCAGCAACGGCGCTGAACACAGCTTTGGAGCTTCAGGATGCTCGCCGGGGGGCGCGTAGAAGAATTCTTCGAAACTCGACCGCGACGTCGGGATCGGTGAAAACGTATTCGTTTCTGTTGCCAAAGAAGCTGCGAAGAGACGCATTGTCGAACCTTTGATGCCCGGCATGACGAAGCTTACGCGTGCATGGGTGTGGGCGCAATCCATATAACGATGGCGACCTAGCAGTATTTTTCAGGGTAGAACAATCAACCAGCCCGCCATCTTCCGGATCATATGGCAAGCATCAAGCTATGCCACGGGTTTGTAGGGTTGGAATGGCCGCAAAATTCAGTTAAGACATGCCGACACGCGCCGCGATGAATGCGCAATGCTACTCTTGCGTTGCAGCAAAA
>JBPCWA010000129.1:0-3906 GCA_051009975.1 Hyphomicrobiaceae bacterium
ATTGATCACCAACTCGCATGCATCGGGCGAAATGCTGTAGTCACGATCGAGGACCACAGGAGCAGCAAAGATACTAAGATGTTCCGAGCGTTTCGTGAGCAACCGATCCAAAAGCTGATCGTCAACACGCTCTGGCGTTTCCAGTGCTTCAGCAATGCCTTGAACAGGGTCGAGATTGAAGTCAAGGCCCGTCGTACCGAACGCCAAATCGAGATCTGCAACGACCACGTCTGACTGCAGACCGTTCGCCATTGACCAGGCCACATTATGGGAAATCGTTGATGACCCAACGCCACCTTTGGCGCCGACAAACGCGATAACTTGCCCACCGG
The DNA here is from genome assembly GCA_051009975.1 of Hyphomicrobiaceae bacterium. Lineage (GTDB taxonomy): Bacteria > Pseudomonadota > Alphaproteobacteria > Rhizobiales > Hyphomicrobiaceae > Tectiglobus. Next base: position 333 of record JBPCWA010000129.1, read on the forward strand.
GATCCGATCCCGGGTCGTTGTAGAGATTGGAAATGGCCTCCATAAAGGAAAGAGGCTGAAGTGGCGCCACAACGTACTCACCCACACCACGGCGCAGCAGCTCGCGATACAGCACAACATCGTTGAGGTGCCCGATCACGATGACTTTGGTGCCTGGGTCGCAACAGTCGGCCAGCTGATCGAGCTGAAAGAGCATTGCGTCGCGATCCAATCGGGACTCGATTACAATGAGATTCGGTGTCGGACTAGCCTGGTAATGGGCGAGCGCAGCGGTACCTCCACCCATGTGCACACTGATGTGTGTCTTTGACAGCCTTCGGTCTTCCGCCGCTTGTTGAATGACCTCGGCTATCTCCTGGCTCTCGCAGAATGCCTGGATCGAAATTCGAGGAACTGGACGTGCAGAGATCGCGGCCGCATGAAGCGTCTCCGCCTGCTCAGCTGCCATTTCCTGAACCTCAACTGACGACGCGGCTGCCTCATCCTGAGTATCTGGCAGTTCTTCTGAATACGAATGAGCTTGATTTGACATTGCAATAGTGTCCTTGAGCGCGTGGTCTGGTTACTTGTCGCCTTGCGTCTTGGCAGTTTCAGCATTTGAACGTTGTGCACCAGTTGATCTTCCGTTGATGTAGTCGCCCCACACCTTCCGGCGACGGCGCTCAGACCTCGGCGTCATCGTTCGCGGCCCAAGCAAGTCAGCGGGATTAGCAACCATTGCAGCAAAATTCTTCTGATCAGCGCAGCCATAATTTTCATAGTGGCGATTGTCGAATTGTCGGGCGAGATTACTAGGCCAGTTTCCGCACTCCGGGCCTTCCGCGACATAGCGCATATATGAGATGCGTATTGGTGGCTGCGAACCCCTCGCCGCTTGATAGGGCATGACCCTGACAGTCGTCGCGTCGAAACCATGATCTGCAATCATGTGGCGAAGCTCGGCGACCGCCTGCACGGCCTCGACCTCATTAGATGAGCCACTCGGAACCGACACAATCAGTTTAGAGTCGCCCATATCTCGGGATCGATACCGGGTCAGGAACCGTCCAATGCGTGCCTGTTGACCTGGAACCAGTCCGTACGAGCCCCGACGCACCGAGACCGAAATCGTCGTCGGCTGTTTTGACACGACGATTGGATGCATTTCATCGTGATCGACGGCCGTTGGCACTTCGCCGCCAAAATAGGCACGATCAAGGTGTCCGCGGCAGCCTACAAGGGTAATCGCAGCCAATGATACGACAGCTACATTCTTCGCGATCGATCGCGATCGGCCACAGATCATAAATCCCAGTTTAGTTTGATCAGTCATTTGTCCTACTCCGACCTTCGATTATTCGACAATGAAGCCGTAGCTGTCTTTCAGGCTGCCGGCGGGCAGCGCAACAGATCGGCCATGGATGCGATTGAGGTGCCCAAGCAGGTAAGTACGCACGTCGGTCGCCGGTGCCAGACCATCAGTGGGTGCGGCCAGGTTGCTCTTGGCTGTCGGGCGCACGATGTAAGGTGTGACAATCACGACAAGCTCCGTTTCCTTGTTCACGAAGTCTGTACTCCGAAATAACGTGCCAAGAATCGGAATCTCCTTGAGCCCAGGGAAGCCGTCGATATTCTTTTGCATGTTGTTCGAAACGAGCCCGGAGATCGCCAACGTCCCGCCCGATGGAAGCTCAACGGTGGAGTCTGTCCTTCGCTTGGTCAGAGCAGGAATAGCTATGCCAGAAAATTGCACCGCGCCGTTGGTCGAGAGTTCGCTAACCTCGCTCGAGATTTTGAGACTGATGCGCCCCTCACTCAACACAACTGGCGTGAACGCGAGGCCAACACCAAACTCCTTGAACTCGACAGTGACTTTATCGTTGTCTTGAGCAACGGGAATTGGAAACTCGCCGCCGGCCAGGAAGTTCGCGCTCTCGCCCGAAACGGCCGTTAAGTTTGGCTCGGCTAGCGTTCTAACCAGGCCATTTCTCTCTAGGGCCTTGAGCGTGTAAGCAATCGAGCGGGCACCTTCAGCCGCGCTCCAAGCCCCTGCTACGCCTGAGTTAGCTATGACACCGGCTGTCGACGCCAAGCCTTGGGCATTCGTGAAAGTTCTTGCAAGACCGGTTAAACCCTCTGCGGTCGTAACGGGAAGCTTATTCTCTGACAAAATAGAGACAATGCCATTTCCGTTCTGAAACGCCGCCCCAATGTTCACCCCGAGTTGCTTCAGTGTCGCTCGCTGCACCTCAGCAATCTTGACGCGCAGCATTACTTGCTCCTCGCCTTCGACGACAAGCATATTGATCACTTTGTTCTGGTGCTGCCCGTCTACACTCGGGCTGCTGGTGATCCCGAACCGCGCAGCCACCTCCTCAGCCTTGCTCGAGTCGGCAGGGTTGCGCACAGAACCAGTTAGAATAACGGTTTCACGCAGCATTTCGCTGCGGATATTCGAATTAGGAATGAACCGCCGTAGAATTGAATCCAACGGACGGGTATCCACCTCGACACTGATTTCCAGAGTGAGAACTCGCTCACCGTGCTTATCGAAGAAGAAGGCATTGGCTTGCCCGTATCCCTTCCCTATCAGGTAAACACGATTAGAAGTCTGTACGACAGCATCGACGATATCAGGAGCCGAAACAATTACGTCACGCAACTCTCTCGGTAATTCGACCAGCAATGATTTATTGCGCCCGATGGTCACTGTTCTTGTGACTGGCAATCCCTCACTCGCCCTGATGCTCAGGACCGACTGGTGCACTCCCGGAGCCCGGTCGAACCCCTTACCAACCGCATATGTCTGGGCATGAGCAGCAGGAAGTCGAGCCAAGGCGATAGCGAAAATTGCTAGCCCGACCATTAAAGTCAGTGTGACACTGCCACAATTGATTGTACCGTTCCGCATGATTCCAGCCTTCTTGCGAGTAAACTTGTAGTCCAACTCGAACTTGAAACACTTTCACTCACGCGATACTTATTGTTTTCCCGAAACGCCTTGTAACTGGCTCAGTAGGCGCGACCTTTGATGCCGTATTGGAAGATCTGCACCGAAGTCGATTGCTCGGACCTTTCCGGCTTGTTTTCGTTTTGGCCTTTATCTGCCTGGATATCCGCTACACTCCGCAGAGCCAGAGATATCCTGCCCATCGAATTAGCAAGGGCCATCTGTTCTGCTTGGCGCGGAGTTAATTCCAGCGTTGCCACGTTTCCGTTGGCACCTTTTTCTTTATTCGACACATCGAGCTGCTTGCCTATCGCGAGAACGCGGATGTTTCGCAATAAAGTCGTTGTGTCAAAACGTCCGGCCCTTTCCACCGTGACGAGAACGTCAACATGATCATTCGGTAGAATTAAGCGACCGGCGGCCGTGGCATCAGCAATTTTCGTTGAAACAGCCCGCTTGCCCTTTGGCAGAATCGCAGCCAGCACACCACCTTGACCAGCCGAGACAAACTTCACATTTGTGATTGGCTCATCCTTGTTTATTGTAGAGCGCGCCACACCACCTGCGAGCTCCTGGATTGCCATCGGCTTTTCTTTTTTCGTGATGTACGTCTTACTGACCGCGTCAGCTGGCCAATTCGCCCAG
>JBPCWA010000130.1:0-38330 GCA_051009975.1 Hyphomicrobiaceae bacterium
GGCCTGGACTATATTGAATCCAAGCGTTCCGCTGGAAAGATTGAGCCGTTGGGTCCGATTGATCCCTTAACGTCGCAGACCATCATGGAAACGCATCGTGTTGTCGCCATGATGGGCGTTGAACCGATTCAAGAAGCTTTGCGAAACAACGCACAAGTGATCCTGGCCGGTCGCGCAACTGATGCGTCGATTTACTCAGCCATTCCTCTTATGAAAGGGTGCGATCCGGGCTTGGTCTGGCATCTGGCTAAGATTATTGAGTGCGCCGGGCAAGTGGTGACCCCCAGAACTGGGCAAGATTGCGTCATTGGAACACTCCGTCCGGACCACTTTATTGTAGAGCCTGCAGATCCGGAGAAACGCTGCACGCGACTACGAATTGCTGCGCATACTCTGTACGAAAATCCCAACCCTTACAGACTTGATGAGCCTGATGGGACCCTGGTGACGGTTGATTCAAGCTACGAGCAGCTCGACGAACGTAGTGTGAAAGTTTCGGGTAGTCGGTTTGAACATTCGGGACGCTACACCGTAAAGCTTGAAGGTGTTCGTTTTGCTGGTCATCGCACCGTATTCTTCGCCGGGGTGCGTGACCCGATCTTAATTCCAGTTATCGACACATTCATTGATGCCTGCCACGAGCGTGTGCGTGGGGAAGTTGCCGTGCTCGGTATTGGCGCTGATGCCTATCGTTTGAACGTCCGAATTTATGGTAAGACTGGGACCATGGGGCAGCGCGAATCGCATCAGGGTGCGCTACCACATGAACTTGGATTACTGGCAGAGGTTCTTGCCGACGATGAAGAAACCAGCAAAGCTGTGATGGCCAAAGTACGTTATGCTTTGCTGCATACGGATTTCCCCGGCCGCAAGTGTATCTCCGGTAACCTGGCTATACCATTTTCTCCGTCGGATGTTTCCGTTGGTGAGTCCTATGAGTTCAATATTTGGCACGTCCTGGAACTTGAAGATCCACTGGAGCCGTTTCCAATTAAGTATTGGGAGGTATAGGCGGTGGCGGCTCTGGGCGAACTCAGCAGCGTTATTCGATCGAAGAATGCTGGCGCATTGCTGTGCACACTCGATGTCATTTTCGAAGATCGGGTGACCTATGAGCACGTTCGAGATAGCGGAGTTATCACGAAGAGCCTGATAGCGGGTCTCTACAAGATCTCCGACAATGAAGTGGATATCATTCCTTATGACGTGGCGATGGCGATCAAAATTACCATGCCTCGCCTTGTAGCCTCGGGAAGCTTTGGCGATACAGACGTCTATGGTGCTCAGCAGCATGCGCCATTGTTTTGGATCGATATTCCTGATTAGCCGAGTTCTCGGGCGTGCTCGTTTTTTGGCGCATTTGGAGTCCAATGTTCCTCTTTTTACATTGGCGACGGATAGATTCAGCGCTCTGGCTGTGATGATCGCTGCAGGCGGACGAGTCGCGCCATTGCTGCTGTTCCAAACGCCGGACCAATTGCGAGAATTAGGAACAGTGCCGGCCAACCAAGCCATTCGGCGGCGAGTGGCGCAGATTGAACCGTTGCTATTGTAAGTGCAAAGCCGAGCGCCGTTTGCAGAGTCAGCAATGTTCCGGCCCGCTCTGGTGGCGCAAAGTCTGCTACCAAGGCAGAAAACTGGGCAGAGTCGGCGATTACGCATGCTCCCCATAGCAATGCTACAATTATGAGTAGTGTGGGAGCAAAAGAGAATGTTGCGGCTGCGGCAATAGCGGCGGATCCGGAGCCAATCATAGCTATGATGGTGGTTTCTGCCTTACCGATGCGGTCCGCGAGGATACCAGCAGCGAGACTCGAAAAGGCGCCTAGGCCAATCACACCGAAAGCTGTGAGTTTGGCGAGTGTTGTTGCGTCCGTCTTTGCCATATGCGTCGAGAACGCGACAGTGAGCGCAGCGCCAATCCAGGCCCAAAATGCGTAGAGCTCCCACATGTGACCGAGATAGCCGGCGTAGGCGAGGCGAATGCGTTGGTCTTTCCAGGCAAGCACGATAGCAAATGGATCGAATGCGTGTGCTCTTGCGTGATGCGGTCCCAGACCTACAAGCAGACCAATAGCAGCACCGAGGAACGCGAGACCGCTGGCACCAGCAACTGTGAGCCGCCAATCAGTCCCGCCGAGAAATGCGAGCAAGTGGGGGGCAGCTGAGCCGAGCGTCAAAGCGCCTACCAAGAGGCCAACCAACATTCCTCGATCGTTTTGACCCCAACCGACCACAATTTTCATACCCACTGGGTAAACGCCGGCCAATAGAGCTCCGGTTAGGATCCGTGCCAGTATAGCCTCAAAACTGCCGATTGGTGAGGCAAGCAGCGAGAGGTTGGCGAGTGCTGCGATGGCAGCGCTGGTCGCTAGAACACGGCGTGGATCGTAGCGATCCGCCAAGCCGAGGATGGCGTAGATTATGGCGCCGACCGCAAAACCAAACTGGACACCGCTGGCGAGCATAGCCTGACGGACTGGCGAAATTTCGGTCTCGGCCGTCATCTCGCCAATGACGGCTGAGGACGAAAACCATAGGCTCATTGCTAGTGTTTGTGATACCGCGAGCAAGGTGATTGCGGCGTGCTTGCCGGGGTAAGAAGCGGTGGGTGTATTGTGCAAGGCGACGGCTCATCGGCGGCGCGGAGATAGAGTGTCTTTTGCTATACGAATGAAGTTCGATGCTCAAGGCCTTGTGAGCGATCTGTCTCGATCTCCCCCTCCCTGCGTTGATCGTCTACCATGACGAGAACCCTGTCGTCCCAGCCGGTAGTGCACATCAACCTAACCGGTAGCTTCGATTCCGGGTTCGTGATTGGTAAAGACGGTGTTGTCTGGTCCCGTTTCAGATTGGCCCATCTCTTTTGGGCCCCTCTCTTTGGGTCTGTCTCCTTTCGGTCCACTTGGCCGCCACTATCGGCCGTACCGGCAGTTCGATCCGCCTCGCAACGCTCTGCAGCAGTACGTACGATCCAACCACCGCCGAGGAGGCGGGCTCCAGGGCCGTCTCCACTGTAAAGGACACAGGCTTGTCCTGGCGCGACGCCATGTTCACCGCCGATTAAATCAACCCGAACGGATGCATCAGCGTCGTCGCTGCGAGGTATGGCACGTACAGTCGCTGGGCGGGCCGGTTGTGAAGAGCGGATACGGGCAAAAACATCGTTTGCAGAATTGGTGTTTGCCGGATTGACGTCGTCAGCGAGCCAATTGACATCTCTCAAATAGACGGATGTTGTCAGGAGCGCTTCGCGTGGGCCAACGATCACTTTGTGAGATCGAGCGTCCAGCCGCACCACATAGAGCGGCTTTTGGTTCGCAATTCCCAATCCGCGGCGCTGCCCAATCGTAAAATTGATGATGCCTGTGTGGTGGCCAAGGACTTCGCCCGAGAGATCAACGATATCGCCAGGAACAACTGCATCCGGGCGAAGGCGTGCCACCACATCAGAGTAGCGCCCCGTGGGGACGAAACAGATGTCTTGACTGTCGCTTTTTTGCGCAATGGGTAAGCCCATCTCGGCGGCCATGGCCCGCACTTGTGCTTTGGTGAGATGCCCGAGGGGGAAGCGCAGCAGCTCCAGCTGCGCCATCGTTGTCGCGAATAAGAAGTAACTTTGATCTCGGTGAGAGTCGGCACCTACGTATAGCTCTGGGCCCTGGGGTCCGATCCTCCGCTCAATGTAGTGACCCGTCGCCAATGCGTCGGCGCCAAGATCTTGAGCCGTTTCAAGCAGGTCCAGAAACTTGATGTTCTGATTGCAAGCGACACAAGGGATTGGCGTATTGCCAGCGGCATAGCTGTCGGCAAAAGCTTCGATGACCGTACTGCGGAAGCGAGTTTCATAGTCCAGGACATAATGTGGAATATCAAGCTCTGCGGCAACACGTCGCGCATCGTGAATATCTTGACCAGCACAGCAGGAACCGGGGCGGGACGTGGCTTCGCCATGATCATACAACTGCAAGGTGACGCCTATGACGTCATGACCTTGCTGCTTTAGAAGGCCTGCAGCGACTGATGAGTCTACCCCTCCGGACATGGCGACCACCAAACGCTGGCGGCTACGTGACGTCATGGCTTCTGTCCCTTTTTGTCGTTATTGCCACGGCAAACGCCCGAGCATTTCCTTGTGTTCGTCGTTACACATATAGGACCGATCCAGGTGGCGAGAAGGTGTAAGTGACCGTAGAGAAGAAATGTCGAGCCGGTCACACAGATCGGATTGGCCGTCTTGTTTTAATCGGGTGAACCACAATGCAAGACTTTCAGCCGATTGCAATGCGTTCTCTCAGAGTTTTTCTGTAACAGATGTGTTTACCGTTTGTCTTAGATCGATGTTAAGACGTGATTGGTATTTCTTCGCCTTGGTCGAACCGAGTGAGAGTATCATGAACGATCAGAAGATGAGATCTCGTGTGCGTTATGTGCTGGGACCTGATGGCAGCCCGCTTACAATCGCAGACTTACCACCGCCCAACACGAAGCGTTGGGTTATTCGCAGAAAGGCTGAAGTCGTAGCGGCCGTTCGGGGCGGGCTTCTTAGTTTGGAAGAGGCTTGTGAGCGCTACCGGCTGACAATTGACGAATTTCTCAGCTGGCAGCATTCAATAGAGAAGCATGGACTGCCAGGATTGCGCGCCACCAGAGTTCAGGACTACCGAGACTAGCGTCAGGCTTGCGACTGAAGCCCTTAGCCTGGCGCTGACGGTGTCGCTGCCGGCGCCTCGTATTGATTTGTCGACGCGTCTTCATTCGACACATCGGATTTAGCGGACTTTCGTGCTCAAAGGTGAAGTTGCTAGTGGTCTTGCGCCTTGTTCAGTACGAAACAGGTCGAGCCAAAGTTTCGGCGTTCGGCGTTGGCCGGTTCAGGCTGGCCGAAGGAATGTTGGGTTGTTTCGTCTGTCATTGCGCGGCGTTGGCCAAAGCTTTTTCTAAGCGAGTGGCGCGAGGGCCAGGCAATATCAATAGCCATGGTGTTGCGCGCGACGGCGACGACAAGGCTGGATAGTGCACAAAAAACAAGTCTGAAATTCAAGTAAGACAGGCCAAGTATTGCGAACTGTCCAAGACAATGACAGGGGTTTTCTTGTTTTGTGAACGTCTGTCGAGCCCATTATCGACATCGATAAGTGTCTCCAGCGTTGCGGTAATCCCCCAGGCTATTCCGGTGAAATAGTTTTCTGAGTGCAGGACGACATAAACTGCGTTGTTTCTGACAACGTACGCACAAGCAAGCGGTCGGACTTGTCAAATACAATTGTAACGTAAGCGTGAATGCGAGATGTGCTTGCAACTCTGTCTCAAAATGACCTGTATCAAGCTGGGTTTGCTTCTATCTGATTTTCGGTCGCTGCGATTTTCTGTCGTTGTGTGAGTGATGGCCGACTAAATGAGACCGTGCGTTGCCAATTCGCGGCCAATCGCGTTTTCGCGCGTGGCCGCAACTCAATTGACTTAAGCGGTTCTGTTTAGTCCATCAATCTCACGGTTGTTGACTAGCCGGCCGCATGCGGTTCAACCTGTTTCATAGGAAATTGCAGCCTATCCTGGTCGCGCTTCAGGACGCGGTCGAATTGACCAAGTTCGTCAAATATGGCGTCGCGATCTTCAATGGCTATTTGCAGCTGGTTTTCCAGGCTATTTATAGACGCGAGTAGGTTGTCGCGTCTCTGGATCGCTGAGCGGGCAAATGTGGAATAAGCGAAGTGGTTTTTATCCCGAATTCCAGTTGTTTCCTCTTCTGCCTCAACTTGGCGAGACAACTCGTTTGAAAGCAGTTCGAAATCGGAGATCATTTGCTCTATGGCGATGACCTTCTGCGCTTTCTCTTCGGCTTCGAAACGTTTTAGACGTAGTTCAGACTCATGCAACTTCATTGCTACACCCATCAACTCGGTTACTACTAATGGCCGTAGTACTTCAAAAATCGTGCCAGTTGCCTCAGCGAGCCGTCAGCATTGATATTTATGCAGGTCCGGACGGCGTTGGCAACAATCTTATGGCAAATTGAAGATGGCTTGGTCCATTAGGCAGGTTATCTGTTTCGAAGAATGGCAGATGCAAGTAAAGTTGCGGTTAAACAACAGCTACCGATTTAACAAACTTTTGTATCAAATTGAGGCTAATTGCGCTCAATTGACTCTGTGGCAATCCTAAGAACTTTGTTACTCTATGATTCGAGGGCGCAGTCGAGACAGAAGCCATTCGCTGGGGCTGGATGAATGGCAATAGTTTTGACTGTATAGGTGGGACCACAACCAATCGAAGCTTGGTTCAAGCGCTGGGCCGTTGACTTGCGTATACCAAGGCTTCGGCGGCGCATTGCTGACGGTGTTTCGTCAATTGGCGATGTTTTTGTCATTTCGCTGGTTAGGATTAGGCTTTGTTAACCTATCGTGCCTAATTTCCTAATAAGTGCTTGGCAGCGTTTCCTTTGATGGGATTGGTCTTGGGGTGATTGTCCCAGGCGGGAGCGGGGAAAGAGGAACGGAATGAGAGTCCTTCTTATAGAAGACGACAGCGCCACAGCGCAGGGTATTGCGCTTATGCTGCAATCGGAAGGCTTTCATGTCGATATTAGCGACATGGGGGAGGAGGGAGTTGATCTTGGCAGGCGGTACGATTTTGATATCATCCTATTGGACTTGAACTTGCCTGATATGAGCGGCTATGAGGTTTTGAAGTCGCTGCGTGTTGGTAAGGTTGCTACTCCTATCCTGATTTTGTCCGGATTGGATGGTATCGACGATAAGGTGCGTGGGCTCGGGGTTGGGGCTGACGATTATATGACAAAGCCGTTTCACAAAGATGAGTTAGTTGCTCGGATCCAGGCTGTTGTTCGCCGCTCTAAAGGACACGCCCAGTCCGTGATCGAAACGGGTGAGTTGAAGGTCAATTTGGACGCCAAGACAGTAGAAGTTGACGGTCAGCGAGTGCATCTGACTGGAAAAGAATATCAGATGCTGGAGCTTCTCTCTTTGCGTAAGGGCATGACGCTGACAAAAGAGATGTTTCTGAATCATCTTTATGGTGGCATGGACGAGCCTGAGCTCAAAATAATCGATGTCTTCATTTGTAAGTTGCGTAAAAAGCTTCAATTGGCGACTGGCGGTAAGCACTATATTGAGACTGTTTGGGGGCGTGGATACGTTTTGCGTGACCCGACGGATGAGAGTAACGCCGCTGCATAGATTGCAGTAATGAGGCAGAACCGGTTGACGTGAGGGGCCATCTGGCCCCTTTTTGTATTTGAAGCGATGGCGAGCCAGCCACGGATGGGTCGGGTGCCGCGCCTTTGTACCGTGTAATATGGAGCATTGTTGTATGGCGGATGAAGCAGAACCGAAATTGAGTGTCGTGGTGGTTCCAGTAACTCCGTTGCAGCAGAATTGTACGGTGCTGTGGAATGTGGTTGATAAGCGTGGCGCCGTAATTGATCCGGGTGGCGACGTCGAGCAGATCGCGGAGACGATATCGAATAATGACATTGCGATTGAGAAGATCGTACTCACGCATGGTCACATCGATCATGCCGCGGGCGCGGACGAGCTGCGGGAGCGGTTGCGTGTCCCTATTTGTGGACCGCATAAGGCCGATAAATTTTTACTCGACAACTTAGCTGAACAGGCCTTGCAATTTGGCATTTCGGGCGCGCGAAACGTGGTGCCCGATGATTGGCTTGATGAGGGCCAGACTATCAGTCTTGCAGGGTTCACCTTTGACATTTTTCATTGTCCGGGACATTCGCCGGGATCTCTTGTGTTTGTACAACGAGATTGTCGCTTCGCGCTGGTCGGGGATGTGTTGTTTCAAGGTTCGATAGGGCGTACCGATTTTCCCTACGGCGACCACGCGGCTCTGATTGCTGGGATAAAATCAAAGTTGATGCCGTTGGGTGACGACATCGTTTTCATTTGTGGGCACGGTGGAGGCAGCTCGTTCGGTCAGGAGCGGCAGCACAATCCCTTTCTCAAATAATTCAAGTAGCCAAGCTAAATCTGGTCAAGTGAGGACCGTGTGATTGGCGCTTACCACAGTAGTAGTGAATAGAAATGTCGACGCGGCTTGGCTAGTGAGCTTCAATGCGGTTCGATGCGTGATAACTTTGAATGCACGGCAAAGTGTGCAACTAAAGTGTTGGTTTGGTCCCGCGGTCGGAGGAAAAGATGGCAGATAAGGTTGCGCTAGTTACTGGTGCAGGTAGTGGTATCGGACGCGCGTCAGCATTGGCGCTGCAGGCGGCCGGCTACAACGTAATTTTGGCAGGTCGTCGGTCCGAGGAACTCGAGAAAACTGCTGGCATGAGAGGAGATGAATGTGGTCGCATGCTTGCTATCCCGACTGACGTCAGTCAGCCGGCATCTGTGGCGACTTTGTTCAGGCGGACGCAAGAGGAATTTCATAGGCTTGATCTGCTGTTCAACAATGCAGGTATGGGGGCACCGCCCGTGGATCTTGAGGACCTGCCGATCGCGTCGTGGCAGAATGTGGTTGATGTCAATCTTACGGGATCTTTCTTATGCGCCCAGGAAGCAATCAAGATCATGAAGGCGCAATCTCCTATGGGCGGTCGCATCATCAATAATGGTTCAATTTCTGCGTATGCCCCGAGGCCGAATTCGGTTGCCTACACTGCCACAAAACATGCGATTTCTGGTTTGACCAAATCTATTGCACTAGACTGCCGTAAGTACGACGTAGCATGCGGTCAATTGGACGTCGGCAATGCCGATACTGACATGGGTGGGCGAATGAAAAAGGGCGTTCCCCAGGCCAGTGGGGAAATCATGGCAGAGGCTGTTATGGACGTTTCACACGTGGCTGACGCGGTGGTGCATATGGCCAGTCTACCGCTTGATGCCAACATTTTGTTCATGACCGTTATGGCCACAAAAATGCCATTCGTCGGGCGAGGATGACTTGGACATAGTGGACATAGTGGACATAGCGAAGTTGAGAAAGGCGAGGCTGCGGTTCGGGTTACTTACGCAGCGTTAAGACGAGCCGTCTAAACTCTCCCGTCGCACTGCTGAGCCTGACAGTTTGTCTGTTGCGGCTAAAGCTTACCAACAATGATGCGCGAATTGAACCAGTTGCGGTAAGCGCCAGACGGCCGGGCCTCAAAGAACCGAAGGCCCTGCCCGATGCATTAAAACTCCGCTCTTCCCACGTTCCAGATACGCGGTTGCCTTTGGCGGTTAATTTTGACCTTAATTCAAATTTGTAGCTTGAAGATGCGCAGCGAACTGCCATGCCGAGTCGTCGCCCTGATTCCTTTGGATTGTAGTAGGCACGACAGCGCAGGCGCTCAGTTCTGCCGCTGGCGAGGCGCAATTGTCCCGTGCCACGCCATGCGCCGCGCAAAGCGTCGAAGCCTTGCGCTTCGGCCGACGCCGAAGGAAGTACTAAACTGACCTGCCAGATAAGCACAAAAAGTGCAGCTGCTTTAATTGGAAGACATAGTAGACTTGTCACGAATTGAGTCTCCTGCGATTCTCTAATTCCAATTGTTCAAATAGATTGTGCGGTTCTAAGGCGAACTAACGGCGCAGGCGCGAATAGTTTTTGACATTGGAGCAGACCGCACCAACATGAGCAAAGTAGACATTGAAGACTTGCCGGCAGACTGGTTGCTGATTCGAGAGGGTGCTCCGTGGTGTGACCACTAATCTTGAGTCGATGCGAAGATCGGTACCGGAGCTCACGGCAAGGACGTATTTTCGATGGGTGGGGTTCGATTTGCTGTTCGGAGGAACAGAATTCTCCAGCCACGCCAATCCTGATGCCAAGGCCACTGTGATCACCAAGGCACACGCCAATTTGCCGAGTTTCATTTGGACCCCCACGTTCGTAACGATCGATGTTGGCTGATTCGAGGGGCTCGGGATGATGCAACATCGGCGTGGCATGCAGATTTTTGCGAAGCGTGGCCGTGGGGTCGCGCTCTCTCGTGCATGTGCGCAACTATTCCAGGTTCTGATTCTTTTGCAGATTTGCAGGGGCGCGCAGTGCTGGAATAGCCAGCAATGCCAAAACGAAAGGGAATTTCGACAAAACGCACAGCGTCAACGTGGTATCACCCGGTAGTTCATCACTACAGGAGGCGCAATTCGTCAGTTTCTCCTCCGGCACCATGTCGGTCTTCGCGATCTGGACCCACCTGCACCTTCATCATCGTGTCAGCTGGGTAAGGCGCAATTAATGCAGTTGCATCCGCCGTCGAGCCATCCACCCAACAATCCATCGCATCTTGCCCAACCAGCATTGCTGGCATCCTGGTTGGATGTACTTCACGCACTAACTCATTGGGGCTCGTCGTGAGAAAAGCGTAAGTCTCGATTTCTACGGGGGGTGCGTCGAGTTTTAGATGTCCCTTGAACGAACGCCAGATGCCGGCAAAGGCAAAAGTCGAACGGTTTCTGTCAAGACCGAACCAGTGCCAAGAAGCTGGCGCTCTTCCTTTAGGCTCGCAAAAAGATGTGACGGGGACCAAGCAACGGCGCTCTTCGAACGATGAACGCCAAAAATTGCTCGTCAGCACCTTGTCGTCGCGAGCGTTAGTAACCCGCCGGGCCGCTTTGCTCGTTTGTGGGAAAACAAAGCCCCACGACATGTGAACCAGCTCACGTGTCCCATCATCAGAATTGCGCACTACTGGTGCTACCTGCGACGGAAAAATTGCAGTCGCCGGTTTAAACGCCTCGGCCCTATTGTCTCCGACCCGAAAGAGACGCAAGACTGCCTCTCGGTTCGTTGTCATTGAATAGAGATTGCACATAGACTGATCCGAGCGGAACTATGCGATGGTGAAAAAGGTGACACTATCACATCATTTGCAAGAATTCGCTGATCAATTGGCTTGCATTTCTGAATTGGCCTCACTGAGAATTGCCAAAACGATTGTGAAACTGTGGCGCTCCTGTTTCCGCCGGATACGGCCTAATCGAGCTTACCGGTCGTGAAAAAAGTCGTAGATCTTTTGTGCCATCTCAGCGGAAATACCTGTGACAATCTTGAGATCATCGACGGCGGCACGCGAGACGGCTTTCGCTGAACCGAAGTGTTTCAGCAACGCTCGTTTGCGTGTCGGACCGATTCCAGGAATTTCGTCCAACGGATTTGCACTGATTTTCTTGGTACGCTTGGCTCGATGAGCGCCAATAGCGAACCTATGGGCTTCGTCACGCAGACGTTGGAGAAAGTACAATACTGGATCGCGGGGCTCGAGCATAAGTGACTTGTCTCGACCCGGAAGGTGGAAATGCTCTCGGCCAGCGTCGCGATCCGGGCCTTTGGCAACTCCGATAAAAGCGATGTCGAGTATACCCAATTCGTTGGCGACGGACAGCGCAACACTCAATTGTCCGCTGCCCCCATCAATCAATACCAAATCGGGCCGGTCTGGAAATCGATTGTCGTGTTCATGTGCTGGCGCTTGAGTGATTTCTTCCGTTTCCGGTTGATTTGCAAGGCGCTTCAGTCTTCTCGTCAGGACCTCCCGCATCATGGCATAATCGTCGCCGGAAGTGGAGTCAGCCGACTTGATATTGAATTTTCTATATTGGTTCTTTGCCAGCCCTTCCGGACCAGCAACGATCATTGCCCCGATGGCGCTATCACCTTGAATATGGCTGTTATCGTACACTTCAATGCGGCGTGGCACACGCTTAAGTCCAAAACGCTCGGCCGTCGCCTTGAGTAGGGCTGCCTGGGAGGAGTGCTCTGCCATCCGGCGTCCGAGCGCTTCTTTTGCATTTTGTTGGGCGTGGCTCACTATAGCGGCTTTGGTGCCGCGCTGAGGTATTTCGATCGCCACTTTGCGTTGCGATTTTGTTGTCAGAGCTTCGGCCATTAGCTCTCGGTTTTGGACATCGTGCGACAAGAGAATGACCCGCGGTACTGGTTTGTCATCATAAAACTGGGCGACAAAGCTCTCCAGAACTTCTTCGACTGCGAGACTTCGGTCCGCTTTAGGATAGTACGCCCGGTTTCCCCAGTTTTGAGAGGAGCGGAAAAAGAAGACTTGGATACAGGTCTGACCGCCTTCCTGATGAGCCGCAAAAATATCTGCTTCTTCAACGCCGTTTGCGTTTATGGACTGGTCTGATGTGACATGTGCCAGCGCCCACAGGCGGTTTCGATATTTGGCCGCGCGCTCAAAATCGAGCGCGTCCGAGGCCTCTTGCATAAGGGATTGGTACAGACGGCGTACATTTTGACTTTCGCCGCGTAAGAACCGCACGGCCTCGTCGACTAGAGCTCCGTAGTCGGTTTCGCTAATCTCGGAGGTGCATGGTCCAGCGCAACGCTTGATTTGGTAGAGGAGACATGGGCGCGTCCGACTTTCGTAGACACTATCTGAGCACGTTCGCAGAAGAAAGGCGCGCTGCAACATATTGATCGTGCGGTCCACGGCTCCAGCAGAAGCGAATGGGCCAAAGTAGTTGTCATTGGCCGTGCGCGCACCACGGTGCTTCAAAATACGGGGAGCAGGATGGTCGCGGGCGATGCGAATATACGGGAACGACTTATCATCGCGCATGAGGACGTTGAACCGCGGTCGAAAGCGTTTAATCAGATTGGCTTCCAACAACAGTGCTTCAGCCTCTGTACCCACGGTTACGAATTCCATCGATGCTGTAACAGCTATCATGCGGGCGATCCGATTCGTATGTCCCCCAAGACGTGCATAGTTGGATACCCGGGATCTGAGAGACCGAGCTTTGCCGACATAGATGACTTCGCCAGCAGTATTCAGCATGCGATAGACACCAGGTGCGTTTGGTAGCGTTTTCAGGTATCGGGCAACGACGTCTGGCCCGGTAGTTTGTTGCGTTTCACCGGACAGTGAATCGGCGAACTGGATCTTGGCTGGCTCTGGTGTCATAGGCTGTACTTTGGAGGATCAACAATACACGTCAAGCGATCGTCGGCGCTATGTCACGCTTCAGCCCCATCGCTACCTTGAAATCGTCAAATGAGTTGAGAGTGTAGTGGATTGTCGGTGAGACATGAACTGATCAGCCAGCAGCCGGTGTAGAACATGAGTGAGATGAGGAGGTTCCCGTCTGGGATCGCAGCAAATTTGGTTGTGGTGTCGTTGTATCTTGGCGTGTGGAGCACGGCTCTGCAGGCAACGTCGCTTGTGCGCGAGTCATCATATACGCGCGAGGCGTCTGATACGCGCCAGACAACTCATGACGGCGAGCTAGGCACGCGGTTCGTGAACCAAGATCAAGTTTTGCATTGGATGAGCACTTATCGGGACGATCCAAATCCTGATTATCTACCCGACGTGGTCAAATCTCTGGGCCGATTAGGTCTGTTGCGCGACGATCAGCGCACGGGCGTCTACTTTGGTTTCGTTGGCGGAGTTCTGGCCGATAACCAAGTCAACGCAAAGAAGATTGCGGAGGCAATGTTCCCGCTGCGCCCCGAGTACCAGATAATCATTATCCGGGGATTGGCCTACTCGGGGTTGCCGCGATGGAAAAATCTTCTTCAAGGATTGGCAGAACGGATGCCAGCGCGCAAAGTCATGTTGACAAAGTACCTTTATGGCGACGCGAAAACATTAGCGGAAATGTCGCTCGAAGATGGCCCGCAGGTTCTAGACGCCTGGTGGGGGTACTATTTTGCAACTGGTTCTTATTACGCCGCTCTGAAAGTGATTTCGGCTCTGCAATGGGCGAAAGAAGAAAACGATGTGGAGCGGCTCACTGTAGCTAGCATGGCAAAGTGGACGTTGGCGACCAATGCTTCACGTGACAAATATTTGCTGGATTTCTTGCGTGCAGAGCAGTCTCATCAACCAGATGGTATCAAGCAACAGTTACGCGAGATCGTTGTCGCCGCCGAGAATTTCGAAGTATCGAAGCTGCGTCAGAAGACACTATTGGCAATCGAAGAACTAAAGAAATCTGGGCCCGGTAGGTACCGCAAATGGTCGTGGTGGGGGCAAGCGGGACAAACCGCTCTGGCGGTTGGATGCGTCGCCGCTAGCGCCCTGGGACAGGTGCAATTTGGTCTGCCGTGCATACTTGGGGGGGCGGCGTCGAACGGGCTGCTTAGGATCCTGCAGCTGCAACAGACTAAGCCTTAGCGAACGAGATCTTTGCACATCCGGTGGGCCTGTTTTAAAGCGTCGGTTTCGGAGCTAAAACTAGCAATGGCCTGCCCCTTCCCGCCATTAAAATCTGCTATAAACTTTCGCGCCAATTCATCTTCTTGACCTTGCTTTACCCCAAGAGTGGTGAGTTGGACATGGGGACCATCCATGGATCGAATGAGCAGATACCGGGGACCACCAAAACTTGCTTCTTGGACTTTGCATGATTGCGGGAGAGTACTGTGAGCCTTTGGCCCCACCGACGGGAGCGTAGACTGGTCTGTTGTAGACGCGTGTTGTACGGACGTCGGGCTTGGCTTGATAGGACTACGTTGCGCATCGCGGCAGTATCGTTTTCGGTAACGCCGTGCGATGTATTCGATTGATCGACCGTCTTTGCGATCGACGGCCCCTCGTCCTGATACATCTTGAACAGTACCAGGTCGCCGTTTGGCGACCGGCCGTGATAGTCTCAGGATGAGGTCTTGCTTCAGTCTCGTCCGGGGAGCTACTGGTTTGGGAATGTATTCACCCGAGTAGACGACTAAATGCTGGATCTGAGCCAAAACTCCGGTGCTTACATCAGCAAAACTGTTTCCAGGAACGCCGCCACCCGTTGTTCCGATTCCGGCGAAGTTGTTCTGTCGCGGGCTTACGTCGCCCCGGCGACCATTGGGAGCGCGAAATTTTAAGAAGTTTGTCTCTATGAGCATCTGATAAAAGGCGTAATCCCAACGAACTTTCCATATCCTACCGTGGTGCTTGTACCAGTCAGCGATGTTGGCGAAAGTTGGCAAGAGGCGTTTGTTGCTAGATTTAAGGAAGGCCATCAGTCGGTCCGGCGTGACGCACCTCGGGACGACGTTCGTCGCTGAAAGTCGTATAGGTGGAGGCGATGCACGTGCCGTATGGGCACAGGTGAGCGCGAGCCCCGCAGCAAGGCAACCTGTGCTAATTAAGCTGACAAATGACGGCATAGTTTGCCCTGTCGCGGACCGTGCCACTTGGCAACCGGTGGATCGGACTGGTCTAGTAGGTGCTCCGAGGATCATGGGAGGAACCATTCTGGAATTTGAATATTGAGCCAGAGACTGTGACCGAATTGCCGCCAGGTCGCAGCAGCAGGTCACGGTGCGGGAGTTGCTGAACACGCGAGAGACATTGTACCTTGATCTGTCCCGCGCCCGGCGGCAGACGTGGCCAATCCGCGTTCGGGCTTCAGCTATCTGGGCAGAGTTTGAAAGCGCGATCGAGCGCGAGAGTTTGCGATTTAAATTCCGCGATCTTCTTGCCACCTTTTGCGTATGCTGAGATGTAGGCGTCGGCCTCTTGTTTTTCCCGACCAGAATTGACATCCAGAACGGTGTAGTTCACGTGTGATTGATCAGCTGATTTGATAATTATTGCCTTTTGGCCACCGTAGCTGGCCGTCCAAACGCGGCACTTTGTCGGATCCGGTTGTTTCTGATGAGACTGTGCGGGGCCGCTGTCTGCTTTTGTGCTCGCGCCACCAGAATTTTGTTGTTGGGTGGCCGGATTGAGCCAGGGAGTGGCAAATTTAGACGCGAGACTCCCTGCTGCAGAGGCCACGCTTTGCTCTTTGACGCGTTGATCTTTCGTGACTTGGTCGTTTTGTTCCACGCCCCTGGCAAGTTGTTCGAGACTACGCTTTTGTGCGGCGAGTTGACTTTTCTTCGACGTTGGCGGAGGCGTTAGCGCTCGGGCGGTTGGAGAGGATTGGTCCTGCGTTTCACCGTTGCGCGGTGCGCCATTCAAGATCTTCAGATCTGAGGGCAGTTCGCGGCGAACATCGGCCTGCAGAACCGTGTCCTGCTTGGTATCCGCCATTTCTTGGCGTGCACCACGTTCCCCGCGACGATAGACGGTGGAGGCGCCGAGCGATACGCGGGAGGAAATCCGGGATTTGAGTGGTGCGGTCTGCGTCTGACTGGAGACATCCGACCCATTAGCAGTCTGGATTGGGCTGGGGCGCGCGTTCGGCCGTTCATTGTCTTCGATGCGTCCCTGTAGCTGAGCCAGCAACTCAGGTTGGGGGTCGGGAGAATTGCATTGGCGCGTATGAAAAGCGTTTGCGACTGACAATATGTCCCGCGCATAGTCGCGATCGGATGGCGCCCACTTGGAGCCGATGTGGCCATAGGTGACAGGACCACGGATGCTACGTCGCCACTTCGTCAGAATATTCCAGGCTTGAACCTTCCTCGTGCGTTCTGCTACCGGCGATTCGACCCTAACGCCAGCGTAGATCAATAGGTGTTCGAGGTGTGCACGAACGCCATCGGAAACAGTCCTGAAATTCTCTCCGCGCACACCGCCTCCAGTCGCACCAAGTCCAGCAAAGTTGTTCTGGTGCCACTTCACATCACCGCCGAAACGGAGACTGGCCGTTTCCAAGAGCATTTGAAAAAAGGCGAAGTCCCAACGAATATTCAATTCCTGCCCATGTCGTGCATAGTGCACGGCGATGTCGGAAAAGCGCTCTCGTAAGTTTGGATTGCGGGATCGGACGAAGGCCATCAATCGTCCCGGCGTAAGGCAGGCCTCAGGTTGATTGTACTGGGTGAGTAGGACCTGTGGAATGCGACTTGCTGCGAGCACAGACGACTGCATTGCAGCAAGACAAAGTATGATGGCGCTCCCACCCATCCACTTCATCGAAGCCCTTTCTCGATTACGCATGTAGCCCGTGTTCCTCGTTCGTTCTTGTGTTTGATTAGCGATGTCCCAGCATTACGAATATTGATGCGTCCAACCTTTACTCGATGGACAGTTAATGGATTGTATCATCGTGTAATAAATAGCCTTTGAACGAAGGCGTTAGTTTGGGCGTGCTGCGGAAAATATGTGGCAGGATCGGGGCGTTGATGCGCCGAGATACTACAAATTGACACGCGGGCGCCACATTTGCCCAGGCATGGCCTTCAAGGCGCTATTCAAGAGCGGTCACCTGTTGCTGTATACGTCGCGCTGACGCTTGGCGATCTGTTCCCGCCGCGCTATCCGTTCGATTGAACAGTGGTTCGAGGCACGCAGTATTTTTTCCACAGGCATCGGGTTACCATTGGGTGCGCCCCAATCATTGTCATGCCTGTGCAACCTTGGCGAGCTAGTGCGGGACCGACGGCGATTTGTCGTTCGGAGCTGTCTTTACCCCAATGCGATGGTTCGCGACGGTTCTCGGCGGTTCTGGGCGGGCTGCCCCTTCTTTCGCCTCATCACTCGCTTCGTTCGGTCATGGCACGTCGTGACTTGGGGGAATGTTGTTTCAAAGCGTTAGACATGAAGGGTGTCAAGCCATGCAATGGCATGTTTCAGGACATCGTCAGAATTCGTATCCATCATCATCATGTGACTATTTCCGACAACACCTGCGTCGGGCAACCAGAGCTTCGTCACATGGCGTGTCTTTGCGGGACTAGTCCGGAGCCAGGCATTGCCCATGTCGAGGAGATTGGGATCACTTTTTGCTGCCCCGTGGAAATCACCATACATCAGCAATATTGGGGTTTGCGACCAGTCGTCGCTGTGCGCTGGAAACCCGGAAGGCTCAACCGCAACGATCGCGCGGATACTGTCAATCTCGCTGCGTTCGATCCCAAAGGCAATTTGGGCACCTTGGCTATGGCAAACGACGATCGCCTCTCCGACGCGACGAATAAGGGCTGAAATCGCTGCGCTCGCAGGTGCCGTTGTGGTTGTCCATCTCGGCACGAAGCTACGGGAGAAGGTGTCAAAGGCTGTTGCCGGGAATCGCTGACCGGTAAAGGGAATACGTGAAGAGAAATCTTGGTGCCGACCAATACGAAAAAGCCGCCAAGCTTCCTGCAAAGTGCGTTGCAAGGCAGTACCGGACCAGACGCCTTCGACGGCACACCATCCGGCTCGTCCGCGCTCCACACTATCAACTACGTGAACTTCAAAACCTTGTTGCAGTAAGAGGTGTAGCCATCCGGGACGTCCATCTGGCGTTGTTTCCCAAGTTGTTCCTGTCATGCCACCGCCGTGCAATAAAAGAACTGGCGGCGACGTGTTGCGGGCTGCCGGGACGTAGTATTGGACGTAGGCATGTTCGATGGCATAAACGCCGTTTGGATCGTAGGTGAACCGCACCGAGGGCGTAAACCAGACGTCCTGTGTCGGCCGATCTTGGATCACAACTTGCCGGCCGCCGACTGTGTACGATCCGAAGTCCTTCAAGGAATAAGCGACGCTCGCATTTGCCATGGCCCGTTATCGGTGACCCTCTGCCGAGCTCGCCTTGCGAATTGAAGGTGGTCGGCTCGTTGCTTCTGGCGACATCCGCTCGGCGACATCCGCCAGCGGACCTGCCGGGGCACTTGCGCTCCGAAAGAATTCGTTGGCTCAGACAAGAACCAGAGAGGTCGCAAGCCGTCAAGCCAAACCTGTTTAGTGCGCGCAACCCGCAACATTGAACCGAAAAATTTTTTCGCAAGCATCGATTGATGCCAAAGATCGCCTTCTGCCGGGCGACCTCGTTGATGGAACCACCACACCACATCTGATTTCTTCCTGGCGCAAGCTGTGCCGGCAGCAAGCGATGTGCTGGACTTTGTTACTCGCGCTGAAAACGGTGCCGTCCACCGTCATGTTGCTTTCGATTTGACCCGCACTGGTACTTGTTGAACTATGTCTGTGTTGGAGAGCGCCAATCGCCGGGTGCTTCGGCTTCAACACGTCTGTTTCAATAAAAGAAATCAGGTTCAAGGTGCATGCAAGTTGGTATAACGATCTATTTCATCCGTCATGGCCAAACCGAGTGGAACCGAACTCGTAGAATTCAGGGTCAGATCGATACCTACCTGAACCATACTGGCCGTCAGCAAGCGACACGTAATGGTGCCGTGCTCAAAAGTATGCGCTCGCAAGTGGCGGATATGGATTTTTTTGCCAGCCCGTTGACGCGCTGTCGTGAGACAATGGAGATTGTCCGCGATACGCTGGGGCTGCCTACAAAAGAGTATGAGACCGATGATCGTCTGAAGGAAATACACTTCGGCACCTGGCAAGGACAGTATTGGACAGACATTGTGAACCATGATCCCGAGGGGTGTATGGAGCGTCAGGCAAACCCCTATCATTGGCGGCCCGAGGGAGGCGAAAGTTACGCTGATCTGAGCGAGCGTGCCGGGCAATGGCTATTCGAACGCCGACAAGATGCCGTCGTCGTATCGCATGGTGGCGTTAGCCGAGTGCTGCGTGGATCTGTGCTTGATATTGATCCGACCGAGGTCACCGAATTGTCAGTTCCTCAGAACAAAGTGCTCATACTGCGCAACGGAGAGATGTCGTGGTCTTAATAATCGCTTGATAGCAACCAAAGTAGCAGTCAAGAATGTAAGAGAGCCGGGCTAGCGGCAACCCGGCTCTCTCGACTCAACAGATGAGATTGCGACATTGGCTCCAAGGATGCTCAGTCCTAGAGCGTCAGCCTTCCGCAGACCATTTGGTTTTCTGAACGGTCCGCTTTTAGATTTGTTCGCACAATTGTCCGAAAGACACTGCGCGAATGCTCTGCTAAGGACGTAGCATGAACAATTTCTTGCGAGCATGAGATAGTCGTCTCACGGCGTTGTCCGATAATCACAACCAACCGAACGTTTCGAATTTCTCGCGCGTCATTCAATAATTCGTCCCCGGCTATCAATTCCAGTGCGACCTTCAATCGGGTACACTGAGCTCACGCGATACTCACTCAGAGTTATGCTGCGTTCGCTGGAATTGTCACGCCAAACCGTAACGTAGCTTGGAACTTTGTTACAGGATCTGACATTTTAGACTCACTTGACATAATTCCAGTTGTGGGTGCGTATCGCCCAAATCATCTGGCACTGCGAACGCAACATCGAAGTGATTGCCGTCATGTCACACAACACATTTGGCCATCTATTTCGCATGACGACTTGGGGCGAAAGCCACGGTCGCGCGATCGGATGCGTCGTTGATGGATGTCCACCAGGGCTCCCCTTGCAAGAAGAGGATATCCAATACTACTTGGATCAGCGCCGGCCTGGTCAATCGCGTTATACCACCCAGAGGCGCGAGCCGGACCTAGCGCGAATTTTGTCCGGGGTATTTCCTAATGATGCGGGGGAGCAGGTCACCACCGGGACACCGATTGCAGTTGCTATTGAAAATGTAGATCAGCGCTCAAAGGACTATGGTGATATCAAGACGGCCTTCCGGCCTGGACACGCGGATTTTACGTACGACCGAAAATATGGCCTGCGGGATTACCGCGGTGGAGGTCGGTCATCAGCGCGAGAAACGGCCATGCGCGTTGCGGCAGGGGCCGTGGCACGAAAGGTCCTCGATAGCGTAACAATCCGGGGGGCATTAATACAAATAGGCACCGACAAGATCGATCGTGAGAATTGGGACTGGAGCACTGTAGGTACTAACCCGTTCTTCTGTCCTGACTCCGTGGCGGCCGTCCGCTGGGCCACGTACTTGGATGCCGTGCGAAAGCGTGGGTCTTCGGTCGGTGCAATAGTCGAAGTCATCGCCGAGGGTGTGCCAGCCGGGTTGGGGGCGCCAATTTACGGCAAACTCGACCAAGAGATTGCAAGCGCGCTCATGAGCATCAATGCTGTCAAGGGCGTCGAAATTGGCGATGGTTTTTCGGCGGCTGAACTAAGCGGTGAAGAAAATGCCGACGAAATCCGCGTTGGAAACGATGGCGAGGTTCTCTTTCTAAGCAATCATGCTGGAGGGGTTCTCGGAGGAATTTCGACCGGTCAGCCGATCGTCGCACGATTTGCGGTAAAACCTACGTCATCTATTTTGACTCAGCGTAGAACAATAGATCGCTTCGGTGATCAGGTGGACATTATGACACGCGGACGACATGATCCGTGTGTTGGCATACGAGCGGTTCCAGTAGGCGAAGCGATGCTGGCGTTGGTACTCGCCGATCATTTCTTGCGTGATCGCGCACAAAATGGCCCAAGGTGACTGCGCTTAGCAAGCTGGTCGGCTCTAGCGACGATGAGGGCAAAAATGCGATCCACTGAGAACGTGCAAGCTCTTCTATTCGATGTCTTTGGAACGGTTGTCGATTGGCGATCGAGCTGCATTCGCCAGTTATCAGCTTTTGGACATGGGCGGGGCATTGCCGACGTGGATTGGGAAGCATTTGCGGATCGTTGGCGCGGTCTTTATCAACCATCGATGGAAGAATGCCGAGCGGGTCGTCGGGTCTTCACTCTACTTGACGATCTCCATCGAGAGAGTCTCATCAAGCTTTTGGGTGAAGCAGGTGTGTCCAATCTGACTGCTGATGAAACTGAATATCTAGTGAGTATTTGGCATCGATTGACACCCTGGCCGGATGTTGTCGACGGACTAAAACGTCTCAAGAAGCGATACATTATTGCGACACTTTCCAATGGCAACATTGGTTTGATGACCCGCCTGGCTAAGTATGGCGGTCTGCCATGGGACGCTATTCTAGGGGCTGAAATAGCGCGCGCATATAAGCCGCAATCGGAGGCTTACCAGCAGACAGCGGCGGCTCTGCTCCTCGAACCATCGCAGTGTATGATGGTCGCCGCACACAACGATGATTTGCGTGCTGCCGCCGGCGAGGGCTATCGTACGGCATTTGTTGTCCGGCCCCAAGAATTCGGTTCCAATCAGCTCCAAGATAGGGCTGCCGACGAAGCCTGGGACGTCACAAGCGATAGTTTTCATGGTTTGGCGGATGCAATGGGCTGTCCACTCTAATTCTCGACTCGTCGAGGTGGCCTATGTCGGTGAGATCGCTTGTGGGGCTATGACTCACATTAACTAAATCCGAAGAGGTTGTGCAATCAGCCGACCGTATTCAGTACTATATCAAGTGGGTTGGACGGATGGGCAGGCAATGTCTGCTGATCTCGTTCAAGCGCTTGGCGGAGCTACTGCAATATTGCTCAGACGGAATTAGAAGCATGCCAGGAGATAGTGACCTCGCAAAGGAGTTGGCTTCATTGCGAGCAGATATCGAATCGCTGAAAGCCGCTCAGTCACGTCATTCTCTCGCTTCCGGAGTGGACGGCGAGGGCGAGGGCGAGGGCGACGATTTGCTGGACCGAGGTGAAACTGGCCATAGTCGAAACCCTCCGGGGCAGACTCAAGATATCGACAAGGCTATTCGCGAATTCATGGAGACGGTTGAAGCGGATATCTCCGCCAACCCCGTCGCGGCGATAGGTGCAGCATTGCTGCTAGGCATCGTGATTGGCAGGCTGTCGACTTAAAGGTGGAATGAGGGTCATGAGTTCCCTGACGCGTAACTTTTCGATTTTATGGCGGTCGGAACGACTATTGGCAGAAGCCGAATGGAGGCGGTCATCACGGCAGTTGGCCATCTTGGCAATTTCTGGAGTGTTCGCTCTATTGGCAATTGTCATGTTCAACATTGCTGGCTTTTACTGGCTTGCGGTTCACTATGGGAACGCAGTAGCGGCGTTGGGTGTTGGAGTTATCGATTTGCTCATCGCAGCAGTATCTGCGGTTGCTGCGCAGTCTCTCACGATGCCGCGAGAAACAGAGATGATCCGATAGTTCCGCGACGCTGCCGTTACAGAAATCGAGCAGGAAGCAACCGCGGTTCAGGCGCAGCTCGCTCAGATACGCGACGACGTTCAAACGATTGGTGCGACAGTATCAAAAGTTGCATCGGATCCCATTGGGGCTTTGTCGCCGGCGCTGCTTGCCCCTGCAATCACCACGCTAACAAATGTGATGCGGTCGAAAAAAGCCTAGACTAGGTGAATACTAGTTTTTTGCGGCGTATTGGTGGAGCCAAGAGCAAGGCAAGGCAAGGCTCATATCCAATTTATCAAAGCTAAGCTAATTTGCTTCTGACTTTCGTTTTTTGCAATTCTGAGGCGATTTCTGCGAGCTCCTTTCTCTGTGCCGATGTTAAGCTGACATCAAATAGGCCTTGGTGTTCTGTCTCCGCTGGGGGAAGGCTGCCGGATGGGTTCATGGTCTGGCCTTCAGCGTCGATAAGAGTCTCCTGAGCGGCGTCAGTCTCTGAAGGGGCCTGTGGAGAGTGCGTCTCTATCGAATCATGACTAAAAGTATTGCTCGCTATGTCGAGCATAGTAAAAAAAACGGCGGCGACCACCGGTCCCAATATGAGCCCGGCCGCTCCAAACATTGATAAGCCGCCAAAAGTACTAATGAGGATGACAAGGTCTGGCATGGCCGTGTCTCCACCGACCAGGACTGGACGTAAAACATTATCTATGTTGCTGACGACTACCGCGGACCAGAGGGCTAGACCGATGGCCGCTGTCGTATCGCCTGTGGCGAATAGATATACGACGGCGGGTACCCAAATTAGGGAGGTGCCGACGACCGGCAACATCGATGCTATGGCCATGACGGCGCCCCAAAAGGCCGCGGCCCCGACGCCAAAGACTGCGAATCCGATCCCACCTAAGAGACCTTGTACAATTCCAATAATGAGTGTTCCTTTGAGAGTCGCACGCGTAACCACAACTGCTCTTTGAAAGACACGATCTTGTACGCCTGCCAACGCAGTGGCGGATACCTTCAAGTCTTTCAACAAATCTGGACCATTCGTTAAGAAGTAGAACATTGCATAGAGCAGAACGAAGAGGTTTAGGAAAAATCCAGCCGCGCTTGAGGTAATGGCTGAAACCGCTTGGGCCACGCTGGCTCCGACCTGACTGAGGATCTCACCGAGTTTGGCTGTGATGTTGGGAAGCCAGTCACGAATTTGCTCACGCAATGGAACCCAGTCAGGAATTTCAATTTCGGCATTGGGGGAGGTTAAGAATTCTCGTTCAATCCAAGGGATCGCGTGCTGGGCGATATCCTGCGCTTGTTGAGCAACCATAATCAAGAGCGCGATACCCGGGATAAGGAGAGCCAGGGAAATGAAAAGCAAGGTCAGTGCGGCGGCCCAGCCCGGACGCTCACCAACGGCGGAGTTGATATACCTATAAAAAGGGTGGGCGAGAGCGCTGAACACGGCAGCTAGAAAAAGCGCTACCAGAAAACTTTGGATCATGGTGACAAACAGAGCAGCAACAGTCAACGTGACAAAGACAATTGCCAGATATTTTAGATAATCTTGTTTGCTCTGGTGAGTAGTCATCAGGCTTTCCATCGCGCCGCTGGACTGATCGACACTAAGACCCAGTATTTGAGACCCAGCATTATAGGGCAACGAGTCTCCAACGAATTTATGGTTGTTCACTAGATTAACGGGGCCTGATCCGGCATGTGTGGATCGCAGAATAGTCGGCTGATATTCCCACGCGTCCGAGCAGCATAATGGGAACAATTCGCGCAACAAGCGGGCCTAAAGAGAGCTAAAGGACCGGCTAGACCCGGCCAACGTCTTCGTTGGCGTCTCGGTCTGACGAAGACGTATTCGCGCGGACCAACTTTAAACCGGTTACCATGGCACTGATCAGGTTCTCGCGTTTCCAGATGAGGTAAAATAGTGCCGCCGAGACGTGAAGTGCAATCAGAGCCAACAGAATATTCGAGTTGAAGCTGTGAATAGAGTTCATTCGCAGCACTAGCCATCCGGGTGCATAGACAGAGAGGGGCCCGGCAGCAAACAGTCCATCATCTTCCGCAAATAACCCGCTAGCAACTTGTACGATCATGGATAACAGCATCGCCGATACGGAGAGTGCTCCCAAAGGATTGTGACCAGGTGTGCCGCTAGGACTTCGGTCCGGCACGGTCCGTGCATATCGCAAAACGGCTGCCGGGGTCGGTACCAATGCTGTCAAACGCACATTACGGGGGCCAATGATCCCCCAAAGCAGTCGAAAAAGCAGGAGGCCGATGATGCAATAGCCAAGATAGAAGTGGTACTCGATCGTCGTAAAGCTGCGATTGTCGCCGAGCCACCAGCCGACACCGACACAAATGGCAAGAAGCCAGTGGAACAGCCGGGTTGGAAGGTCCCAGAGGCGGACGCGGACGAACCCGGCCGGAGGCTGCCTAGATTGATTGTTGTTCATAATCTTCGGCGCAATCTGCCCTTTCTAGAACTCTTTGGCGCGAAATGGCTTGTGGCAGCCGCTGCAGGCTTCGCCGAGTGCCGCGACTTTGGGTCGAAGGTCGTTGAGACCATCATCCGCATCACCTGATAATTCTCCGATGGCTTTCTTCCAGGCCTTTGCTGCTGCAACAACCTTAGGATACTCGGACCATAATTCCGGTTTTGCACGCGTCTTGCCAGCCTTGGCAACGTTGTCCGAACCCTTCGGCCACATTGCGGAATTGTCGAGTTCGGCAAGTGCTTTAAGGTTATCGGCGTAAGTTTGGGCGGATTTTGCGTCGTACGGTAACTTGCCTTTGGCCATGCCGAAGAGGGGGGCGGCGTTGAAGAGTACCACCTGATAAAAAGAACGCCGTGCCTTAATGGCATCATCGAGCGGATCAGCCAACGCAGATTGTCCGAACGACGCCATGGCGCCGAGCAAGATTGGAAGCAGAACTGCTTTCTTCATTGAGAAAAACTCCTGGAGACACCTTATGAACCAGGTTGAGGTTATACGTCTCACCCAGCGGGGTAAACTGACAATTGCGCTACCCTCTGACGGTTAAAGATCTACTCATTCAATGGCAGATGAGTGCTATCATAACTCAACTTGCTGCCCTTCTAGGGTGCTGTTTTCGTGTCTTGTGTTTGCGAAAGACCGCGACGGTCTCAATGTGAGAGCTGAATTGAAACTGGTCGATCGGTGTTACGGTCTCCAACTCGTAACCACCGTCGACAAGGATACGGCTGTCACGCGCCAGAGTACCGGGTTGGCAGGATATTGCGACAATGGTCTCCACTTGCGATTCGGCCAACTGCAGCGCTTGCGCCCTTGCTCCTGACCGCGGCGGGTCAAAGACGACAAACGCAAACGGATTGAGCTCGTTGCGCGATAGTGGTTCGCGAAACAGGTCCCGATGCTGAGTGGTGATCGGTTTGAGACCCGTGGCCCTGTCTCGCGCGTGTTTCAGGGCATTCAACGCATCGCCATCTCCATCAACTGCATGAACTTTTTTCTTACGAGCCAGCGCAAATGTGAATGTGCCAACGCCGCAGAACAAGTCGGCGGCCTCCTTGGCGTCGTCACAAGCCGCCAGCACTCGGTCAACCATCGCATTTTCCGCTGCGGCGACGGCCTGTACAAATCGCGAGCTAGACAACGGAATCGAGACACCGCTCATTGCGAGGTGCGGTTGGTCGCGCTGCAAAACGGTTTGCCCGTCGAGTGTCAGGCGGGCAAATCCATTATTGACAGCGAGTTCGGCAAGACGCGAGAGCTTTGGCGCAGATACCGTCTGCGTCATCCCAGAAATTTCGATGTCAAGGCCTTCGTTGGTGACGAGGAGTCTTATACGGAGGGGCGCGTTTCTAAAATCCAAACAGGTGATGAGTTCGCGCAGGCCGTCGAGTGCAGCTGTGATGGAGGGTGCTAGTACTGCGCAGTCGGCAAGGTCTTCAATTTGCGTGCTGCGCGCTCGGTGAAAACCGAGAACAACACCGGCTCGAGACGTAATAGCAGTCAAAGCAGCACGTCTCCTTGATCTTGGTGGGACAGTAACAAGCGGATCGGGCTCGATCTCAATTCCTCGGCGTGCGAAAGCCTGCTTGACGAGTGCAACTTTCCAATCTTCATACGCCTGACGCGGAAAATGTTGCGCTATGCATCCGCCGCATCTCCTATAGTGGGGGCATTTATCCGTCGAGCGGGATGGGCTTGCCGAGATGAGGTGGATCGATCCATCAGTTCGTTGGGCCCAAATCTCTCCGGGAAGAGCATAGGGGACGTAGACGTGCCGGTCATTTATCAAGCCGACCCCGTCGCCCTTACCTCCAATATGATTGATCGTGAAGATTCGGTCGGTCATGAGTATTTTTGCGCAGCAATGAGGAATTCTCGGTTCCCGGCCCCGCCCAATATCGGTGACTCGACGATACCATTGACGTTCCAATCTGGTTGGCCCGCAACAAAGGATTGTATTTCCTCAGTGGCGCGTGTGGTATCGGCTGCCGGACGCAGTTGTCCGCCGCGTCCAACAGCACTGGGGCCAAGTTCGAACTGAGGTTTGATGAGCGCAATCATCCAGCAATTCGCTCCCGCAAGGCGAAAGACGGATGGCAATACCTTGGCAAGGGAAATGAAACTAACATCGATTGTGATCGCTTCAATGGGATGGCGCAATTCGCTGGCGCACAGCGTTCGAATGTCTGTTCCTTCTAGCGTCGTCACATCTGGTCGTCGCCGCAAACTGTCGTGAAGTTGAGCGCGTCCAACATCGACGGCAAAGACATGGTTGGCTCCCTTCGAGAGCAAGATCTCAGTAAAGCCACCGGTAGATGAGCCAACGTCCAGCGCGATTCGACCGCTTGGGGTCATTCCGAACTCTTCGAGCCCCTGCAATAGTTTTTCAGCGCCTCGCGAGACGTAATGAGGGGCTTCCTCTGATACGCGTATGGCAGTATCAGGCGTGACAATGGCCGACAGTCTCCGTGCAGGTTGACCATTGACCTCGACGAACCCGCGGCGAATAAAGTCTTTTGCTTGGGCGCGTGAGCGGACAAGACCGCGATGGAGTAGGGCAATATCAAGCCGATGCAATTTTGTTGTCTCGTTCAAGGCCGAACCCGATTGTTTCGCAACCGAATTGAGGCCGCCCGACCGGCCTTGGTTACGCGACTAGGCGCGATTGGCGTCTGAGATGACGGGAGCCTTGCCTAATGCCGACAGAACGCGTTGTACAATATGATCCGAAGTAAGGCCCGCCTCAGCATACATTTTTTGAGGCTTATCGTGCTCGATAAATGTGTCTGGTAGCATCATTGTGCGAACGCGCAAACCCGCATCTAGACGACCGCATGCGGAGAGATGGTTGAGGACAAAAGAGCCAAAACCACCAATAGATCCCTCCTCTATAGTCAGCAGAACTTCGTGATTGTTCGCGAGGTCATTGACCAACTGAATGTCAAGTGGTTTTGCAAAGCGGGCATCCGCTACGGTTGTTGACAGGCCCATGCTCGCTAGCTGTTCCGCAGCAAGCTGTGCTTCCTGTAGCCGCGTGCCGAGTGAGAGTAAGGCGACCGTGGTTCCTTCACGCACGATGCGCCCCCGTCCAATTTCAAGTGGTACTCCTTCTTCGGGCATGTCGATGCCTATGCCTTCGCCCCGCGCATATCGAAATGCGCAAGGACGGTCGTCAATTTCGACCGCGGTTGCCACCATATGGCGCAATTCCGCTTCGTCAGCCGCGGCCATCAAGATGAAATTGGGCAAGCAGCCAAGGTAGGCGATATCGAATGATCCAGCGTGGGTGGGACCGTCAGCTCCGACCAATCCGGCACGATCAATAGCGAAGCGGACCGGCAGTTTTTGTATTGCAATATCATGCACAACTTGATCGTAGGCGCGTTGCAGGAAGGTCGAGTAGATTGCGGCAAATGGTTTGTAACCCTCAGAGGCGAGGCCAGCAGCAAATGTGACTCCATGTTGCTCCGCGATTCCAACATCAAACATGCGGTCGGGAAATTCTTGGCTGAAGATGTCAAGACCCGTTCCAGACGGCATCGCTGCTGTCACCGCAACGATCTTGTCATCCTTGCGTGCCTCTTTCACAAGGCTTTCTGCAAACACCTTTGTATAGGCGGGGGCGTTGGGAGGTGGTTTGTGCTGGTCACCTGTGATGACATCAAATTTGCTAACACCGTGATACTTATCAGCGGAATTCTCAGCTGGTGGGTAGCCCTTACCCTTCTTCGTGACGACATGTACCAGTATCGGACCCTGGTTCGCGTCCCGGACATTCCGCAGGATCGGCACGAGTTGATCGAGATCGTGACCGTCGATCGGGCCAACATAATAGAATCCAAGTTCTTCAAACCAGGCGCCACCCTGCCAAAGGTGGCGAGTATACTCTTCCACTCTGGCGGCCCGGCGCTCCCAGCTCTTGGGTAATCGCTTTGCAAGTTGTTTGGCTATGTCGCGGACGTAGAGATACGTGCCGCTCGAGGTTAGACGCGCGAGGTAGTGAGACAGCGCGCCGGTAGGCGGTGCGATGGACATGTCGTTGTCATTCAGAATGACGATCAATCTTTCGTGGCGCGCGCCTGCATTATTGATTGCCTCGTAGGCCATACCCGCACTCATGGCACCATCACCGATGACAGCAACTACGTTGTTGTTCTTGCCCGAAAGATCGCGTGCAACGGCCATTCCCAGGCTTGCGGATATGGATGTAGATGAGTGCGCCGCGCCAAATGGATCGTATGGACTTTCGCTCCGCTTTGTAAATCCGGATAGTCCGCCTCCTTGCCGGAGTGTCCGGATACGATCCCGTCTTCCAGTAAGAATTTTGTGTGGGTAGCATTGGTGGCCAACGTCCCACACGAGGCGATCACGCGGTGTATCAAAGACCCAGTGCACGGCGACCGTGAGCTCTACAACGCCAAGACCGGCACCCAGGTGGCCACCAGTATGCGATACTGCCTCAATGGTCGCAGTCCGGAGTTCATCGGCGAGCTGACGAAGATGGCCGGCATCAATACGACGCAAATCGCTTGGCTTCGTGATCGTATCCAAAAGAGGCGTATCACTCATAGTTTGTCGCTTTTTATTATTCCACGTTTGGGCACGCCCGCACTTTGAATCACTCGTCCGAGAAACTCTCGTTCTGCTCCGTATCAACTAGCGTCAATAACCGGAGCTTGTAACCGGAAACTACGACCGTGCTCACAATTGGTGCCAATGACCTGAAGTGGGTGACGACCCTTCCTTGCAGTCGCAGAGAATAAACGGTCGTAGTGTTGAATAAAAGGGTCGAAACAGCGCGGTGGCCGAGCAGAAGAGATCGTTCACGAAACGTTAACTTTCATTGCGAGATCATCGGATATCGCAATTTCAGGGATTCGTGTGGATCCGGGAAAGAGCGATAGCGGGTGAAATAGACATTGTATGCGGGCAACGCTCGCACTGGACTACCAAAGATCAGTCCATCAAGGGGCGAATATGCGCTGGATTCTTATGGTCATCGTCGTCAGCGGACTGTTTGCCATCGAGGTGTCTCACACGGGAAGGGGGGGCTGGGCTGGCTTCGCGCATCTGTTTTTTGGAGCCCCCCCCAGCCAATCGGCTCCCGAAAAGGTGTCAGATACGGCGGAAATACTTACGTAAAGAGGGCAGGAAAGCACATGAGTTGGGGACACCGCGAATTCGTTGGAGCGGAACAGTGGATGGACCATCAGCATGGATCTTGCAGAATATTAGTATCGCGAACCTTTCAATTCGCGGCGTGGTCTAAGTGTCCAGAGGCGCAGTGCTGACCGGAGCACCGTCAGAGTTGAGGGTAAGTTTCTCGACTTTGGCTTCCGCCTGTTGAAGAAGCCGACCACAGTGTTCCCTTAAGGCCTCACCTCTCTCATAAATTGCGATGCTGTCTTCCAGATCAACGTCGCCCTTTTCCAAGCGCCCAACGATAGCTTCCAATTCCTTGAGGGCACGCTCGAAACTAAACTCTTTGATGTCGGCATGTTTTGTGGATGTGCGGGCCATTTGGTTGTCCACTTTTTATTTAGAATGTTGTCGTTTTAAGTCATACGCTCATAAGCGTTTTGACATGCATTGCAGCAGAATTCGCTAGCCCGACGAGGTCGTAGCCACCTTCCAGCATAGATACTATTCTCCCATCAGCGAAACGATCAGCGACGTCGATTAAGCACTGCGTGGCCCAAGCAAAATCCGATTCAACGAGATTCAAGTTTGCTAACGGATCAGCTTCATGCGCATCAAAACCGGCGGATACGAGGATGAGGTTTGGCTTGAAGGCCTCGAGGTTGACTAGGATGCGCGAGTTGAAAGCCTCTTTGAAGGCTTCACCATCATCCCCCGGGCGGAGTGGCGCATTGTAGATGTTTCCGTTGCCAGTCTCACTCACGGCCCCAGAGCCAGGATAAAGTGGCATCTGATGTGTTGAACCAAAGAAGACGTCTTTATTGGCCCAAAAAATGTCCTGGGTGCCGTTACCATGATGGACATCGAAATCGACGATGGCAACTCGGTCCAAGCCATAGTGTGCCTTGGCATAGAGTGCGCTCACCGCGACACTGTTGAAGACACAAAACCCCATCGCGGTTGCTCTTTCTGCGTGATGCCCCGGCGGGCGGACCTGACAGAAGGCGTTGGTGACAGCGTCGGATTTGTCAACTACGCGGTCGACTGCGCGGAGACCGGCACCTACTGCACGACGTACGGCTTCCAGAGAACCGGGTGACATAACAGTGTCACCATCGAGGTGCCGGGAATGGCCATTGGGGCCAGGGTCAGCAGCCAATATCGCGTCATAGTAGTTCTGGGGATGAGCTCGAATAATAGCGGCTTCCAAGTCTTCACGCAAAGGGGCTTCCTCGCGAATGAGAGTTGAGAATGCCGGTTCTGCAAAGGCGTTATCTAGGGCACGCATTCTGTCTGCCCGCTCGGGGTGACCATGGCCGGTGTCGTGATTAACAAAACAGGGATGTGTTATTAGTGCCGTTGTCATCAGGCATTCTCTCACTGGAGTCTTGAAGTTTGCGTCTGGTGTATTGAAGTTCCAACAGTCTGCCAGTTCCCCGGCGCGTTTCAGGCACTGCCTTCCAGGTTAGCGGAGCCTAGGAGTAGCAGCCTAGGCCGGCCGACTTCTAATTCGCCAGAAGGTCGGGAGTGATTGCTGCCAACCCCTCTGAACCAGTAATAATGGCTTTGGCGTGAGCGGGAGCCGCAACCAAAAGGTGTTCGGCAAAAAATCGTGCAGAAGCGACGCCGCTCGCTCGACCGTTCGAGGATGCGTCATCACGCACAGCAGCAATAGCACCACGAGCCAGATAGGTGCCGCCCGTCGCCAAGCCGAATAGACGTAAATATTGATCAGCACCTGCCAATGCCGCCTCTGGATTCGATTGCAATTGCTTCATCAAGTACTCACTTGTTTCTCTGAGCGCAATTACGGCATCGCTCAAGCGCTCGCCCATATGACCGAACTCCGGTCGATTGGACGAGCGAATTTCATCTACCGTGTCCTGCAAATCAGCGATGAATTCGCGGACCACACCACCGTCCAACAATGGCAGTTTGCGCGTCACCAAATCGATGGCCTGAATTCCATTGGTGCCTTCGTAGATCGGTAATATGCGAGCGTCCCTATAATACTGCGCCGCGCCGGTTTCCTCCATGTAGCCCATTCCGCCGTGAATCTGGATGCCCATCGAGGCAACTTCCACGCCTACATCTGTGCAGAAAGACTTGGCAACTGGCGTCAAGAGCGCAGATATCGCAGCGGCGCGTTCGCGAATTTCTGCGGTTTCACCGAGGTGCATTAAGTCGATTTCGCGCGCGGTCACTAGGCAAATGGCGCGCGCGGCACGGACAAATGATTTCATCGTCATTAAAGAGCGTCGAACATCTGGGTGTTCAATGATCGGGCTCATCTCGCCGGACTTGGCGGTGGGACCACGTCCCTGTTTTCGCTCTTGGGCGTACGCCACAGCGCGTTGTGTAGCCCGCTCGGCAATTGCGACGCCCTGCATGCCAACTGCCAATCGCGCGGCGTTCATCATGATGAACATGATGTTTAATCCACGGTTCTCTTCACCTACGAGGAAGGCTACGGCGCCATTCGTTTCACCGTATTTCAACGTGCACGTCGGACTTGCATGGATACCGAGTTTATGTTCAACCCCGGCGGTAATGACGTCGTTGCGTGCCCCCAGGGTCCCGTCGGTTTTGACGAGAAACTTGGGTACCAAGAATAGTGAGATCCCGCGCGTGCCAGGCGGCGCGTCGTCTGTTCGTGCCAAAACCATGTGCACGACGTTCTCGGCCAAGTCGTGGTCGCCGTAGGTAATAAAGATTTTCGTTCCAAACAGGCGGTACGTGCCGTCTTCCTGTTTTGCCGCTCGTGTTCTTAGAGCAGCGAGGTCGGAGCCGCAGTGCGGCTCGGTCAGGTTCATGGTGCCCGGCCATCGTCCGGAAACCAAATGAGGCAGGTACAATGCTTTCAGTTCATCCGAACCATGAGATTGTAGTGCCGCAACCGCACTCTGTGTCAGAAGCGGACACAAGCTGAACGAAAGATTTGCTGCATTCCAGATTTCGGTGACGGCGACTGCTAAGGTCTCGGGCAACTCTTGACCGCCGTACGCCGCCGGCCCGGGAAGCGCGTTCCAACCTGCTTCACAGAATTGGCGATAGGCGTCTTTCCAGCCATCAGGTGTCTTGACATGACCGTTTACGAGATGTGAACCGACTTGATCGCCGAGCTGATTTAGTGGATCCAGAACATCCGTGCCGAAGCGTCCGGCTTCCCCAATGACGGCGCGTATAGTCTCCATGTCTAGGCCCTCGTACACGCCACGCTCTAGGAGCGAAGGTAGATCGACTGCTGTTTCAAGCGCGAATAGAATGTCATCAACGGGTGCACTATATGTCATGAAGTGAGCTGCCCTCTGTCCGCAAATGTTTTAGTGAGGTCGACTTTGATTGAGCATATGTCGAGTTTTGAGTTGCGAAAAGCCAGTTCGGCGCACGCCAGCTCTTGATATCAGAGAATTGTGGTGTCTAAGAAGCGCGCTGTGCCGGCCACTGACAAAGCCATAGCCGAGGCGGCCAAAATTTTGCGTGGAGGAGGTCTGGTGGGATTTCCGACTGAGACCGTCTACGGATTGGGCGCCGATGCGCGCAACTCGCGTGCTGTGGCTGGTATCTTTTCTGCCAAAGGGCGCCCGCTCTACAATCCGCTGATTGTGCACGTCGCAGATCGACAATGGGCCGAGGAAATCGCCGTCTTTTCGGCTGAGGCTCACCGCTTGGCAGAGACTTTTTGGCCGGGGCCTATGACATTGGTACTGCCTGCGAGGGACAGCAACAGAATTGCGGACATAGCGGTTGCCGGCCTCAATACCGTTGCACTTCGCGTTCCCCGGCACCCTGTTGCGTGCGCACTAGTTCGTGAGGCCGAATGTCCGATCGTAGCACCTTCCGCAAATCGATCCGGACGTGTCAGTGCGACACAGGCATTACACGTTGCCGCGGACTTTGGGGCGAACGTCGATATCATCTTGGATGCGGGAGCGTGTCAGCATGGGCTAGAGTCTACAATAGTGGCTGTGTTGCAGGGTGGATTGTCGATATTGCGGAAAGGAGCGGTGACGGAGGGTGAACTTGAGCAGTGCTTGGGATATTGCCCTGGCGGGGGCGGGGAGTTGGCTGCGTCAAAGGCACCGCTAGCACCGGGCCAGTTGGCTAGTCACTACGCTCCGGGCGCTCCTGTGCGTCTGGATGTGAACTACCCAAATCCCGGTGAGGCATTCTTGGCATTTGGCAAGTTCACTCCGCATGGACCTGGGCTAACCGTCAATCTCAGCCCGTCTGGAGATCTTGCCGAGGCTGCTGCCAACCTCTTCGCAGCCCTGCGCGAATTGGACCGGCCTGGTGTCTCAGCGATAGCTGTAATGCCGATACCTGATCATGGTCTTGGTGCGGCGATCAATGATCGTCTCCGGAGGGCCGCTGCTCCTAGGCCGCCCTAAAAGCTTATGTTTCGCTCTGGTTGCAGCAAGAGCATCAGCTCTATGTGGGGGGCTAAGAGACAATGAAGAAGTCCCTTTGATCGGGAGCCCGAAGCAGCGTAAGCGCTTTTTCGCAGTCGACCCGGCTGCAATCAAGCCAGCTTTCGTAGTTTGGCTTCGCCACGAGGAGGGGTGTCGTCGTAGTGGGCAGGGTCAGATTTGGGTTGCGGCGTGTCGTCAAGAGGGCCAGGGTTTCCAGTTCGCTACCATCTGCACCGAGCCACTCATCATATATGGCGGCAAGAGCTACTAAAGTCCGAGAGACCGGTCGAGCACGCCGATGTTCCGGCCCGTTCGGTCCGGCCCGAACAACACTAAAATCATCCGCTGGAACAAGACAGCGCTTATGGCGGATGCCGCCACGGAACGCGGCTTTTTCGCCTATAGTTTCGAGGCGTGCGAACGCAAGGAGCCCGAATGAATTAAAGTCCTTGGCCCAACTCGGCACTAGTCCCCATCGGACGAGACGTGGTTGGCGTTTGGTTGTGGTGTTGCGGCGTGTGATCATCAATATTGGTTCCTTAGGGGAGATGACCTCACGGGGTGGAAAATCATCAACAAATTCGCAGTCAAAGTGTGATTGTACGTCCTGCGATGTTGATGTTAGTGCGTACCGCAGAGCCATCTGGTTGGACCTCCTTCTGGTTCGGATCGCAGGGTGGTAGAGTTCTTTGAGTATGAACAAGCCATTCGAACAAGCAAGAGATTGCCCGAGGCCAGCTGTTAGTGCGGTTATATTTCGCGGATCCAAGATCCTGCTGGTCAAACGCGGAAAGGGCGGGTTCCGCGGTCTTTGGAGTTTACCTGGTGGTCGAGTTGAGATTGGCGAAACCGTTCGCGACGCTATCGTGCGCGAGGTTCGCGAGGAAACGTCAATCTTCTTTGAACTTGGTCCGATTGTCGATGTCCACGACGTTATCCTCTCCGACGATGCAGGAGCAGTTCGCGAACATTTCGTTCTTTGCGTATTCAGCGGTCGCTGGCTAGCTGGCGAACCGGTGGCCAGAAGTGATGCAACGAGGGCTAGTTTTGTCCGGGTTTGTGACTTGCGGGAAGATGATTTGACGCCTGAACTACTACGTTTCGTGGCAGCAGCGCAGCAGATAGCTCCCTAAATCCAAGTCTCAGATGGCGATTTTGCGGGCGCTGAAGTGGCATCCCTTTCCGCAAAGAACTGAGCAAAAATCACACATTCGTCATTCGAGTTGACTGGTGTTTTGTCCGAATTCTCGAACCCTGGGCGACGCGACAGTGGTGAACGTTCCGCTGTCGTAGATATACACAGTCGTCAAAACGGTTCGTCGGTTGCTGACACCCCGAGCATGCAGCCGAGGTAACCAGGCAGGACGGAGGCGAGCACGATGAAGTGTCAGCAGCAGACGAATGCCCTGATGATTTTAGTGGCTGCGACAGTGTTTTTGGTTTCGACCGAAAATAGTGTCGCCCGACCGGATCGCTGGAAAATGGAGGGTTGGGCGAACACAGATTTCACCAAGACTTCCGTTGACTTCGGCGAGATCCTATCGGGCGGGCCTCCCAAAGACGGTATACCGTCGATAGACACGCCCAAGTTCCGACGGGTTGCTGACGAGACGTCAACCGCGGATCAGGCGCCGGTAGTTGGACTGACCATCAATGGTGAAGCGCGTGCCTACCCGTTGAGCGTCCTCATGTGGCATGAAATCGTCAATGATACGGTAGGTGGTCGACCCGTGACGGTGACCTACTGCCCGTTGTGTAACGCAGCCATTGTCTTCGATCGTGGGCTGAATGGGCAGTTATTGGATTTTGGCACAACTGGCAAATTGCGTAATTCGGATCTGATTATGTATGATCGCCAAACTCAAACGTGGTGGCAACAGTTTACCGGTGAGGCCATTGTCGGCGCGCTGCTCGGACGGGAGTTGGAAATAGTGCCGTCTCGACTGGAAAGTTGGCTTGAATTCCGTGGACGCAATCCCAAAGGTCGGATTTTGATTCCGAACAATCCAAAGATGCGTGCCTATGGTCGCAATCCGTACGTTGGCTACGACACGGCCGCGAGGCCTTTTCTCTATTCGGGAGACCTACCGAAGAACATCAATCCAATGGCTCGGGTCGTGGTCGTGCGACAAAATTCGGATATCGAAGCAACTAGTCTGGAGGTCCTGCGCAAAAAGAAGACAATGAAACTTGGCAGTGTCACGTTGCGATGGCAAGCCGGCCAGTCTTCTGCACTAGATGCTGGGGCGATTGCAGAAGGACGTGATGTTGGCACGATCACAGCGCAGCGAACTGACAGGATAGGTCGTTGGAGAGATGTAGCCTATGATGTCACGTTTGCATTTGTCGTTTATGCCTTCCACCCCAAGCTTCGCATTGTAACTGACTGACCTGACGATCGGCAGGAGGTATCGTTCACCGGTTTGCTCAGCGCGTTTCATTCTGACGCTATCCTTGATTCCGTCCAATTGGGGGGGTCTAGTTCCATCTAGGTTCAACTCCAAAGTCGATGCCATGTTTGCTCCTTTATCCTCCCGTCTGACATCTTCTTGGTATGTGGTGTTTATTGCGGTTTTTCTCAGCTGCGCACCTGTGAGTGCTCAACAGAGTGACAAGCCGTATGATGATAAACTTTATCGGCTGACTGAAATTCTTGGTGCAATTCACTACTTGCGCGAACTATGTGGCGCCGACGACGGGCAGAAATGGCGTGATCAAATGCGCGGTCTGTTGGACGCTGAGGGTACGTCTGCGTTGCGTCGCGCCACTCTCAGCCGACGGTTCAATCGCGGATATCGCGGCTATTCGCGGACGTATCGTAGCTGTACCTCATCGGCAAAGACAACAATAGATCGCTTTATCCGGGAGGCCATTGAAATATCCGATGATCTCGTCAAGCTGGCGCAGTAGGCAGAAAATCCAAGTGAAATAGGACCAATTCGCCAATGAGGAGGCAGCCGAAGCAGATCAGCAAGAGCCCCGCGCCGCGGTTGATCAATCGTAGGTTTCTGTTGTCAAATCGCTCCCGCAAGCGGCTCGTTAGCATCGATAGGAAGACCCACCACGCAAAGCTGCCGCAGGCGATCGCGCCTACGAGAAGAAGCGCGTCAATATATCCGCGCACAGCGACAAATGTCCCTATCCCGCCGAAGATAGCGAACAGGCCGAGGACGGCACCGGGATTGGTTATAGTCAATAGGAATGTCTTTGGAATATCCCACAAGTATGCAGAAATCGGCGCATCGGGACTGTCTAGGCCTGGTTCTACGTCGGTTGCGGGTTTTGACCAAAGTCGCATCCCGAAAGCCAAAAGCGCCAATCCGCCGATAGCTTGTATGGAGCCACGGTAGGCTACAACAGTGCCGCTGATAATCCCGACGCCGAGGCTGGCGCTGAGAGCAATGAGCGCATCGCCGAGGACGGCGCCGAGGCCGGCTACAACGCCTCCGATAAATCCGCGCTCAAGGGCGCGTTGGATACAAAGGACGTTAACGGGGCCAACTGGAGCAGCAATGAGCACACCGATTGCCAGTCCCACTGGTATCACTAGGGGATTAGGAATATAGTCGATCAGCACGGCGTCAC
>JBPCWA010000131.1:0-8523 GCA_051009975.1 Hyphomicrobiaceae bacterium
CCAATAACTTAGCCTAAATCAATGCGCGGGTCGGGGGGAGATGAAAATGGCCCCGTCCGCTGACTATCTGCCTGAAGTCGGGGTTTTTGTCGCTATTTCTCGCTTGCGATGGATCGTTTGGAATTTCTGGCGGCTGGCAGGGACGGCATGATATTTAGCGCTTCCGCGGCGCTTCCGAATCAAACCACCGAAGAAGATCTTTCAGCCCGGTCCTGGGAAACGTCGTAGAAGAACCTTCCTACGCGCTCATTGACGCTGTCAGGGCGCTCCCAAGCCGGAAAACCACCGGCATTTGGCGCTAGCCAACGTTGCGCTTGCGGTAGGATGCGGACAAGCCTCTCGGCCTGTTCGAGAAAATCCAAGTGATCATAAGTGCCATTGTAGATCAAAGTCGGAATTGAGAGCTGTTCGAGGTTCCCCGATATATCTTTTACCGGTGCAGGTGCTTTACGGTCTATCCAGGGCCCAGCCCTAAAATCGGCGATAATAGTCTGATGCTGGTTGGCGCGGCAGTCTTTAGGGCTTTTCTTCATGTAGTCAAACCAGCA
Organism: Hyphomicrobiaceae bacterium; assembly: GCA_051009975.1. Taxonomy (GTDB): domain Bacteria; phylum Pseudomonadota; class Alphaproteobacteria; order Rhizobiales; family Hyphomicrobiaceae; genus Tectiglobus. The sequence continues at coordinate 549 of JBPCWA010000131.1, forward strand.
GGCCTTTGACCACCACGCCTCAACAGCCGCGGGCGCACCCTTCGATCGCGCAATTTCTCGTGCGCGTTCAGTCTCGGATACAACGGCAGGGACATTTTGGCCCGGCATGACAGGGCCCTCAAGAACGAGCGATTTGAAGATGACTGGTTCCGCAGAGGCTATCAGTAGCGCTGCTGCCGTGCCTGTGTGGGTGCCCCAGTAATGTACGCTGGTTGAAATGTGCTTTCGTATCTCGGTGTGCACATGACGGGCATACTCAACATGCCCGTACGGACCGTCAATGTCCGTCGCCAGTCCATGGCAAGGAAGGTCAATCAACAGAATTCGGAACCGCCCACTAAACGCTTTCACCTGCTCATCGAAAATTCTGTGATCCTGCGACATGCCATGAACCATGACCAACCAGGGAGAATTGGAGGGCGCAGTTTCTATCATAATTGACGTTGCCATCGGAAAGGCCTTACTCCTCCAGTCTAAGCGCTGCACGAACCAGGGTCATGTGTTGGAGCTGTTATCTCCTTGGCAACTGTCCATTATGAGCGGTTGTGACCTGCAGCATTGCGGAGTCGTCCTGGTTCGCCACGGTATCTAATGCCAGCTTGTACCATTGATAAGCGGCCTCACCGACCGACATACCCGTATCGAGCTCACTAGCCATATCCAGGCAGTAGCGAGAGTCCTTTTCCCTCAGGCCGACTGCAAGGCCAAACTGGTCGGCAAGTCGCAGTTCAGCCATAGGGCGGATCATTCGCTTGACGTGAGGGCTGGCACAGGGCCCACTCTCCACTGCGGCGATCAACGTTTCAGGGTCTAGATTCAGCTTGTGCGCAAGGTGTGCCGCCTCGGCTATCGACGCAACGTGCACCGCTCCAAGTAGATTGTTGATCAACTTGAACGCCGTTCCTGTCCCGACGTCTCCGAAATGCAGAACTGAGGAGGAAATGATCTCCAGAAACGGTCGCGCTTTCTCAAGATCACTGTTCGATGCGCCAACAAGAAGGACCAATTCGCCATTCGCTGCAGCATAAGGTGGCCCATTGACCGGACAATCCAAATACGAACATCCTCTGGCAGTCGCTGAATCGGCCAATCGACCAACATGGCTGTGGGATATCGTGCTGCACTCAATAGCAAGTGCCCCAGCAGACGCTGTCGTCAGAGCACCGTCATCGGCCATCCAAACCCGCTCTGAAGCAGTGTCATCCGATACCATCGAGAAGATCGCGTCGGCGCCCTTCGCCGCCTCAGCCGGTGAGGCTGCAACTGAGGCTCCCTTAGCAGCAAACGACCGTGACTTGTCCTCGGATCGGTTCCAGACACTGACCTCGTGTCCTGCCACAAGGAGACAGCCAGCCATTCCGCTCCCCATTTTTCCAAGTCCAAGGAAGGCGATCTTACCCATGCGCTAGTTCTCCTCGTTTCGCCAGCTCAAGATCATTGGCAAATGCTTAGCTAAAGGTTTGGTGCGGGCCGTAAACCCGGTGTTTCTTATCACGGATTGCCTAGCGGTCACACGACCGGCCGAGTTTGCCTCACAATACTTCTCCGAAGTCTACATTTGAGACATTCACCATGGAAGTCGAAATCAGCCGCCGTGGCTAAGACGCACGTCCCCTGTTGGAGCTGGTTCGGACGCGCTCTTCTCTGTCTGAGCCTTACCTGAGCTGAGGCAGTGAACGACGCCCACATCCGCCAGCGCAGCGGCCCCTTAGGCAGCGGCCCCTTAGGGTGAATGTTGCAAAGCGATTTGCTCAAAGGAGGCGAACACATGCAAGTTCATATGATCGCCATCCATCTGGCCAAGAATGTCTTTCAAATTCACGGCGTCAACGAGGAGCTCGAAGTTGCTCTCACTCGACATCTGCGGCGCAAGCGGGTGATCGCATTCTTTACCAAACTTGAACCTTGCTTGATCGCAATAGAGGCTTGCGTGACCTCTCATTACTCGGCGCGCGGGTTGATTAGGCTCGGCCATACCGTTCGCCGCATCCCACCCGGCAGCGGCGCTGAACGCCATCGCTTTGGCATGCACTCAAGGCCCCTTAAGCGATTGGGCAGTCTTCAGGAGAATCTCCACAACCTTCTCCTTCGATGGGCTTGTCTCTTGAAGCGGATGTGGACCCTCGATCGTGTGAAACGCCCAACCTCGCTCTTTCGCCCTTTTCTCGCGCGTCCCCCGCAGGACCGCAAAAAGCCCCGGCATCTCGGTTGCCACGATAACTGTTCCGGACTTAAGGGGATCTCCATTCAAATCGATCCGGTCAGTGTAGCTCTTGAAGGGGTGCTTTCTCATGGTCGCAGGCGGAGGATCTCGCAGAAACTCGGGGGGCAACAACCAGCCATCGCCGTCCTTTTCCACAAACTCTCGGATATGTGCAACCGTATCGGGAGGAAAGTGATCGAGATGAAGGCTCTCTCCGTCCTCCATAACCGCTGCATCCAAATAGACAATGTGAGCGATCCGCTCCGGGAGCCTATCTGCGACGCCGGTGACAACACATCCACCGTAGCTGTGACCCACCAGGATAACATCCGTGAGGTCGAGCCACTTGATGTAGTTCTCAAGATCCGCGATATGTGTCGACAGGCCAATCTGCTTCGAGAGCAAATGCTCCCGCTCTCCCAAGCCGGTCATCGAAGGCGAATGGACGGAGTATCCTGCCTTTCTGAGAATCGTAGAGAGAGGATCCCACTGGCCACCCCACTGGAATGTTCCATGGACGAGAATGAAAGTGGGACGGTTTAGACCGCCTTCTTTAGGAGTTTGACTCGTGGCCAGACTTGGCAACAGCGAAGCCACAATGAGTATGCATGCGAAGAATGTTGATCTCATTTGTCGAGCCTATTTGGAGAAATACCGGTTAGCAAGTGAGATCCTAACTCTCTCTGCCAGCGGGACCAAGACAAGAACAAGAGTCAAAGAGAGCAGACGATTGGCCGAACCAGCCACATGGTGGCTCTGGTCACTTTGGTGCGTGGCAACCAACGTTCCACGACGGCAGAACATGTCCCGAATAGCGGACGCACTCTTCTCACTCTGAGCCTTAAACCTCCGGGCCAATTGTGTGCTTCGTAAAACAGGCCCAAATCTCACCCGGAATGGCAGCGAAGTTCCGAAGCGAACATACCAACGCGTCTTGGCGGTGTGTCATTGACGACGTCTCAGAAACTCCGCCAGCAGCTAGCGGTGTAATGTCCGCCGTCTTCACTTTCGCTAGAACGACGCTGGACGAACACAACTTAACTTGAGGAATGACGAGGCAGAAACCGACTATGGCTCGGTGTCGCACAATGGCTGAACCTCAAGGCTTCACGAGAGGTGTTTCAGTAGTTAGGCTGAGCGCCTATTCGGTGATGATTTGCATCCAATGCTTGCGATGGGCCTGTATGAGTGAGATGAACATCTTCCTTCCCATCAGAATGCTCTGGACAAGAGCCATTGGATTGACGGCCAGGATCGACGTCGCCGCGGCGACGCCGCAAGCGTGGGGCTGCACCAAGTTTGAATCAGATCTAACTTCTGTACGATGCGTGCGGGCCACAAGAACTTGAGATTAGAAAGGGAGAGACGAGGTGAGAGCGCGGTGCGTGCAACTGTCGAATATTCCATTGGCCCGTCTCCTGGTGGTTATGTGTCTTTCGCTGGCCTTGCTGTCCGCGACTACTGCGGCGCAGGACTATGACCTAGTCATCCTTAACGGTCGTGTCATTGATCCGGAAACCGGCTTCGACAAGGTCCGCAATGTCGGCGTCAAGGCCGGTCAGGTCATCGCTATTACAGCGGATCCCATAAAGGGTAGCGAGACCATCGATGCTTCTGGCCACGTCGTCGCGCCGGGCTTCGTTGACGGACATGTTCATACAGTCGACATGCCACTGGGTCAGAAAGCGGCATTGCGCGATGGCGTGACCACGGCGTTGGACCTGGAGGTCGGCGCACACCCCGTCGATCGCTGGTATACGCACCTCAAGGGGCGATCGCAGATGAACTTTGGGGCCTCTGCTTCTGCTGTCGGCGCCAGGGCCGCGGTATTCAATCCCAAGTACGAGTCCAATACGGGCGGGACCGGATTCGACATGTTCTTTGGAAAGTTACCCGGGCCCGCCTACGTCATTCGCCGTGCAACCGAAATGCAGCGCAAGCAAATTTTAAAGCATGTCGAGACGGGGCTGCGGCAAGGAGCACTCGGAATCGGCCCGCCCGTCGGCTACATGACGCGCGGCTTTAGCTCCGAGGAAATGATCGGAATGCAGAAACTTGCCGCCAAATACGGCCGGTTCATGCATGTTCACACTCGCTTTTCCAGTCAGGTCTCGCCGACTTCCGGTCTCCTGGCCTTCCAGGAAGCCATTGACCCTGCGGTGACTTACGGTGGTGGCCTAATCATTGCCCACTTCACTGCCCAATCGCTCAGGCAAACCAAACTCGCGATGGAATACGTCGACGCTCTACGCGCAAAGGGATTTCCAATTGTGCTCGAGGTCTATCCCTATAACTTTGGCGGAGCCGGAAATGGAATCCAGGCCGATTATCTTGAGCCCAAGAACTTTCAGGAGAATATGGGACGCTCCTACAAAGACATCATCGATGTACGAACAGGACGACCGCTCGATCAGGCCACCTATAACAAACTGGTCAAGGAGGACCCGAGCCACCCTGTTCTGTTCTACAATGCGACGGTTGAAGACAACTTGAAAGGCGTCGAGCATCCAGATGTCCTGATCGGATGCGATTGCTTTCCATTGACAGATGCAAAGACCGGCAAGACCGTGATCGATTGGGATACCCCATGGGATGCAGTATCGGGACATCCCAGGACATCTGGCGCTCATGCGAAAGTTCTGAGATTGGTGCGCGAGAGAAAGGTCGACCTCACTCTGATGCAAGCAATCTCCAAAATGTCCTTCCAATACGCCAAATTTCTGCAGGAGAATGGTGTCGCGCAGATGGCCTTCAAGGGACGCATGCAAGTTGGTGCAGACGCCGACATCACAATCTTCGATCCAGAAACGGTCACCGACAATTCTACCCTCAAAACAGGCGAGAATGCTTTGCCGTCCACCGGCATTCCTTATGTCGTTGTAAACGGAACAGTCGTAGTGAAGGACTCAAAGGTCCTCAAGAATGTCTTTCCGGGTGAGGCGATCCGCGCGCCCGTTCAGTTCTGAACGGTAGCTGCCATCGTCTCGTCAGCTGCTTGAGCCAGGCTGGCCTCATACACCCTATGCCCCCGAAGAACGGTCTTCAGCACCTTAGGTCTTGTGGATCTTTTCTGGCCTGCCAGGATACTGGCGTGTCACCAAGCCCTCGAGCGCGAACCAGGGTCAGGCTCAAAAATGTTGTCCCAGTCGCCGCCATAGGGCACGACCGCTCCAGGCCGGACAAGGCTATTGATCGGGCTAAGGATTTCCCCAAACCGATCAAGCCCGATCAGGCGCACCCAGCCGTAATTGGCGGTCGGGTCGGGCACCCAAAGCTGATAGGGTGAGAGCTCGGCGATGATATTCGAGCGACCAAATTCGAACCAGTTGGTCTCGTCCGGATAGACGAGCATGGAATGCGCCAAGTGATGGCGCGGCCCCTTACCGTTACCGTTGGTACGTCTCACCGCTTCCACCGCGTTGAGGAAGTGCCGGACCGAGAGGCTGCAGGTGGCATGCGCCATGACTTGAGGCCTTCGGCATCGAAGCGCAGCATCCACGTGCTGTTGGCTCATCGATGCTCGGCCGGCCGAAAGTGGGGGCCGTCGCGTAAGCATCGATCATCGGCGCGCCGCCTTCCCCGTCGCCCGGAACACCGTCCATGTAGATCTTGACACCATCGACATTGATGAGAGTGGTTGGACGGTTAACTGCCGACACGAAGATCATCGTTGTCACCGCGAAAGCTCAGATCAGCAAACAGCAAGCGGCGGTTGTTTTGCCAGATCGGGATGACCACTTCAGAAGATCCAGAGCCGGCGTTGTCGTCGCCATCAACACCGCGGAAATTTTTTACGCTCAAAGGCTTTCGCAAATTTCGCTTGTGCTGGCTGGCACACAGCGAGTCCTCCTTGCCACATGTCGCATCAGCTCATGTCCAAACTTGGCTCGCAAGGTATCTAGTGTTTTCTTGCCTCCGTGTCTCAACCTCAGGATCGGACGCTTCGCAGGCCCGGGCGCAGGCCAGACACCTGCTGCCGGGACAACGTCGCTCCGGGAGATGTTCGTCGCCGCTATTTTATCGGTGAGAACGGAGCAGCCAACATGATCTTTGACTCCTGATGGATCACCGGGCTGTCGCCGGGAGGTGGCCAGATGCCCTCACTCTTGGCTTGATCTCGCACCGCCATGCGTTGATCGAGACTGCTGTAGGCCCAGATGTGGATCCACTGATTGAGCTTGCCTATGTCAGATGTAAAGGCACCGACGAGTGGTGATAGCTTAACGCGACCGGGCAGGAACTCAGACCACCGCTCGGACATTTTCGGTGCCGCGCCTGGCTCGATCAGATAAGTTCGCATTTCGAAGTAAGGACCGATCTCAGCCGGTGTTGGCTCCGGCGAACACGATGCCGTGTGAAGGATTTCGGATTTCATATCGACGATGAGATGTCCAGTCTTCGGTGGCCAAACACCCGCCCTAACAGCAGCCGCGCGGGTTTGATCGCGTTCGTTGGTGTCTTTGTAGCCCCAAACATGGATGACCTGATTGAGCGGCCCAATCTCGGTAAACCAGAACGCTGTCAGCTTGGAAAACTCTTCGCGACGCGGAAGCGCCTCGCCAAACGTTTTTAAAAACTCGGGCATGCTGCGTGGGTGTATCGTATAAGTACGGAATTCGTAAATCATGAAGACGCCTCCTGTTTAAGTTTGGTGTTTGGCACTAGCCGAACAAACCGGTAATATTCTGCCGCCGACAAATCAACCGACATCCCCGACTACGAGCCGTAAAGTTGAGATCGTTTGCGCAATACGCTCCGCCGCATTTGCGCGATTCGACCACACTATTCTTCCAGGAACACCCCTGAGATGCGGGCGCGTGGGCTCCTAGTCTGCCAAGTTTTGACCTGGGAACTCAATGCTTTGAGCAACGCACTTGCGCCAGCTCTGGGGGTTCTTGGCCATGATTTTGGTAGGAGACTGGGTCGCAAATGGGATGTGCCAATTGTAGCTCACGGCTGCATAACCCAATTCGGAAATGATTTCCGTTCGGTTTCGAGCGCTAAGTCAAGCAATCAATCCGCGGACAGTTCGTAACTGAGCGAGATGATGAGGGATTGGATCAATCCGACAGCTCCCGCAATGGGCTTGAATTGATGGACGTCCGCATTGTCGACGGTGAAGTATACTGTGCCGTGCTTGGCCAGAGGGCTACTGGGCAGGTCCGTGATTGTCAGCGTCGGGATGCCCCGGATGTTCGCATCTCTTACGACTTCAACCACTGCCGGAAAGTACTCGGTGAAGGAAACAGCTACGAGAAGGTCTGACGGTCGCATTGTTGCAACCTGTTGCATGACCATACCGCCGACGAAGTCGAGGAGTTGGCACCGGCGTTCTAGTCGCACCAGACCGTACGCAAAATAGGCAGCAATCGGGAAAGCCCGTCGCTGTCCGATGACATAGATGTGCTCTGCTTCGTTGAGCATGGCCACCGCCTTGCGTAGATCCTCCCCATTGACCGACTGTTTGAGCTGCTCAAGTGAAAGGGCGGAGGCATCACAGAACTCATGAAGCACCGCGAGCGGGTCGTCTTTTGCGACGTCTTCGAGTTTTTGTTTGTGTTCGAATATTCGTTCTCTGTAAGCCGGCGCCCCTTCGACAAGGCGTACGCGGAAAACCTTCTGCATTTCTGAGAAGCCGGAGTACCCAAGCTCCTTTGCAAATCGGATCATGGTTGAGGGCTGGACATCCGTGCGTGCTGCCAACGTCGCGACAGTCTCGAACGCAAATGCATTGGGTTCGTCTAGGGCGTACTGGGCTATGCGCTGCAAATG
>JBPCWA010000132.1:0-3021 GCA_051009975.1 Hyphomicrobiaceae bacterium
AGCGCGGCTTTCTTATTGCGCCGAGACTGGACCAAGACATCCAGAATTTCGCCTTCGCAATCCACCGCACGCCACAAATACATCGTCTTACCGTTGATCGAGACAAACATATCATCAAGATGCCAACGCTCGTCGGCCGGGGAATGCGATCTTCTGAGCCTTTTGGCGTAGCAGGGCCCAAGCTTGAGTGACCAGCGACGGATGGTCTCATACGACACGTCGATGCCCCGCTCGGCGAGCATGTCCTCGACATCTCGAAAGCTGAGAGGAAATCGAAAATACAGCCAGACGGCGTGCTGGATGATCTCAATTGGAAAGCGATGGCGGCGATAGCTGAGGTTACGCATCGCTCACTGATACCACACCAACTCAATCCAAGAGTTACTGTGACATCCCCGTCAAAAATATCAGCGATACCTTTATGGGCAGACTATTGAACTTCAATCTCCCGAACAGGGTTCACTTAGACTTCTTGTACCAGGTCTTGGCCGGCCGCCAGTCCTGGTCCTCGAGCTTGTACTTCTTGGCGTAGGCATCCAGCATCTTGTTCTGGGCGTTGAAACCTGGACCCCACTCACCCTCCTTGATGAAGTCGCTCATCGGGTTGGGCCGACCCCTCTCGGGCGGCGGCTGAACGGTCGGTCCTGACACCGGCCAAGCGCGGTCGGGCGAGACGGCCATACGCTCGATGACCTTATCCTTGGTGATATTCCACACCATCATGTCCACGGCGATCGAGAGCGGCCCGTCGTAGGTCTCCCGGATGCCGGCTCGGACCGAGGGAAGCAACTCCTCGACGGAGTGATAGGCGACCGCGTGGCGTGACTTGATCTCGCTCATGACCTTGCCCATAGACTGGGCCGAGGTGTGAAACTCGCAGCACATCCGCCAGCTCAACTGTGCCGGCTGGTTCATCAGCGGGCTATAGAGCTCGGGCGTGCCGAACGCCTCGTGGATCACGAAGTCGGCGCCCTTCACATATTTCACAAACCATTTGTTGGGCGTGGTGTCGCCGCCGAACACGAGCTTCATGCCGGCGTATTCGACGATGAAACTGACCGGGCCGTCACCAATATGGACCGCCGGGATGGTGCGCACAACGATGCCATTCTTGTCGTAGATCACCGCGTTCTCAGCCTTGTAGTCGAACTCGTGCACCCTAATCTGACCAGGCACCGGCGTGATCTTGAACTCCCGGGTCACCTTGTCCCAGTTATTGGCTTGGAGGAAACCTTTGATAGCATGCGCGGTCCCCATTTCGGTGCTCCGCCCACTTGGTCCCCAGACCTCTAGCGGCACCGGCCGCCCCGCCGTCCAGCCGCCCGCCCAGAGCTGGTCAAGATCGCCCCAGTGATCGGTATGAAGATGGCTTATGAAGACCTTGGTGAGATATTCGTAGGGTATCATTAGGGACGCGATGTTGCGCATCGAGCCCGTACCGAGATCGAAGATCATCTTATCGCCATTGCCGAACTCGAAAACAAAGCACGCCGATGCGGCCCCGCGGCGCGCGTCTGGCATGCCGGTTCCGCAGGCAATCACCCGGACCTCGTCCTTTGCCAGTTTCTCCGTTCCCGGGTAGTAGACATAGCGGTTCGGTGCCACGGCATTCGGGCCGGTGAGCTTGCCACCGGCGGCTTCGGCTCCCGCTATGAGTGGCAGCTTCATTCCATCATCACTTGCCAGATAGCTTCCAACGCCGATGCCGACCGCGGCGCAGATCGCACCCACGAAAACCATCTTACGTCCAATCATGCTCATTTTTCTTTTCCTTCGAGCTCGCTGCGACAATTTCATTCGGGTGGGCCAGCAAGCCGTCTGCTCGGCCAAACAGCAGTGCAAATCTCGAAGGCTTTGATTTCAGCCTCCACAATTTCGCGGCCCCTTCAGCGCCGGCTATCTCGGCGCAAATTGCCGCTCGCCGCGCGGGACAGGTTGCTAGACACTTATGTCTAGAAGTGGAACCCTATCTGATTAGGACGATGAGAGCAAGTTGATGGTTCGGGCGCCTTGAGGTATGTCGCTTGAATGGCGACCAAGAGACCGAGTAGAGGTGTTTCCAAAGCCGAATGGCTTGACGCGGGCCTTCGAAGCTTGAGCGATGTTGGTATCGCTGGCTTGTCTGTTGAAGGGCTTGCACGGTCATTGGGCATAGCCAGGGCCGGGTTCTATTGGCATTTCAAAGATCGCGATGAACTTTTGCGCGACATGCTCGACTATTGGATCCACGAGATAACGGAAATAATTACACGAAACGACCAGCTGTTAGGATTAGATCCTAGGGCCCGATTGACAAAAACCGCGGAAGTAATCCTCGACAATGATCTGACACGGTACGAAATCCCAATTCGTCAATGGGCATTGACAGATTTGGAGGCAGCGCGAGCCGTCAGAAAAGCCAATCGCATGCGACTGGATTTTGTGCGTGGGGCATTTGCAGATCTGGGCTTCAAAGGCGACGACCTTGAGATGCGTGCGATGATGTTCACCTGCTATCATACATGGGAACTAGCGATGTTTCCGGAAATCTCACGCAGACGACGGCGGGGGTTGATTGCAAAACGCATTGAGCTGTTGACACGACAAACAACGGCATCGAGATCGCCGAATGCGTGATGATGGCGAGGCGATGGACGGGCGTTGTCACGTTAACATGCATCGCTCGCAATTGATCTAGGGCTATCCAATTCAAGCCGCCGCTGTCGCCTCTTGCCGTCTCTCTATCGCCGCAGCATGGAACTGCCGAACTGTCTGACGTGAGATGAGATGGCGCTAGGCGTTGAAGGTGTTGTAGATAGCGGCGTGTGACGAAAGAAATCTCTGGGCTGCGTTGCGTGAGGGTACTCGGACAAGCAACCATGCTGCACTTGCTCAGGTCCGAATTGGGTCATGAGCAGACCTGAGCAACTGCAGCAATGAACGTCTGCTTTCTGCCCAGAAGCGGACGTTCGGCCGGTTGTCTCAGGCGATCTGCACCAGCCGTTGCAAAGCAATGGCCGCGCTACTCGGCAAGAGTAGAAC
>JBPCWA010000133.1:0-13654 GCA_051009975.1 Hyphomicrobiaceae bacterium
GCAGCTCGGGCATCATCAAGCCGTCAGACGCCACGTTGCACCGCGTCCCGCAATTGCGGATATGAGCTGTCGCTGCGCCTGGGGGAAATCCGCATCGAAACCGTTATCTGAGATTCCAACCAATTGCAGAGCGCGTAAAAGCAGTTCGCCTAAAACGTCCCGCAACTGACGTGCAACTACACCATCATACTCGACATCACACAAGCTGGGGGGGGCCACCAGCACCACATTCGCGATGCTTTAAACCGGCAACCCTGTTCCCAGGCCCACCCCACTCGCGTCGGTCTCACTTGGCTTATTCGGCCGCTTCTTCGGCGCGTTGCGGCCGGCCATCACTCGTGTGCTCGACGCTCGGTTCCACTAGGGACTGTTCGGCATCGGCTTTGGCCCGCTCCCGCGCAATCAGTTCATCCCGACGCGTCGCAATCCGACGAACACGTCGCAACATACCTCCAGTCCCAGCCGGGATCAGCCGTCCAACAATGACATTCTCCTTCAGACCCTCGAGTGTATCGACTTTTCCGCCGACGGCAGCTTCGGTCAAAACACGTGTTGTCTCCTGGAATGAGGCCGCAGAAATGAACGATCGTGTCTGAAGCGAGGCCTTGGTGATGCCCAATAACACCGGTTGTGCGACAGCCGGGCGCCGACCTGATTTCTCAAAGGTCGCGTTCTTCTCCGCAAATTCGATCCGATCGATTTGCTCCCCTTTGATGTAGTCAGTCTCTCCAGGATCCGTGACCTCAACCTTCTGCAGCATCTGGCGGACAATTACCTCGATATGCTTGTCGTTGATTGTCACACCTTGCAGTCGGTACACATCCTGTATCTCGTTGATCAGGTAGTTTGCCAACTCTTCTACGCCCTTGATCGCAAGAATGTCATGGGGTGCTGGATGACCGTCATAGATGTAGTCACCCTTCTCAATGTGATCACCGTTTTGGACCGCGAGCGTCTTGCCGCGAGGAATGAGATACTCGACGGAATCTGCATTCTCATCCGCCGGGCGAATAGCGATCCGTTGCTTGTTTTTATAGTCTTTGCCAAATTCGATCGTACCGGAGATCTCGGCGATAATAGCATGGTCTTTCGGCCGACGAGCCTCGAATAACTCCGCCACTCGCGGCAGACCACCCGTGATATCACTCTGTTTTGCGGACGCAACCGGGATACGTGCAAGCACATCACCAGCATTCACGGCCTGTCCGAGTTCAACAGAGAGGATCGCCTCTGGCGCAAGGAGGTATCGGGCATCCCCACCACGTGCCACTTCTATTGGCTTACCATGCTTGTCCTTCACTAAGATCGCTGGCTTTAAATCTGCGCCCCTCGGGGATGCCCGCCAGTCAATAACCACACGATTTGACGTACCCTTCACTTCGTCAGTCTGTTCGCGCATCGATGCGCCTTCGACAAGGTCCTCATATTCAACCACACCGTCAACTTCGGTAAGGATTGGTCGCGTGTATGGATCCCATTGAGCAAGGCGCGTGCCACGGGTGACTGAATCGCCGTCATCGACCAGCAGCTTTGCGCCATAGCTGACCTTTTGTGTTGCTAGTTCTTTACCAGTCTGATCGGTGATGGCTATGGCCATCGAACGCCCCATGGCAATTAGATCACCTCTACCGTTCTTCACGACGCTTCTGTTCTTGATTTGAACTGTGCCGTTGAAATTCGATTCCATGACAGAAGTATCAGTCACTTGCGCTGCACCGCCGATATGGAATGTTCGCATAGTCAATTGCGTGCCTGGTTCACCAATTGACTGCGCGGCGATTACACCCACCGCTTCGCCAATATTCACAGGCGTGCCGCGAGCCAAATCGCGCCCATAACACTTGGCGCAAACCCCTGCCGTCGTTTCACACGTGAGCACCGAACGGATACGAACCTCTTGAAGACCGGACTGCTCAATCGCTTCCGAATGGCGCTCTTCGATTAGGTTGCCAATTTCAACGATGATCTCACCTGTTTCGGGATTGGTAACGTCTTCAGCAGCGGTGCGTCCGAGAACGCGATCAGCAAGCGTCACCAAGACCTGACCGGCATCGACAACGGCCTGCACGTTGATGCCCGCATCGGTCTCGCAATCCACCTCGCTAATGATTGCGTCTTGGGCGACGTCGACAAGACGACGCGTGAGATAACCAGAATTGGCAGTCTTCAACGCCGTATCAGCGAGGCCCTTTCTTGCACCGTGTGTAGAGTTGAAATACTCAAGAACGCTCAATCCTTCTTTAAAGTTTGAAATAATGGGCGTTTCGATAATCTCACCCGACGGTTTCGTCATAAGACCGCGCATCGCCGCCAACTGGCGCATCTGGGTCGGCGAGCCGCGGGCCCCGGAATGGCTCATCATGTAGACGGAATTTATCGGTTTCTGAGCGCCGCTATCATCCCTTTGGACACCTGAAATACGATCCATCATCTCTTTTGATATTTGGTCTGTGCACTTTGACCAAGCATCCACCACCTTGTTGTATTTTTCGAGCTTTGTGATGAGACCGTCGTTGTATTGCTGCTCGAACTCCAAGACGAGATCATTGGTCTGCTCGACAATCTTCGACTTGGTATCAGGTACCACCATGTCATCCTTGCCGAAGGATATGCCGGCCCTAAAAGCATGATCAAAGCCGAGCGCCATGATCCGGTCGCAAAAGATAACAGTCTCCTTTTGACCACACGCGCGATAGACCGCGTCGATCATGCCAGAGATCGCTTTTTTGGTCAGAAGTTGGTTGACGAGATCAAAGTCGACTTTGGGCTGCCTTGGCAGAAGCTCGCCGAGAATCATGCGTCCCGGTGTCGTCTCGTACACCCGTACGACGTCATTGCCCTCGTCGTCCAAGGCAACATATCTACCCTTGACCTTGGCATGCAACCCAACGACTCCGGCCTCGAGGGCATGGCGCACTTCGGCCACCGAACCGAACATCATACCTTCGCCAAGCTCGTTGTCTTGGATCAGCGACAAATAGTAGAGGCCAAGCACGATATCCTGTGATGGCACGATGATCGGATCACCGCTCGCCGGGTGCAGAATATTGTTGGTCGACATCATCAAGACCCGCGCTTCCAGCTGGGCCTCTAGCGAAAGCGGGACGTGGACCGCCATTTGGTCGCCGTCAAAATCGGCATTGAACGCAGCGCACACCAGCGGATGGAGCTGGATAGCTTTACCCTCAATCAACACAGGTTCGAACGCCTGGATACCCAGGCGATGCAGTGTTGGGGCCCGATTTAAGAGAACAGGATGCTCGCGAATGACCTCGTCGAGAACGTCCCAAACTTCCGACTTTTCCTTCTCAACGAGTTTTTTAGCCTGTTTAACAGTTGCGGCCTGACCGAGCGCCTGCAGACGTGCATAGATAAACGGCTTAAAGAGTTCCAATGCCATCTTCTTCGGCAGACCGCATTGATGAAGTTTCATGTTGGGGCCGACGACGATAACGGACCGCCCAGAATAATCGACGCGTTTGCCTAACAAATTCTGGCGAAAACGACCCTGCTTTCCCTTGAGCATATCGGCCAGAGATTTCAGTGGTCGTTTGTTTGCGCCAGTAATGACGCGACCACGACGGCCATTATCGAACAAAGCGTCAACAGATTCTTGCAGCATCCGTTTTTCGTTGCGAATGATGATATCCGGCGCGCGCAGCTCCATCAGCCGCTTGAGACGATTGTTGCGATTGATCACACGACGATATAAGTCGTTCAAATCTGACGTAGCAAATCGCCCACCATCGAGCGGCACCAACGGGCGCAACTCCGGAGGAATGACTGGAACGGCCGTCAGTATCATCCACTCAGGGCGATTTCCTGATTCAATGAAGGCCTCAATCACCTTCAGTCGCTTAGCAAGTTTTTTGGGCTTTAGTTCCGAGGTCGACTCAGCAATTTCCTGTCGCAACTGATCTCGAATCGTCGGCAGGTCCATAGCCATCAAAATTTCACGAATGGCCTCCGCCCCAATTCCGGCCGTGAAACTGTCGGGTCCGAATTCGTCTAGCGCCTGATTGTACTGGTCCTCGGTAAGGAGCTGCATTTCAGAAAACGTCGTCACTCCAGGTTCAATCACGATATAATTTTCAAAGTACAATACGCGCTCTAGATCTTTGAGCGACATATCGAGCATAAGACCTATCCGGCTTGGCAATGACTTCAGAAACCAGATATGCGCAACAGGCGCCGCGAGATCGATGTGCCCCATGCGTTCGCGGCGAACTTTGGCTAGTGTGACTTGCACGCCGCACTTCTCGCAGACGATGTCTTTGTACTTCATCCGCTTGTATTTTCCACACAGGCACTCGTAGTCCTTGATTGGACCGAAGATCCGCGCGCAGAAAAGACCATCCCGCTCCGGTTTGAACGTTCGATAGTTGATCGTCTCGGGCTTTTTAATCTCACCGAAAGACCACGACAGAATATCGTCCGGGCTAGCAATTGAGATCTTGATCTGGTCAAATGACGGCAGGGTTTGCTGCTGCTTGAAAAGGTTTGTGATCTCGTTCATTTGCTGATCTCCTTTGCACGCAGATCGGCTAGTTCGCGTGCGCTATAAGGGTACCGAGTCGCGGTGAGCGCTCTCGGCTCTGTCGAGTTGGGGCATCGCGCTTCGCTTAAAGTCGTTTGCGGCGCGAAATCGCTTTGGACGTTAATCACCTGTGTTCAACGCTGCTGTGGCTCGCCTTGGACGAGAGTATCGTCATCGTTAGCACTCTTCATGATAACGTCTCGTAACATATCTTGTGGCATCTCGTGGCTTTCGTGACTTCTGACTTGGCGTGCATCTTGTGACTTGGCGTCTGTCCTGTGACTTGGCGTCTGTCTTGGCATCTTTAGTGGCGGCCATTGTGACCCGTATCTACTACTGCATTGTGCGACAGCCGGGTGGCCGCTTGCGTCGGATCAGCTACCGTTCAAACACCTCTCAATCCTGTGTGCCTCTCTGAGCGAGGAAGAAACCTGACTCAGAGAAGTTCCGCTGACCACTACTCTGCTGCCGGCGGCAACTGGGCTTGCGGTCGATTTACCGGTTCTTCCTCCGCTGCCTCGTCTTCGGAGTCGATCAAATCCACATGCATACCAAGAGCACGCATCTCCTTGACCAGAACGTTGAAGCTCTCGGGAATGCCAGCCTCAAAACCGTCGTCGCCACGAACGATAGATTCGTAGACCTTCGTCCTCCCAGCAACGTCGTCCGATTTCACCGTCAACATTTCCTGCAAAGTATAAGCGGCACCGTAAGCTTCGAGTGCCCACACTTCCATTTCACCGAAGCGCTGACCACCGAACTGCGCTTTGCCGCCCAGCGGCTGCTGCGTGACAAGGCTATAGGGACCTATCGATCGCGCGTGGATTTTGTCATCCACCAAGTGGTGCAACTTCAAAAGATACTTATATCCAACAGTTACTTTACGATCGAATGGTTCTCCAGTTCGACCGTCAGTCAGTCTGACCTGTCCCGAAGAATCAAAACCCGCGAGTTTGAGCATGTCGACGATATCCGACTCGTGAGCACCATCAAAAACTGGCGTCGCGATCGGAACGCCGCCGCGCAATTGTTCGCCCAACGTCAACACTTCCGAGTCGCTAAGAGCGGAAATGTCGTCTTGATAGTCGTACACTGTCTCGAGCGTCTTGCGTACCGATGTCGCGTCTCTGACCTCTCGGTAGCTCTCCATCGCATCATCGATGATACGGCCCAGTCCCCGACAGGACCAACCCAGATGTGTTTCAAGAATCTGTCCGACATTCATTCGGCTTGGCACGCCCAGAGGATTGAGAACAACGTCAACTGGGGTGCCATCCTCGAGGAATGGCATGTCTTCGCGGGGGACGATGCGCGAGACGACACCTTTGTTGCCATGGCGACCTGCCATTTTGTCGCCTGGTTGCAGCTTGCGCTTCACCGCAACAAAGACTTTCACCATTTTCATCACGCCCGGTGGCAACTCATCGCCCCGTTGCAATTTGTCGACTTTGTCGACGAAGCGACGTTCGAGACTGCGCTTGGCGTCCTCGTACTGCTTATTTATAGCCTCGACTTCAGCCTGTGATCGCTCTTCGGCAAGTCCGATTTCCCACCACTGACTTCTAGGAATGTCTTCGAGTATTGCATCGTCAATCGTCGTACCCTTTCGCGCACCGCGTGGTCCCTTGGCGACCTCCTTGCCAAGCAGGGTCTCACGTAGTCGGCTGTAGACGTTACGATCGAGTATTTGCAACTCATCGTCGCGGTCTTTGGCAAGGTTTTCGATCTCCTCGCGCTCGATCGCCATCGCGCGTTCATCTTTATCGACGCCGTGACGGTTGAACACACGAACTTCTACAATAGTTCCGGCGACACCTGGCGGAAGCCTTAGAGACGTATCGCGAACATCCGAAGCTTTCTCACCAAAAATCGCACGGAGAAGTTTTTCCTCCGGCGTCATTGGGCTCTCGCCTTTCGGAGTGATCTTGCCGACGAGAATATCTCCAGGATGCACTTCGGCGCCGATGTAGACGATACCGGCCTCGTCCAAATTCTTCAGTGCTTCTTCTGAAACATTGGGGATGTCACGCGTAATTTCCTCGGGACCAAGCTTTGTATCGCGCGCCATGACCTCAAATTCTTCAATGTGAATCGAGGTAAAGACATCTTCAGAGACGACGCGCTCTGATAAAAGGATCGAGTCCTCAAAATTGTAGCCCATCCAAGGCATGAACGCGACCAGTACGTTTTTACCCAGTGCCAGATCGCCCAAATCCGTCGACGGTCCGTCTGCCACAATCTCGCCTTCACGCACCCTATCACCCACGTTCACCAAAGGCCGTTGGTTGATGCAGGTGTTTTGGTTCGAGCGCTGGAATTTGCGCAAGCGATAAATGTCGACGCCCGGCTTTGACGGATCCATCTCTTCCGTTGCGCGCACGACTATACGGGTGGCGTCCACCTGATCAACGATACCAGCTCGACGGGCAGCAATCGCAGCACCGGAATCACGGGCGACAACTTCCTCCATTCCAGTTCCCACCAACGGCGCCTCCGCCTTGATCAAAGGCACAGCCTGACGCTGCATGTTTGATCCCATCAAGGCCCGGTTGGCGTCGTCGTTCTCCAGGAACGGTATCAATGCAGCAGCAACAGAAACCAACTGTTTCGGTGAAACGTCGATATAGTCAACAGTATCGACTGGCGCGAGCAGGACATCACCTTGATATCGGCACGTTACGAGTTCGCCGGTCAGGTTTCCATGCTCGTCCACCGGTGCATTCGCTTGCGCCACATTGTGGCGCATTTCTTCCATCGCCGAGAGATAGAGGACCTCGTCGGTCACTCTGCCATTCTTTACCCTGCGATACGGGCTTTCTATAAATCCATACTTGTTCACCCTCGCGAAGGTGGCGAGAGAGTTGATCAGACCGATGTTCGGTCCTTCAGGCGTTTCAATGGGGCAGATGCGTCCGTAGTGCGTCGGATGTACATCACGCACCTCAAAGCCCGCACGTTCCCGGGTCAGACCACCCGGCCCAAGAGCGGATAGGCGGCGCTTATGAGTGATCTCGGACAAAGGATTTGTCTGGTCCATAAACTGAGATAATTGGGATGACCCAAAAAACTCTCGCACGGCCGCTGCTGCAGGCTTCGCGTTGATCAAATCCTGAGGCATCACAGTATCAATATCGACGGAACTCATGCGCTCCTTGATGGCCCTCTCCATGCGCAGAAGACCAACTCGGTATTGGTTTTCCATCAACTCACCAACCGACCGGACGCGACGGTTTCCAAGGTGATCAATGTCATCAATATCACCTTTGCCATCGCGGAGATCGACGAGCGTCTTTACGACAGCGAGGATGTCTTCCTTTCGCAGGGTGCGCACTGTATCCTCAGCATCAAGGTCAAGGCGCATATTCATTTTAACGCGACCGACCGCCGAGAGATCGTAGCGTTCAGGATCAAAGAACAAGCCGTGAAACAGAGTTTCGCCGGCCTCCAGGGTCGGTGGCTCGCCGGGCCGCATAACGCGGTAGATGTCCATAAGGGCTTCTTCTCGATTGGAGCTCTTATCGAGCTTCAATGTATTGCGCATGAAGGCGCCCACGGAAACGTGATCGATATCGAGAATGTCAAACTGCTTGACTTTTTGGCTCTTAAGTTCCGTCAGCAGATCTTGGTCCAGTTCGTCTGCCGCCTCGCCGTAAATTCGGCCAGTGTTCATATCTACGATGTCTTCGGCGAGATAGCGTCCTGCGAGATCTTCCGGCGAGATCAGCACTTCCTTAAGGCCATTTTCGGAAAGTTCGCGCGCCTTGCGGGCGGTGACCTTTTGGCCAGCCTTGACCACAACGTCGCCGGTCTTGGCGTCAACCAGGTCTGTCGTCGGGGCCGTTCCTCGCCACTTTTCCTTCACGAAGGGCATTCGCCATCCGCGACGCGAGTCCTTTAGCGTGATTTTCTCATAGAAGACTTCGAGAATTTCTTCGTCGTTGAGGCCAAGCGCGTAAAGCAACGTCGTGACCGGGATTTTTCTGCGGCGGTCGATGCGTACATAAACGATATCTTTGGCGTCGAATTCAAAATCGAGCCAGCTGCCTCGGTAGGGAATAATGCGCGCAGCAAAAAGCAATTTCCCTGAGGCATGCGTCCGACCACGGTCATGATCGAAAAACACACCCGGGGAGCGGTGCATCTGACTAACGATGACGCGCTCTGTTCCATTGATAACGAATGTTCCATTCGTAGTCATCAATGGCATGTCGCCCATGTAGACGTCTTGCTCCTTCATATCCTTGACGGAGCGCGAACCTGTTTCTTCGTTTATGTCGAACACGATCAGTCTGAGCTTGACTTTGAGCGGCGCCGAATACGTCATGTCGCGTTGCATGCATTCTTCGACATCGTACTTTGGCGGATCGAACTCGTAGTGCACGAATTCGAGAGTCGAGCGACCTGAAAAATCTGAGATCGGAAAGACCGACTTGAAAACAGCTTGAAGCCCGACTTCTGGCCGACCGCCTTCCGGCTCCTTAACCATCAAGAAATCATCATAAGAACTCTTTTGAACCTCAATTAGGTTCGGCATTTGAGCAACTTCGCGAATGTCTCCAAACTTTTTGCGAAGCCTATTGCGACCCGTGAAGTTCATTGTGAATGTATCAGCCATTTGGCCTCCTCATTTCGTTCGCGGTGCCATCCCGCGCCTTTATATGCTGCAGCACGAGCGGCATGCCTTCTGTGCAAACCGCCACTGATCTCGCCGGCTCTATGCCATGAAACGGCTTCCCGAAGAGCCGACCGGAGCGCACACATCGCAAGCGCAACTCCGACAGACCCTTTGGGAAACCGTTACCGAACCCTCTCCTTGCGCAATCGCGCGCCGGGGCGGTCCTCAACAGACCGCTCCGGACGGCGACCAACAGTCCTAGGTCAGCTCCACTGTCGCACCTACGTCCTCTAATTTCTTTTTGATTTCCTCGGCCTCGTCCTTGCCGATGTCTTCTTTGACGGATTTGCTACCTGCTTCCACCAATTCTTTGGCTTCTTTCAAGCCCAGCCCCGTGATTGCGCGCACTTCCTTAATGACGTTAATCTTCTTGTCGCCGGCGGCCTTGAGAATCACCGTAAATTCGGTCTTTTCCTCGGCCGGAGCGGCGTCCTCGGCGGCGGCCCCAGGCATGGCTCCCATCATCGGCATTGCCATCGGTGCAGCTGCGGCCGAAACGCCCCACTTATCTTCCAGGACTTTCACCAGGTCGGCGACTTCCAGGACCGTCAATGTTGATAGTTCTTCATACAGCTTTTCGATTTTCTCAGACATAGTCTCACTTTCAGCTTTGCTTGGATTTCCTAGGTGCATACTCATGCACGCTAAACTAGGACGCCTCTTGCTGCTGTCTGTAAGCCTGCAAAACTCCTAGAAGGTTTTGAGCAGGCGCCGACAGCTGACGAACAAGCTTGCCGCCAGGCTCATTGAGCGTGCGAACAAGATTGTTGCCAGGCGCGCTTAGGACACCGAGGAGCTTGGCGCGAAGCTCCTCGATTGACGGCATTTTTGACAGCTGTTCGACCCCTTCGGCGTCAAAAACAGACTGGCCGATCAAACCACCAACCACCACGAACTTTTCGTGTTGCTTGGCGTACTCCGTCACCACTTTTGGCGCTGCAACCGGATCTTCCGCAAAGGCGATTCCGGTTGGACGAACGAACATTTCTGCTCCAGCACCGTCCGTAGTATCCTTCAACGCGAGCTTGGCGAGGCGGTTCTTCGCGACACGAAATTGCCCACCGACCGCCCGCAGGCGACCGCGCAGGTCTTCCATTTGTGCCACCGTCAGTCCGGCGTATTGTGCTACGACAATTGAGCCAGACTTTGCGAAGATGTGACCGAGTTCTTCGACCACGACTTCCTTTTGGGCTCTATCCACCGCTTCTCTCCAATAATGGCGATCACGATTGACTACTGGTTGACGACCCGTGGGTCCCAGATGTCCATCGTCAACCACCGGCTGCACGCACCTGCAGAAAGATCACTGCAGGCGCAGCCTGTCCCAGGGTGCCGCCGATGTCGCCTAGCAAAGCTCCAGCTCCACTCGCTAACCCAGTTTCACCCTGTCTATTGTGGGCCTTCATTAAGCGCAAACCAGTTGGTCCTCGCACCCACCGTCTTGGACAGGTGAGCTCGTCTCACTTGAGTCGAGCCCGTCATCCGGGCGTACCCGGCATTCTGTCATAGCGCCCAGTCACGGGACCGGACATTAGATCTGATCACAAGAGATCAGAGCCACACACATCGAAGAAGCTCTAGGTCACTTCACTCGCAATTGACGAATGATCAACTTTGACGCCTGGCCCCATCGTCGACTTGATCGACACACGTTTGATGTAGGTTCCCTTTGCACCCGTTGGCTTGGCCCGATTTACTGCCTCCACGAATGCCTGAATGTTCTCTGCCAGTTGATCATTGGTAAAGCTTACTTTCCCGACACCGGCATGAATGATCCCAGCCTTTTCGACCCGAAACTCGATTGCACCGCCCTTTGCACCGGCAACAGCCTCAGTCACGTCCATTGTTACGGTGCCAACACGCGGATTTGGCATCAAGCCACGCGGCCCAAGAACTTTACCTAGCCGACCAACAAGCCCCATCATGTCTGGTGTCGCTATACACCGGTCAAAATTGATATTGCCTTTTTGGACTTCCTCGACGAGATCCTCGGCACCAACGATGTCAGCACCGGCCACCTTTGCTTCATCGGCCTTCGGTCCGCGAGCAAATACGGCAACCCGCACCGATCTTCCGGACCCATTGGGAAGATGGCAGACACCTCGGACCATCTGATCGGCATGCTTTGGATCGACCCCGAGATTCATAGCAACATCGACCGTCTCATCGAACTTGGCCTTTGCACCATCCTTGATAAGCTTGACCGCATCGCCGAGGTCATATTGCTTTGATCGATCGACGGTCTCGCGAAGCATTCGAACGCGCTTTCCAGTTTTGCTCATACTGCTACTCCGTGACCCGCAGGCCCATTGACCGGGCCGAACCGGCGATAATTTTGGCTGCTTGCTCGACATCGCTGGTATTCAGGTCCACCATTTTGGCTTCGGCAATATCGCGTACTTGTGCCATCGTGACGGAACCTGCTGATGCACGGCCGGGTTCTTGGCTCCCAGAATTTACGTTCGCCGCCTTTTTAAGAAAGAATGAAGCCGGCGGCGTCTTCATATTGAAGGTGAAAGACTTATCGGCGAACACGGTGATCTTAACGGGAATCGGCGTTCCTTGTTCCATGTCCTTGGTTTTGGCGTTGAACGCCTTGCAGAACTCCATAATATTCACGCCACGCTGTCCCAATGCCGGGCCTATGGGCGGCGACGGATTTGCTTGGCCTGCAGGAACCTGCAGAGAAATGTAACCATCAATCTTCTTTGCCATTCATTTGTTCCCTAAAACACGGCGAGTGAGGCGGTTGTTGCGTAAGCCAGTGCCTCTTATCTCGGCCACATCACACTTCGCGCCCGCGCCTGCCGTCTCGGTAAGACACCCTGCAACCATCGTGCGCCTTCAGGTTAGCGGTTTACAGGCCGGCACAGCCCTCCCGCATGCGACACGCCCGTCCTCGGTCGAAGACCTGAATACGGACAATCCCAAGAAGCTCCCAGATCCCTAACTTATCTGGATTTGCGAATATCCAGCTCAACTAACCTTCTCAACTTGGCCAAACTCCAACTCGACCGGCGTCGGGCGACCAAAAATTGAAACCGCCACCTTCAGCCGGGCACGTTCTTCATCGACTTCCTCAACGTGACCTGAAAACGAAGCAAATGGCCCCTCAGCCACTCGTACCTGTTCGCCAATATCGAATGTAATCATCGGCTTGGGTCGCTCCACACCCTCTTCAACCTGATTTAGAATTCGCGCCGCTTCTTCTTCACTTATCGGCACAGCCTTGTTGTCGGCACCAAGAAATCCAGTGACTTTCGGCGTATTCTTGATCAACAGGAATGCCGGATCGGTCATTTCCATTTTCACCAGGACATAACCCGGCAAGAACTTGCGTTCAGCCTGGACTTTGCGACCGCGCCGAACCTCAATCACCTCTTCCGTCGGAACGACGACCTGGTCGAACAAGTGATCTAGTCCTGCTTGCTTTGCACGTTCCGCGATTGCATCCGCCACTTTGCGCTCGAAGTTCGTGTAGGCGTGCACAATGTACCAGCGCTTCGCCATTCCTTAATTCTTCCTTACTTTCTTACTTTCTTACTCTTGTCGCACTCGATCGTGAGATAATCGGAACCCTCATGCTGCTCAGCATAGCCTATCGCCCAATGCCCAATAGCAAAGACACCAAAAAACCAAGCGCTTGATCAGCAACCATAAAAAATAGAGCTGACAGTACAACCATTACCAAAACGGCGGCCGTCGTAATCCAGGTCTCTTTGCGTGTTGGCCAAGTCACCTTTGCAGTCTCTTGGCGGACCTCTTGTGCAAACTGGAATGGATTAAACTTTGCCATCGCCCACATCATCTCCTCGCCATCCATCACTTGTGGCGAACTACTCCAATGCCAAACTGCAGTTGACCGGATGCAGCAACCACTGGCAGGGGCAGCAGGATTCGAACCCGCGACCTACGGTTTTGGAGACCGTCGCTCTACCAACTGAGCTATACCCCTCAAACACGCCCAAGCGCCAAGCGAACTGATCTCGTCGGTTCGTCGGTCTCAAACGCGCATAGTTTTCAGTGGTCAGAAGCAGTAGGAGGTGCTTGACGCTACCACCGCAGCAAACCGTCAAGTGGAAACTGCCCTCTCGGCCCAATTACTCATTGAAGCGCTTTACATAGACCATCTCAATCCGCTTGTCACACTTTTTTCTTGACTTTCGGGAAACGCGCCATACATCGAGAAAAAAAATCTTTCAAATCAACAGCTTATCTCAATAATACAGAATCGATCCCCGTCTCCTATGTCACGCAATCTGATCGACGCAAATGCGGAGTTTGGCAAGGCATCCGGGGATGCGACCCGGTCGGGCTGGCCTTTCGGTCAGGCCAACCGCAGTGAAATCCACTGAAAAATCTCTTGAGTGGACAACTGAAAAGTCCTTCAGCTCGACGCTCGTTCATCCACTTCTGAAACGGCGCTTAACGAGGCATGGGCT
>JBPCWA010000134.1:0-11230 GCA_051009975.1 Hyphomicrobiaceae bacterium
GGTCTTGTCCCACCACCGAGCAACTTGTAGAGCGGCCATCCTGCAGCCTTGCCGCGAATATCCCATAGCGCCATGTCAAGTCCACTCATCGCGATAGCACACGCTGCCCCCATTCCATGACTGGCAAGTTGCCTCTTGTATATGCGGTCCCAAACACCAATCACATCAAAGGCATCCATGCCCACCACAAGCATCCTGATTGTGGTATTGACCAGTTGCGCCACCGCGCCAGGCGCCCGACCTGCATGCGCTTCCCCCCAACCGACAATTCCGTCGTTCGTCTCGACTTTGACCAAGACACAATCACGCTTGATGGCACAGCCGATGCCGAGCGTGACGCGATGCTCTTTCGGTATCGGAAATGAAAGCGGAAAAGCAGTAATATTCTGAATTGTCATGAGTCTCAGAATTCCCGTCTTCTGCGGCAAGCGCTTCGTCACCGCATTGCTAAACCTCTGCTGACTGCTCCTGCGATTTCGATCTTGATGGCACGACCGGGCAGCGCGGATCAAATACTACTCCCCAATACCGCCCTCTCCTAATCTAAAGCATGCGCGGATTCAGTTAGAGGCAATGACAAATGAGCAAGTTTGTGACAAATCATGTCTAGTGACCACCGTCGCTGGGAGAACCCCGATCAATGAGCATGTCTGATCCAAAAGCAATCGCAACCCCGCGAGGGGAGCTTACGACACGCACGCTGGCAATGCCTGGAGACGCCAATCCGAGCGGCGACATATTCGGCGGCTGGGTTTTGTCTCAAATGGATATCGCAGGAGGAATTGCGGCAAGCCAACACGCACGTGGCCGAGTAGCAACCGTGGCAATCGATGCCATGAGCTTTATTCGTCCAGTCAATGTCGGCGACGTTCTTTGCGTTTATGCAGATGTTGAGCGGACAGGAAGAACATCGATCACCATTCATCTTGAGGCTTGGGCGCTGCGTGAGCGCATTGGAGAACGGGTGAAAGTCACCGATGGTCGGTTTGTGTTCGTTGCAATTGACAAGCTCGGCAAACCGCGACCTCTCCTAAATCGAAAGGCATAAAGATTGAGCTGCAATGACTAAGCGCTGCCCCAGTTAATTTCGGCTTCTTGCTCTACGCATAGCCTTGGATCCGTGCTCACTCGCCAACGATCGAACTTTAATTTGCCTTGAAAACTCGAGCACCGAGTCGCAATTCTGAGTAAAAAGCATTCTCGCTCAAGTAGCCTCTTCGGTCACCGTGACGCGGTTATCTATTGCGGATCATGCTGACCAGTCCTCCCGTCAGCGTCAGGTTGGTAGCAACCAATCAACTCAGCAGCTTCAGCGTCGCCTCATGCCTTCGTCCCAAATAGTACTGATTGAGCGCCAACTCAAATACCTCTCTTGGTGAAACTGCATCAAACAATGTCATTGACGACTGAAACTTCAGATCGTCGGGCGCGTCAAAGATGTCTCCTGCACTCTTGTCCTCGACGGCCAGCACCATCTCGACACATTGTCGTAACCTCGCTCCGAGGACCACGTGTGCCAGATAAGCGCGCGCCTCGCTGCGCGAATTTATCCCGTAGAACTGCGATTGAGGACTGGAGCCCAATTCGCGCATTTGCGGGAAGACATACCACATCCAGTGCGAACGCTTCTGTCCTGAACGAAGCTCGTCGCATACAGCCTCAAATACGGGCGCTTGCGCTTCTAGAAAACGATCAAGACCGGTCTCATTCTTAGCGAACACGTTTCTCCCCCCGCTACTGAATGTCGGCACGTGATATGGCACTTTTTGGTAAATCAAGCACCAACAACCAAGACGCGCATTTAATTCGAGCCGCCCGATGCCAAACATTCCCATTTCCCCGCTGTCAAACAGGAAGTCGTCGCTGCGCCGGCATTCGGAGAAGTGAACCGTTTCGATTTACGCATTAACTCAGTCGACGAAAACAGGGGCGCGGTCTTCGCGATAGCACTACGGAATTGCCACTTTATTGATCAAAACCCGGTTTCCAAATCGTGAACTCACATTGCCACGTCACGCGTGGCATCGTGTCGGGAAGGTGAAAGACTCTTCCGCTGTCGGTCCACCTAGCGACACGATGGGACCATGCCGAACGCGAGGCAAGAGGATTGCATCAACAAGCTGCTATTCGCCGAACGTCGATTTGGCGAACAGCGGAAAATGCGCATGTTGCATCGCAATCGCGCCGGGTGCCTTTTTGGGTCATTCCGTTTGCACGCGAAATTCGCAAAATGCTGACGAATTCGCTTTGTCTCAAGTCAAACTGTCGTCTGTTCGCACCAGATTGTGGCGAAACGCCCGTCTCCACCACGCAACCACGACTCGCCTTGTGGTCTATAAGAGCAACCACAAGGCCACCATTCGTCCGGATTGCCGGATGCTGGCTCGTCTTGGCCATTCTACTCTTTTGGTTCTAGATCGCATGGAGATTAGTAAATGGCCACCACAGATGCGATAGCCCCGATGGCCGTCTTCCACAAAACTGAAACTCGCAGGGACGAATAGGACGTGGTCGTGCTACCACGAGTTTACCAACGCTCGGACCTCGCCTTTTAGATCCACGCATTTCGGTAGATGGAGCGAAACGGGGGGTTCGCATGGATCCAACCTGAACCACCACCGGCATCGACCAACTTCGATGCTTGGTTGACGGAAATTAAATATCGAGGTCTTGATGTCCACTGTGCGCCCAAAGAGATGGATCGACGCCCCACACTTGGCAATATGGGCC
Organism: Hyphomicrobiaceae bacterium; assembly: GCA_051009975.1. GTDB lineage: Bacteria > Pseudomonadota > Alphaproteobacteria > Rhizobiales > Hyphomicrobiaceae > Tectiglobus. Next base: position 2,731 of record JBPCWA010000134.1, read on the forward strand.
TCAATTGGTCTATTGGGTTCTCTAACCTTTGAGACTGCGCAAGCCCATGGAACCCGAGATCCCCTGCGGATTGATGTGCCGAATCGGCCGCGACTGCCCAATACTACTCGGCCGGTCCTCTATGTCTGTTCCCAGATGTCTGATTGCCAACTCCAAGCTTCCGACTTTTGCAGAGGCTTTAATTACCCGAACGGCAAAATACTCTTTCGCGATCTTCCAACGACACCTCGACCGTTTCCCATCTACAGCGTTATCTGCTTTGATTAAGATCGGCGACAAGGGCCTTGTGGCGCGAACTCTCGCGAAGACCATATCCAGGGGCATTGAAACGCTAATCAGTGCGCAAATCGGGATAGGTAAGGTGGATGATCGTTGCTTTGATACGTTCACCCGTCGCTCCGTTACGTCAACGAAGCACACGCATGGTTATCCCTTGCAGTAAAGGCCCTAGGGGCTCACTTGACATCGGCTACGGTATCAAAACCGTGACGATGCCTTACTCTGCTCCGATCGCAAAACCCCTTCGCCACATACGCTTGCAGTCGACATGTAGACAATGCATTATCTCATGACTGAGCGTGAGTTGTATATCGCCACTCGGCCCAATCGCCTCTTGTTCGACGCAACTTCGACACAACTTCGACGCAACGGAATCTTAGCCGCCCGGACTTAATCATTGGGAATTGACGTTGGAACGTAACTCAGATTGGATTTGGAATTTTATCGACGCACGCGGTGATGCCTATATCGCCCTATCAGATCGCATATTCGATAAGCCGGAGATTGCCTACACGGAATTTAGATCCTCCGACGAACACGCCCTGATGCTTGAACAGGAAGGATTTCGCACAACCCGAGAAGTCGCGGGTATACCGACAGCCGTGATCGGCGAAGCCGGCAAAGAAGGCCCAGTGATCGCAATCTTAGGCGAGTTCGATGCTCTACCCGGGCTCGGTCAGCAGTCCGGCGCTACGGAAAAGATCCCGGTTGAAGAAGGTGGTCCGGGCCACGGATGCGGACACAATCTACTCGGCAGCGCAGCCCTCCTGGCCGCAACTGCAATCAAGAACTATCTAGCAGATCGCGGGCTGAATGGGCGCGTGAGATATTATGGTTGCCCGGCAGAAGAAGGCGGTGCAGCTAAGGCCTTCATGGTACGGGCCGGATTGTTCGATGATGTTGACGCCGCCATTTCGTGGCATCCGGCCACCTTTACTGCGGTCAATCAAGCCCATTCTCTTGCCAACGCACGCATCGATTATACATTTCACGGCAAATCCTCACATGCCGCAGGCGCACCCGAGATCGGCCGCAGCGCTTTGGATGCTGTCGAGCTGATGAATGTCGGCGTTAACTACATGCGAGAGCATATGCCCGACTCTGCTCGCATCCATTACGCATATATCGACTCGGGGGGCACTGCTCCGAACGTCGTTCCCTCTCGGGCAACAATCCGCCAGCTAGTTCGCGCTGCATCCTTAGCCCAGCTCAGACAACTCATCGAGCGAGTCCACAAGATCGCCGACGGTGCGGCGCTAATGACCGAAACCGCTGTCGACAAGGCCGTATTCTCAGCCGTATCCAATCTTATTGGGAATCGTCCGCTGGAAGAGGTTATGCAGGCAAATATCGATCGGCTTGGTCCACCACAGTTCGATTCAGCCGATCATGCATTTGCTGCGGCGATCAGGAAGACCTTCACCCCCGAGGATATCGCCCACTCATTTCTTCGCATCGGCAGGGAACCCGATTTCGATTTGCCGCTCTGCGATTTCACAACTCCACTCGATCGGAATAGCAGCGGTGGTGAGGGCTCAACGGATGTCGGGGATGTCAGCTGGGCAGTGCCTACAGTTCAGGCGCGGGTTACAACCTGCGCACTAGGAACGCCATTCCATAGTTGGCAATTGACGGCACACGGCAAGACGTCAATTGCTCACAAGGGTATGATACTCGCGGCCAAAATTATGGCCGGCACCGCGCGAGATCTATTGGAAAAGGGGGATTTACTTGAGGCCGCAAGCGATGTGCATGAGGCTCACCTCGCAAAAACACCTTATGAGTGTCCAATGCCTCCCGAAGTCTCGCCACCTATCGTTCATCCTCCGCGAGCTAGCCAGGAATATTGTGAACAGAACACTGGAAGTTCATAGGCCGACAGAAAAGCGATTGAGGGCACTAGAGCCTGTTCTCACGCCCCATCCACGGGCCAAGTTTGACAGCGCATACGAAGATACCAACGAGAGTGGTCGCAAATACGAAAAGTCACTGTGCACTTGCCCCTCACAATTTCTGGACTGCCCCCACTTCTGTGCCCCGCATTTCTCTGCCAACGAAGAGAGTCTAATTTGATACATCTGGATAAAGGCAACCTGAGCCCACAAGGCTCGGACCCGATTACCGTTGACGCGTATGGACTGACCAAGTCCCCATGGGACAAGTTAACCTTGATGTCCGTTTTCTTGATGGAAGCTACTACTCCTTGCCGCACCCACAGATGGTTTGCTTTATAGCTCAAGCCAAAGGCTAGTTTTCATTCTCGGTTGGTCGAATATCCAGCGCAACCGAACCGCCCCATTCGCATAGATGATCACCTACGCATTTCATCTGGTCAACTCGCCCCACGTAAAAACGGCGCAAATTCCCATTGCGAATTTGCACGCCTTGACAGACCATACGCTGCACTACCAGTTTGCAGTCAGAAACCGTGCTAATGCGATCCGGATCCATGTTCAATAGAACATTACAGTTTGGAGTAAGAGATTATGGCAAAGCTCACCCCCCTAAAGCAGTTAGACCGGGCGATGAAAACGGTTCGTGACCTGGGTCTCGAGGTCAAATCTTCATCCGACAATCCCATGGCAGGCCTACTTGAGCAAATCTACGATCTTGACCGCGAGAGCATCGCCGTCATCGGAAAAACTCTCGCCGAAGTTTCGACCTTCAACGAAATCGTCCGCAACGAAGTCTCGTCGATGGAAATTGGTCAGCGCTACAACGACATCGTCTATAGCTTCAACTCCATCCGTGACGATGCCAAACGGCTAGTCGACCAACTCGACGACGGGAAGGTAAGTACCCTAGAGCGTGCCGGCAATATTTGGATGAAGATTCGACGTGGCGATATTTCGGATCGCTTTGATGAAATTCAACACACCTATCTCGAAGTTGCCCGAGCTTCGCGTGATCAAATTCTGCGAGAAGGCCGGATCCTTGAGGCCTACAGAGACTTTCGCGGCGCCTATAAGGAGGCACAAGTCCTGTCCCTTAAGGTCCTCGAAGAAGCCGAAAAGAAACTCGCAGAAGCCAAGAAGAACTTGGAGAAGGCATCCGACAACATTACCAATGATGAAGGTGAGAACGTCACAAAGCGCGCCGAACTGGAAATGGTCCGAGATGACAAGCTTAGGGACCTTCAGGTTGAAGAAAAGCGTTACCAAATTGCCAAAGATCTCGCTGACAACCTGACGATTGGTTACAACACATCTGAAGTAATTATGTCGCGACTTGTCCAGACAACCAACGCGAAGGAGCGCGTCTATCAACAGGCCGTCAGCTTTTTCTCGACCAACGAAGCGGTGTTGACGGCGCTCAAAGCATCTTTCACGGGTCTTTTCGGGCTCCACGAGTCAACGAAAACACTAGAGGCCATGAAGAAGGGCGTATCCGAAAGCTTGGATACGCTCTCAGAGATCGGCGGCAAAGTTCAGGAAGAAGCCATCAAGGCTGGCTACGGACCAACCGTAAAGGCAGAAGCCGTAAAGAAACTTGTCGACTCTGTCGTCAATTTTCAGATCCGGTCGCGTGAAATCATCGAAGAAATGCGGATCATGGCGACGAGAAATTCGGAAGAAATTCGAGACGCGGTTGAAGATGGTAAACGTCGCCTCGCTCGTTTGTCTGAACAAGGCAACGCTTTGGCCATTTGACCATAGCTCAGTAGCCACTGGTTGCAGGAGCGGTTTTCGCCCATGAGTGGAGAGAAGAACGGGGGAAGGACCCCACTCAATGACATCATGATCGCAATGGATGTCGTTGACACATTGCGTCACGACGAAGCTATTGCATTACGTGAGCTGAACAGCGAGGCGCGAAGAGCCGATCTGATCAAGCGTTTGCGCGATCTCTACAAAGGTCAAGGGATAGATGTTCCAGATCGCGTCCTAGAAGAGGGTGTAAAGGCATTAGAAGAAAAGCGCTTCGCCTACGATCCTCCAGGACGTGGTTGGCGGAGGACACTCGCCGAGTTCTACGTCACTCGAATGAACTGGGGGAAATGGTTACTTGGAGGATTGATAGGAATTGCAGTGGTCGTTCTTGCTTGGCAACTTTTGCTTGAACAACCGCGCCGCCGCGAAGAAGCGGCAAAGCAAATTGAACTGACCAGGACTTTGCCAGACAAATTCACCGAGGACTTGCGGGCCATCGAGGAAATTGCACGAAACGAGGAGATCAAACGCGATGCTCGGCAACTTGCGGATGACGGACGAACCGCTGCAAAAGCCGGCAAATTATCCGAGGCCCGGTCAAGGCAGAAGCAACTTTCTGAACTCTTGGAAACGCTGCGACAGACTTTTAAGATCAAGATTGTGCAGCGGCGAGGCGAGCTAAGCGGGCTATGGCGTATACCGAAGGTCAATCCGAACTCACGCAACTACTATCTTATTGTCGAGGGGGTCGATCGGAACGGTCGCGTGATACAACGATCAGTCATCAATGAGGAAACAGGAAAAAACGAAATTGTGGACAAATGGGGGGTGCGTGTACCGCGATCAGTACTCGAAAGTGTGCAGGCCGACAAAGCCGATGACGGCATAATTCAAGATGACGTCGTCGGTGAGAAGCGCAGAGGCGCAGTCAAGCCACACTGGCTTATCGAGGTTCACGATGGGGCATTGACACGATGGTGAGCCAACCCTATCGCAGGATGAGTTATGCAGGCGGGTACTGAAACGCTCAGACAAATAGAGCACGCCCTCGCAAATCTTCAAGACGAGGAGCACCGATTGCATGACAGTCTCGGTGCAAATAATGCCACGCGGTCGAATCTGCTCGAGCTGCGACTGGCTGACATAAAGCGCTTGGCGCAGGCGCGCATACGACACGCAATCGCAGACGGCATTGTTGATAGGGTCGACAACTTGTCAGCTACGGTGCGTGATGCTCTTCAGGCACGCCAGAAAACCATCACCACGTTGCAAGAGCGCCAAGCCACCGCTGAGAAAAACCGACGCCGAATTGTCTCTGATCATGATCGAGTCGGTCACGAAATCTATGATCTGGAAGAGCGATTTGATGCACTGGCCAACCAGGCACGCGCATCATTGGCAGAAGAGACATCCTTTCAAACTGAAGTAGATTCCCTGAAGACCGTCGCGGCCATGTTGACTCGGGCGCAAAAGAAGGCAGATCAAGCCGAACAAGACCGCGACATCAAGGGCCGGGCTTATCGCAACGACCCACTCTTCATGTATCTGTGGGACCGAAAGTTTGGTCAAAAAGACTACCAATCCAAGGGCGTCATTCGGTTGCTGGATGAACTGGTCGCACGTTTTGTCAGATATCACGACGCCCGCGCCAACTTTACGGTGCTCAATCAAATTCCTGAACGTTTGAACGAGCATGTGAAACGCATCATCGCACAGCACCGAGACCAACAAGAACTTGTCGAAAAAATCGTCTCCGAAGCAGTTAAGACGTTGGCTGGGAGCGATCTGGAAGAGGAATTGAGACTTGCACGTGATCGCCAACTGCAAGTCAATCAGACCCTCGCTAAACTGACAGCAGAACTCGCAGAAACGGTTAACCAACTTAACACCTACGCGGCGGGGCGCGATCGGTCCTTTGCCCGCGCCATCGACCTCTCAGCAGGCTTTCTCGAAAGCAAGTCGCTAGAGCAGCTCACCGCGCTCGCGCGATCTACCCCAGAACCCGCTGATGATGAAATCGTCGACAACATTCGAACTATTGACCGCCAGATTGCTGACGGGCGTCTAGAAGGCCAGCACCTCGGGGTCAAATTGGAGGAGATATCAAGACGGCGCGAAGAGCTCTTGCATGTTGCGGCAAACTTTCGTCGAAATTACTATGACGATCCCGGCTCCATCTTTGTACCCAGTCGCGACGAATACGAGCTGGAAGATGTATTAGGCGACCTTCTCGGCGGCATAATAACCGGCGCAGATTACTGGCATCGCGCGCGCCGCCAGCATCGCTGGACCAACCGACCAGCAGACCCGTATCGCAGAAGTTCAGGCCTCCCTCCATGGGACGGCGGCTTCGACAATCACTATGACTCGGATTTTAACTTTGACTTTGACTCGGATTTTGGACGAGACGAGGAATTCCGAACCGGCGGTGGCTTCTGACGGCCAACAGATCAGGATGCGCGCCACGCCAACGACCGAGTGTTCCGCGGGCGTTGGCAAACACAATCAGGAATAGTCGCCAATTTTGCAATTTTCAGCTTTTGTGCTTAGCATTGTCCGAACTGGTAACGCCCCTGCGAACTTTGTCAGAGATCTCCGTTGCCCCAACATACCAGACCAAAAAACGATGCCATCCTAAATGTCATTGCAATTGCCCCGGTCATGAGCGGGGTCTGGAATCATCAATGGGTGCGTAACACGCGTTTGACCCACGGTAGCCTCGTCCGATGGCGATTACGACGATAGCGCGACCTCCGCCTCGATGTCCTCACGATACGAGCGTTCCGACGAGGTGCGGCACGAGGTCCATGGTATGACTTCGTGCCTATTCCGCCGTGGCTAGAGAGATGGTGCCGACGCCCCTCGCCACATGCAGGGTCATCGTAGGCTCCCTGTACGATAGGCGCGGCGTGCCCCGCATCGATGATCAGATTCGCCATGAGATAACGACGACCGGATCTAAATCTATAGGCACCACTCGACGGTTTTTTGCGACCATACTTACCGCTTCCGATCCGCATTCCCGGACCGATGATTGGACGATAGCTCAGGCCTTTTCCGGATTTCTTTCGATAGTGCTCCAAAAGACCCGTCAGAACTTCACCTACGATCGTACCGCCGACTGGTCCAAGCGTATGCCCCCCATAGCCGCTCCCGCTATCAGGCGCACGATATCCTTCCCCTCTGTGCTTACGCACGTACCGGTAATCGGCCCGCCCCGACAATGATGCCAGCCTGACATGACCGCGTCGGAGACGCCGCGCAACAGCTCGCGCATCAGCGCCGAAGTATGATGGACCGCCAAAAGCTTCTGCTTCTTGCAACATATAGTACCAAAGAGGGCTCTCGTCCGCACGAAGATAGCCACGCGTGCGCTTGTCGGCATGCAAAACGTAAGATTTCCATTGGCCGCTGCGCCTGTACTTTGCCCCCGTCCGCTTCAACCAGTCCGCGGAGAGAACTCCGCGCTTGTAAAGAACCGGCAGAATCCGGGATGCGACGGCCTGCCCTGATGGCAAACGAAACGTCAAGCTGCGGCTCAGGTTGCGCGCCGGCAACGAAATGACGTCTCTGCGACCGACGACACGCGAACGACCTAGATCATGCAGAAATGGAGCGATTTCGCGATCGATACGCCTGGCCAAATTGAATCCACGCGGCGCCGATCGGTCAATCGGAAAGAAGTAGCGCCAGTCGACAAGGAGGTCCGGACGTACAGGTTGGAAAGCCGGTGATCCACCGCCACGGGCTCTGGCCGCGTTCAACAGGTTGGTCCGAACGCCATAGCGCAATTGATATTTTTCACGTACTTGGCTGTGGCCGTAGCGAAAGGCCGCCACGGCAAATTCAACTGGAATGAAGGTCGACTTGTGTCGCTTTTTCCGCGAGTGAAACCCCTTGGGAAAGAAAAAATCTCGTCCATTCCTGAGGATATCCTGCACCCGAAGTTCGCCGATGAGACGGGGCAGAAAGTCTTCTAGAATGATGCGATGGTAGTAGTGTGTAACGTGATCACGCGCAGCCTCAAAAACGCGCTGCTTTTCCTTTCTTGATAGCTTAACAGCGAAGGCGCGATGACCACAGCCGGCATCATGATCGCGACAATCGTAGCCCAAACGATCCCGATACCACTCGGAAACCAGCACGTCGACGAACCGGTTGTGGTAAGCAATAAAAGCAGCATGCAACTGCGCAATGACAAAGTTCTCATCGTTTCTAGGATCGCCAATGAGCGCCCTCGCGCTACCACCTTGAGGCCCTGGCCGATCGCTCCTAGAGACTCTCAGTAGGTCAAATCGCGGACTTGGACCACAGCGAAAGAGGGATTTGCCAACGCGCAGATAGGGCAAGTTATACAAGTAAGGATCTTGCTCCGGTCCGCCGGCGTAGACACTGTCCAAGTCAAGATCAGCCGTTCGAGCGTTTGAGAAATCTTCATCGGGCAATGGCCGATTGAGCATAGATGTAGTGTCAAATGTGATGTCGTGGTCAATGAACTGCGCCAAGAAAGTATAGCCTGCGGGCACCTCACTGTCGCCGTAGCTACTCTCAACGGCCGGTTCAATCATCGA
>JBPCWA010000135.1:0-3913 GCA_051009975.1 Hyphomicrobiaceae bacterium
AGATCGATGCCGATGGTTTGAATCTGTTGCATGTGGACGCCCTCTTGAATAATTCGCGTTGAACGATCACCCTACGATGGCCAGATACCCGGCCAATCGTGAGGTGCGGGCGTCGTCCACAACATCATGAGCGGGCGTGGCCATCAGTCGTGACGCTGCAACGCACAAATCACGCGAGGTCTACATTAGAGACATTCTCTCTGAAGTTTGGACCAGACGTCGTCGCAAAGATACACGTCTGTTTTTAGTCAGGCTTGGACGTGCTCTCCTCTGTCCTACCTTTTCTGTACTATCGCATCATGTTCGGATGGTTAGCGTCAATGCTTGCCCCATGCCCCCCCGGCGCACTCTGGCTAAAATCCGGTTAGTTCACCGGCCACGTCTGTCAACGCCGTGTCGTCTTCTCACGGGTCAATATTGCAAACCTAGTTTCGACCGAGTTCTTGATGTGCCGAGAGCGTTGGGGAAAATAGACAGTATGTTGTGCGCTTTCATAAACTAGAAACATCCGAACGCGTTCTTCAAGGTCGTCGCCGGTGAAGCCTATTTCCACAAACAGGTCGCGGACGAACTTGTACCGCAGCTTGTCGACCTCGCGGACTTTTTCGGCAACTTCCGGGTCTTGGGCCGCCCAACTTCGAAACGAAATGTCATGCCGATCGAGCCGATTGTCACGAATGAGCCTCATCAAAAAGAGCAATCGCTCCTCGGCTGATTTGCCGGTTTCGGCAACGACTGAGTTGGTTTGCTCTGTGAATAATCTCGCCCAGTAATCGACCAGAGCGAGGACGAAAGTCTGGCGGTTCTTGAAGTGGTGGTAGAAACTGCCACGGGTCACCCCCAGATCACGGGCAATTCGTTCCGTACGAAGCTTTGCCTGCCCCTCACGGGACAATACTTCCAGGGCGGTGTGAAGCCATGCCTCGCGGTCGTAGCGGGTTTCCAATTCGGGTTTACTCAGCAACCCTGTTGTCTTTTGTTTCGCCATAGTTTTCGCACCTAGCACAAAATTGAGTGCGTGCAAACATGCTTGTAGCATACATAAAGATTTGTTACGCACAAATTTGTATGTTTTTGATGTCCAAGGGAGGTGGTTGTTAAGATGATTATTACTAGTAGCTTTTTAGCATCTAGTGTCGCTTTGGCTTTAGCGATGGGAACCGCTACTGCGGCACTATCCCAGGCTCGTCCAAACTTTCTTCTTGTTATGGCCGATGACATGGGATGGACGGACCTTGGCGTTTTCGGTAGCGAGATCGATACACCTCATCTGGATAACCTCGCCGCACAAGGTGTAATGTTCACGGATTTCCACGCATCGGTCAGTTGCTCACCAACACGCTCAATGCTGATGTCGGGCAACGACAACCATGTGGCCGGGCTGGGAAATATGAGCGAACTGTTGACCTCCAACCAGGAAGGCAAACCTGGCTATGAAGGTCACTTGAATAATCGCGTGGTCACAGTGGCCGAGGTCTTACGCCAATCAGGCTACCACACTTACATGGCCGGCAAATGGCATCTGGGGCACGGCGAAGGCCTGCGCCCTCATGACCGCGGATTTGACCAGACGCTGACGATGCTTGTCGGTGGCGCAAGCCACTATGCGGACATGCTGGGCATACTGCCGCGCGATGATCCGGCAGCGTATGCACGCAATGGTAAGGAGCTAAAAAGTTTGCGTGCCGATTTCTACTCAAGCCGTAGCTATGCTGATGCCTTGATCGATATGATCCGGTCCAACAAGGGCGACGGCAAACCCTTCTTTGCCTATCTCGCTTTCACTGCTCCGCATGACCCGGTCCATGCGCCTGAAACCTGGTTCTCCAAGTATGCCGGCCGTTACGATGATGGTTATTCCGCTCTGCGGGATCGCCGTTGGAAAGCTGCAAAGAAGCTCGGCATAGTTCCGGCGAGTTCCAGGCTTGCCCCGCCTGCACCGATCATAACGCCGTGGGATAAACTTACCGAGGACCAGAAGGCGCTCGAAAGCCGTGGCATGGAAGTTTATGCTGGAATGCTTGAGGCGATGGACTATCACTTTGGGCGAGTGGTGCGATTTCTCGAAAACATGGGCGAACTTGACAACACCGTTATCTTTTTCCTGTCGGACAATGGCGCCAATCCCTGGTATTCCAAGGATTATCCCGATGCCACCGAGCCGGAGTTTGCCAACCAATTCGACAACAGTCTGGCGAACATCGGACATCCGCGTTCCAACTACGCCTACGGCCCGGGCTTCGCCAGTGGGTCGGCTGGCCCCCTTGATCGTTTCAAGATGACGGTTGGGGAAGGTGGCATTCGCGTACCGCTGTTAATTGCTGGACCGGGAATTTCCAAAGATGTACGGACAGACGCATTTGCATATGTATGGGACATTATGCCAACCATGCTTGAGATTGCCGGCGCGAAATTTCCATTAGTCTTCAATGGCCGTGACATCGAGAAACCGCGCGGCCGCTCCATGATGCCACTGCTGACCGGCGCAATGAGCGAGCTCTACAGCAACGATGAGTTCATTGGCGGTGAGATGGGTGATGGCAAATGGATGCGGAAAGGCCCTTACAAAGCCGTGTCTATTCCGAAACCGTATGGCGACGGTGCCTGGCGACTGTTTAATGTTGAGGAAGACCCGGGCGAAGCTAATAACCTTGCGGCAAAAATGCCGACAATGCTGGCTTCATTGAGGTCTGCTTGGGATAAGTATGCCGCTGACGTCGGCGTAGTTCCGAGCAAGTAACGCAGGATCGACACAAGGCCGGGCCGCGCAAGCAAATGAGGTCCGGTTTTGTGCAGGTTTCTCGGACGCGCTGATGATCGGCTTTGGATCGCTGCAAACTGGGCTTTCCGCCGACCTGGTCCTGGTCGAAGGCGGTCCATCAACCAACATCTCACACACAAGAAACATTCGGCACGTGTTTTTGAGAGGCAAGGAGACTGATCGCAGCTCGTTGAAGCTGAAACCCAAAAAGATACCGATGCGATCACAATTGCCGCTACGTGCAACAGCGTATGAGCCCGCGTGCCAGCACGAAAGTCGGCTCCGGGTCAAAACCGGCTAAGCCGCTGATGACTATAACATTTCCGCTTTGACCTCAGCTTCGAGCCTGATGTGCTCGGCTTCAGAATTTCAGTCGTGGCCATAGAGATCGTAGACGCTTCACGCCAGCACTAATTCCCGTTGGTGGTCAGAGATAGCGCGCAGCGTTAATATCTATGGGTGAGGAGCTGACGGCTGGTTGACGCCACTGAGATCGGTCGCCTGCTGGTTATGCATTGCAGACATGGCCGAGGCTCAGTCAATATCAGAGAACGATCCGCTGTTGACCGCTGAGCGTGCGTAGAAGTCAGTTTCTGTTGTTTGAGCCGTGCACATGACTGATGGAAGAACTCGAACACATTCGTCCGTCGGCGTCTGCTCTAAGCAGGTGGTCGTAAGATGGGAACCCCGCATATGCCAACTATTGTCATGTTTCATTTCCGGCTCGCTCTGCTCTTCGGATCTCTGATTGCAGCCGTGACCCCATCATCTGCCTCTGACGCGGCTCAACAGCTCGAAAAGACTGCATGCTTCATCTTTGCAGGTCATGAGAACTGTCGCACGGTACGGGTCTTTGACGCCGAAGAGTGCATCATCAAAATCTACCCCGAGCCGCTGCCAAATATCGATCCAACCGAATTAGCGTGCTTGCGCGACGAAGCCCAAACTAAGAAACTACACTTGCTAAGGGCGCTTCCACAGAATCTTACCATTTCGGATCGAATTTACGTCAGTGGCACAAACGTTATCGAAGTGCTGGTAGGGTTTGACGGCAGGGGAGCGGCGCTGTGGCAATCGCGGCCCGCCGACACTTTCGAAATACTCGGCGATCCAATACAGACGCGCAACGCTGTTCGCAGACTTGCGACCAAG
>JBPCWA010000136.1:0-4806 GCA_051009975.1 Hyphomicrobiaceae bacterium
TGATCTACTGGTCGATGACCAAACATGGCGCCTTCGCTATTTGGTGGCCTTTCTCGAGCGGTCGGGCTCTTCTGCGAAACACCTTGTTTTGCCCGAGGATGCAGCTGAGATCTCAAGACCCGCTGACATTATAGATCTTTACTTATCTCAGTCGGAATTTTTGGCGTGCCCCTCTACAGTGCGCCATTTGCCCGTTTCTGATCACTCCCAGCTTGATCCATCGTCCGCTGCGTTTCGGGACCCTCATCTGCGGAGTCTCGACACCATCGGTCACTATAACGTTTCAGCATCGGACGGTCCGCTCGTTCATCTTCACGGTCTGATCGTCGAGACATCGAGTTGGACCGTCAGATACATTATCGTCGACACCGGCAATTTTATCAATGCGAAGCTCGTTCTCGTGGCACCGCTAGCGATTGCATCAATTGATTGGGAGAGAGAAGTCATTTTGGTGTCGTTGACGATCGGCGAGGTCAACGCTTGTCCAGAATATGATGGCGATGCGGAGTTATCCCGGCAGTACGAGGCATTTTTGTACGACTATTACGGTTGGACTCCCTACTGGAGTTGAGGAGCGTCAACTGTCGACCAATCTGCGGCACAGTCAAACGTCGGAGGGTGTGTGAATGTCGGTGCGCGGTGTCTTACAACACTGGGTGCTGCAATGGTATGATGCGATCGTAGCGGATCTAATCCGCCAGTTCCGCTGGTCCTTTCTTCCCCCATTGATGGTGTATTTTGCAGCAGGCGTCTCTGCCCTGACTGCGATCGTTGGAACCTTTTTCGTAAAAGAGTACTTGGGGTTGTCCGCTGCCTATCTTGCTGGTCTAGCCTTTTGGGCAGGACTGCCATGGGCTCTCAAAATGCCTCTAGGGCATCTGGTTGACGTGATGTGGCGATGGAAGGGGGGACTGGTCTACGTCGGAGCTGCTCTCATCGCCGCCAGCCTCATCATTATGTACGGGCTGGTCAGCTACCCGGCAGCTATGGCTGGAATAATGGCCCCGGAGGCGTGGTACGTCTTAAGCGTCATACTGGCACCTATGGGCTATGTCGTGCAAGATGCTGTCGCCGACGCGATGTCGGTCGAAGCAGTGCCACGCTTTGATGCCGATGGCCGGCCGATCGGCGACGCAGAATCCAAGACTATGCATACGACGGTCCAAACCCTGGGTCGGGTCGCTCTGATAATTGGTTTGGTAATGGTGGCTGCGCTCAATATCGTCATGTTCGACGGTGTCGAAGCATTGAGCGCAAATCAAAAACTGGCCGTTTACGGCCGTATCTATTTGTTAGCTTTGGTCATCCCTCTTATTTCGGTTAGCGGAGTTCTCCTTGCCGAAATCATCAGAGCCCACCAGCGTCGACTGCTGCGCTCTGCTGGGATTCCAGAGCTCGATATTGCGTCTCGACTTGACTACCGCGAAGAAGCGACGAAGCCAAACTATTGGTACTTCGGTGGCGGCGCTATCTTTCTGATCTTAACGGCCGCTGTCGGTCTATTGTCACCACCCATGGCGCAGGAGATTGTTTTTCTGGGTTCGATGGCAATTGTTCTTTTTCTCATGCGCCGCTTGCTCGCGGAACTCGAGCCGGATCGCGCGCGGGCTCTGGTTGGAACCGCGATCATAATCTTCGTGTTTCGTGCTGTCCCGCTTCCTGGCGCTGGAGCGACATGGTTCGAGATCGACGAACTTGGTTTTGACCAGCAGTTCTTGTCGATACTCTCCCTCCTGACTTCACTGTTAGCGCTTGTTGGTATGGTGGTCCTGCGACCGCTCATGGCATCAAGGTCTATCGTCTATGTCATCGTCGTCCTCACCATCGCGGCAGGCGTCCTCTCCATTCCAAACATCGCTCTCTACTTTGGAATACACAAGTGGACCGAGCAACTGACCGGCGGCATCGTTGATGCACGCTTCATCGCTTTGGTTGATGCAGCTGTCGAATCACCACTGGGTCAGGTCGCGATGATTCCTATGCTGGCGTGGATTGCGAAGAATGCACCAGGTCATCTCAAGGCAACATTCTTTGCTGTCATGGCATCATTTACGAACTTAGCCCTCTCCGCCAGTAGCCTGCTTACCAAGTACGCGAACCAGATCTTTCCGGTCACACGTGAAGTTAGGGAGCGGGCGTCTGGTGAATTAATCGTCGCTGCTGACTACAGTATGCTCGGTTGGTTGCTGGTTAGCGTTGCCATGGTCTCGGTAATTGCGCCGTTAGCTGCGATTGTGGTCATCCAACGCTCACAGTTGCGGACGACATCCTAATTGTCCTGCTTTAGGGACAAGCTGCGGGAGCCAGCTTCAGGGGACATGCGTATTGGTCGCGGTTCCTCTTCTCAATTCAAATACCGCTCACGCTGCGTTGATTGATATCAAGGTTGTACGCTTAGTGGGGATGGAGATACTGACAAGCGGCGGATGACGATGTTCTTAGGGGCTTCAATCTGGCACTGAACAGGCGTGCGATAGCAATGAGCCGAGCAGCAAGCGTAATATTAATGGTGTCTTAAGCTTCACGGAGATGACCAAGAAACAACCAACAACGGATTCCCAAAATGGCAGAGCTCTTTGATTTCAACGATGACCTTGGCCCGGCCAAAGTCGTCGGTATCTACGAACCGAGATTGCCGCTGAAGGCTATTGTCGTTGTCGACAACGTGGCGGCCGGTCCCGCGATTGGTGGCGTACGCATGGCCAAAGACGTTTCTCTCGCAGAGTGCTTCCGGCTGGCGCGGGCAATGACACTCAAAAATGCGGCGGCCGGGCTGCCACACGGAGGGGGCAAGTCGGTAATTTTCGCAGATCCATCGATGACGTCCACGCAAAAGCAGAAGGTGGTTCGCAGTTTCGCTCGGGCTATTGGCCAGATTACCGACTACATTGTCGGTCCGGACATGGGGACCAATGAGGAATGTATGGCATGGGTATTTGACGAGATCGGCCGGTCAGTAGGATTGCCCCGTGAAATAGGCGGGATCCCGTTGGACGAAATTGGCGCCACAGGATTTGGCGTGGCCGTTGCTGCCGAAGCGGTAGAGGAAACAGGTCGGCTTCTTTTGGAAGGAGCTAGAGTGGCCGTCCAGGGATATGGCGCGGTCGGCCAGCACGCAGCGCGAGCGTTGCAAGCACGGGGGAGCATTATTGTTGCAATTTCCGACTCGCAGGGGGCAATCCTCAACAACGCTGGACTGAACCTAGACGATCTGGATCATCACAAGAGTATCAGCGGAAGTGTCCGCGATTTTCCAGACGCCGATGCAATACAGCCCGCTGATTTAGTTGCCGTCGACTGCGACATTTGGATTCCCGCAGCGCGCCCCGACGTCATCAACAGGAGCAATGTCGATCGTCTAAGAGCAAAAGTCATCCTTCAAGGAGCCAACATTCCCGTCACACGTGACGCCGAGCAGTTACTCCATGATCGGGGTGTGTTGTCTGTCCCGGACTTCATCGCAAACGCTGGTGGTGTGATATGCGCTGCAGTCGAATACCAAGGTGGTACCGAAAGACAGGCGTTCGATGCTATCGCGGAGCGCACCCGTCGCAATACACTTGAGATATTGTCCCAGTCCAAGAAAACAGGCCTCGACCCAAGAAAGGCCGCAGAACGTATGGCCGTGGCGCGTGTGAAAATAGCAATGGGGTTTCGACGCCCGTAGTTCCACCTAATCGTAAATTGACCGCACTTCTGTTGGCTTTAGGCTATCCAACTCACTGCGAAGCCAGCGAACTTCATGCTCGAGAAACGAAATACGTTGCCTCAAGGAGAGAAATGCCCACGCGCCTGTGGCGGCAACTATAAGAAGTGCGATGCTGTAGATTTCCGACATATCAATTTCTCTCGCTCAATTGGTTGTCGCGAACTTTTCGCGCTACTCTCATCGTTGTCTGTGAATTGGATTGGCACATTTCAGTCGCCCCAGCCACCTGTGTCGCCCCTTATGCATGTTCGCGAGCGCTAGAATAGTAGCGGCGATCGCTCTGGTGGCAGCAATTGCGCTGTATCAACACAAGCACCCTACCTTCACGTTACGATAGTAGTAATGTTAAAATTACGTGGCCGGTTTTTTTAGATTGAAAGTTCCTCAGATGCGTGCCGCCGTACTTAGACATGCTGGATCTGACATTGAGCTTCTGGACGTCTACACTCCTGAGCCACAGGCTGGACAAATTCTCGTGCGCGTCGATGCCTGCGCCATTTGTCGGACAGATCTGCATGTGATCGATGATGAACTAAAGGGCGTAAAGTATCCGATCATACCGGGGCACGAGATTGTCGGGTCAGTTGTTGATCTGGGGCGCGGTGTTGAGAGGTTCTCTCTGGGCGATCGGGTTGGTATTCCCTGGCTCGGCCATACATGCGGCACCTGCCGTTATTGTCTGCACGGTCAAGAAAATCTCTGCGATCATGCCGCCTTTACTGGACACTCGACAAACGGCGGATTTGCTGAATTCACCGTCGCCGATGCCGAGTATTGCTTCGCGATTGCTGATACATACGACGCTTGCGAAGCGGCACCTCTGCTATGCGCGGGCCTTATCGGTTATCGGACGCTGAAATTCGCGGGCGAGGGAATTCAACGGTTGGGTATTTATGGATTTGGAGCAGCAGCCCATATCGTCGCGCAAGTCGCAACTTTCAGAGGGCTCGAAGTATTTGCTTTTACGCGTCCGGGAGATCGCGAGGCGCAAGCATTTGCATCTGATTTGGGAGCGTGTTGGGCAGGCGGTTCTGACACAAAACCGCCGCAAGAACTCGATGCGGCGTTGATCTTTGCGCCGGTCGGTGCTCTTGTGC
>JBPCWA010000137.1:0-3568 GCA_051009975.1 Hyphomicrobiaceae bacterium
CAGTCAGAAATCGTTAGTTGCGTTGCGCGTCCGATTCTATGCATCAATCACCTGCAAAGACAGGTTCAAGCAGTTTGCAGACGAACGGCAAGAGTTGCGTAGCGCAATTATTCCGTGCTGATGAGGCTTCGAGCTTCGAGATCTTGAGCCAGAGCCAGCACGTCGTGTTCCAACTCTTCGCGCGATACCTCAAACTCCTCCAGCATGGCTTCGCATATTTCCGCCAGTTTTCTTCCCTCTTCCATGAGCTGCCAAACGCGCGCGCCCACGGGGTCGAGCCCGAAATACGTACCACTTGCAACGTCGAGGATGACCGTTTCCTCACCGACCGGTCTCGCCATCACGTCTGGCCTAATGGAAAACTTGCTGCTCAAATCCATCAGCCAACTTAACCACGCGTTGCGTGCTCCCCAATTTTCTCTTTAGAGGCAGCCCAGATCTTCAAAGCGTCTAGGGTAGTCGAGCCAGCAACATGGTACATGATCTGCGAACGCAGCGACGCGGTCAAACTGGTCACCCAGCATGGGGCGGTCTTCTATCGCACGGAATGCATGGCTTCCGCTGACGGCATCACGGATTTCTCTTTCCCGAGGTACCCATATCGCCGTTCATGTTAGCTGAACCCTGGGTAAAGAGATGCAACCCGCCGAAAACTTGAAGGCTGGGCCGTTTGTATGGTCTCTTCTTAGTCATCACGTCTGGTTGATGCACTTGGTCTATTACAACTTTTCTAGCCATCCGGTCTCCATTTCGTCAATACGCTGCATAGACACGTGCCGAGCCTTCTTTATGTCCGCTGAACCATGCCCACGGAAACTTGGAACTGTTGTCGCAACTTCAAGAACTCTATCCCGGATGCTGGCGCAATTGTGGTGCGGCTACAGCAGAGGTTTGTGGCCACGAGCCCGTATGGCCCATGACCTGCGCAATTATGGCATTATATTGCCGCCGTTTCCTCCCCTCTTGCGAGCAGAGGCAATGGCCTCACAACCAAACAGATTCCACAACATCCACTGCGGGGGGCCCGGCATTTTGGATTTGCCGCACGCGTCTAATAGCTTTTCTACCTCGCTGGGCTCTACCCAATCCCATCCCGTCTCTGACATTTTTCCCAAGAGCAATTGCTCAATTTCGGAAAAATGCCGTCGAAACAAAATGCTAAATTCAGCCTTGGTCGTCCGCGTCACAACGGACTGAGGCAGCAGGCCGGTCAGAGCCTTTCTGTGCACACTTTTATTGGTTCGCCCGCGCAAAAGATAATTTTGGGGAATTGCGAAGGAGAATTGAACTAGATTCGAATCCAAGAACGGTTGACGCAATTCGATTCCCACACTCGATGCGATACGTTCGTCAACTTCTCGACCCATCGCTAAAAAAGGGTTTGACAGCGTGTTAGTCTGTTTGCGTCCCCTTTGTCTTCCTTCAGTTGCCGCGGAACTCCGATAGGTCTCGCGTCGCTGCCGCAGCAGGCGCTTCATCGGCGGCGTAAGCCACGCTCCTTTATCGATGGCGCCTCGGTCTGCCGGGAAGAGCACGCGCAAATGCCGTTTGATACTATTGGGTGTGAGCGGTACGAGGCCATAACGAAACATCCACCATAAGCTTCTGTGAAGACCCACCTCCTGACGATCTATTTGAATGCACGTCAGTAGCTCATCCCACCGTTTTGCAACCAGAGCGTCCGCGTAATAGTTTCGGGTCCCCCAAAGCCATTCGTCTCCGCCGACTCCAATAAGCAACACGCGGCTTCCCTTATCTCGAGCTCGCCGCCTAATATCAAATGTCGCAACGCCGTTCGGATACGATGGAAACTCCCGGTAATGACTTGCCCATTGTTGATACCAGGAAAGCGACTTTTTTGTCGGGGGGATCTCTTCAATCTTTCGACTTAGATGCCGCCCCACTGCCCGGGCATACTCTAGCTCATTGGCGTCGGAGACACCGGGAAAATACAAGGTGTAACCGTCTATAGCAGGCGCTGGCAGTCGGTGCTGTCGGCGAAGCTCCTCGGCCACAGCAAAGATTCCAGAAGAGTCCAACCCACCACTCACCTCACAAGCAACCGGTTGGTAGGAGCGACTCATTCGACGGACCGCGTCCGTTAGCAGGTGACGATAATACTCAACATAGTCATCTTCTTTCGTGCAAGGCAGGGTTGCCCATGGATCTGGTGTCCAATACCGTTCCAGATACTTGTCTGCTGAATTAACAAGCATTCGGTGAGCAGCATCCAGCCGGAAGATACCCTTCCAGAATGTTTCGTCTCTGGAGTGCCAATCCTCCGCCAAAAATTCGGCAACCATGCCCTCATTGAAATCCTCCGGCACCCAAGGCATTGCGAGTATGGCGTGAACTTCCGACGCAAAGACGAACGTCTTGCCATCCCAGTGATAGTAAAATGGCTTCTTGCCGAGGCGATCACGAGCGCAGAAAGCTTCACCCTTGCGACTGTCCCAGATCACGAGCGCAAAGTCTCCGTCGATTTGCTGCACACAATCTCGGCCCCAAATTTCATAGGCCCTTAGAACCAGTTCGGCGTCCGAGCGGGTGCGCAGTCTCGCGCCACGTGACAGAAGATCGCTGCGCAACTCTTCCCAGTTGTCGACTCGACCATCCATCGTGAGCACGAGGCTTTTGTCTTCGTTTGTCAGCGGCTGCGCTTCTTCCAACGACTCTGGCGTCGTGCGCAACATGCACTGGCCCAGCGCCACGGAACCACGGACCCAATGGTTAATTCCATCCGGCCCGCGGCAGGCCATGGCCGCGGTCATATCGTTTATGTGCTGCGTATCGACCGGCGCGCTGTCAAGACGGATTATGCCTGCGATGCCACTCATAAGCGGCCTACTTCTTCAAGATGTGATGCAATTCTGGACACAGGAGCTCCACGAACAAGTCTGCTTTCCAACAGATCCACCATGTGATCCGTCAGAGCCGGTCGGGAATGCTGACACGCAATCTGGATTGCAACTTTGTCGCTCGCTTACGTCGCCGCACGCGCGGCAATACTGAAATCTTATCGATCGACTTCACTAGCTTCACTCTAGAGATAAGCAAACGAACAATCGAGTAGCCATGGAACGCTCCCCGGTCGCTCCAACTCAAATTTTCCATTGGTCATCAGCTTTTGATTATCGCGTTTAAACCATGCTGTCTCAGGATGGCCTTACGAACATCTGGTAGACACGCGAAATTTCTGGGAAAGGCCAACGAAAACACTGGAAGCTGCTGAGCAATCTCGCTCACAACATTTAGCAGGCCGATCGCACAGCGACGATCGGTCACGTCGAGCTGAAAGCAGTTGCTAATAATTGCCATGCAGGCCTCGCTCGGTGACATTCGAGTCAACGATATGCTTTTCGAATGCTCTTGCATGGCCGGGGCCAAAACGTAAATGGCCGCCAACGACACAGGAGTGTTGTCGGCGACATCTTTCAGGGTCACGCGCTGCTTGCTGGAATAGTGAGCCATGGGAGCAAGGTCGGGCACACGGTCAAAAATGCCACCCACTGCTTCTGGATACAGCCTCAAGCTCGGATAGGTAGGTTGAGCAAGCGTGGTGCCATCG
>JBPCWA010000138.1:0-3564 GCA_051009975.1 Hyphomicrobiaceae bacterium
AGCTGCGGACACGCGCTTGAGCAAGGCCGATGATCCCGTTTCGACCGGTTAGGGTCATTCACGTCGATCAACGAGCGGATGATTTACCCTTTTCTGGTCGCTCAATCCAGTAAGCGGACCTCTTTGCACAAGCTGGCTTCTCCCCGAATATTAAGGAGAAAGCCATGACAGAGAACTTCAACTCAATCTATCCAAACGCCAATCGCGAACCATGGAACAAGGGTAAGCTGATCGGGCCAAAGCCACCGTTACGACCCAAGCATGTCTGGGCCATTCGCACCAAACTTCAATTGGAGCGAGATACGCGAGATCTGGCTCTCTTCATCGACCTCGATTCCCAGATATCGGACAGTACTTTCAATCTTGGTGTGGCCAAGAGGCAGCTGAACCGCGCTCAAATTGCCGGTTCGTTTGTAAATCAATTTCGCTCTCGTTCGGCGGAGCGAATGGGTCCCATATAGCGCGGGGTCGGGTCTGCTTATGACGAATCTCCTCCCAATAGGATCTGGTTATGGGAAGACAATGGTTCGATTTCCGGTTATCGGATCAATGCGAAAAATCGCAGGAAATTCCGAATCGCTAACGTACACGTCACCGTTAGGTCCTGCGGCCATGGCCCATGGTCTCTTGAAGCCTGGGCCGATACCAGTCGTGGGACCAGACAGAGTGCGCATGTCTTTTGTTTTCTGATCAATCCTATAGATGGCACGACTCTTGAGATCGGAGACTATTAGGCTCCCGGTGCGATCCTGGGCAATTCCCACCGGAGCCTTGAGTTTGAGCTGACCGTTTGGTGACGTGGTCTCCAATGCGGCACGCTTACCGTCATCTGGATTGACTGCGACCACAGTCGATTCAACAGGGTCGGCGACGTAATAATTGCCATCGATGGCCGCGACGATACCCAATGGCACACCGAACTTCGGGCCGTCGCCGTGTTCAGGACTGGAGACAACCGACCTGTCACCACTGGACATGTCAACTGCAATCACCAACGCCAAGTCGGGATCGGTTGTCACCGCGTGGTCCTTGGTGAGAGTCATCGCAATCGGGTCTTGCACGAACAAACCTTTCCCCCGGCTCGGGCCGGATATGATCGACCGCTGGCCAGTTCGATAGTCCACCCGGATCACTGCGATATTCGTTGCGTCCCCTATGATCAGATCGCCGGTGGGCGTGACGACGACCGACTCCGGTGTAATGAGAAAAAGACCATCGCCGTGCGCGGCATCCGAAACAATTCTCGCGATGTTTGTTGTCGGATTGATTGCGATCACCGCAGCGCGTCGCGGATCAACCGCAACAATCTCGCCGTCCTTTGTCGTCGCGATACCCATCGGATACCTGAGCGTCACGGATAAAGGCTTTTTGTCCTTGTAGGCTATAGATCTGTCGCCGCTGACGAGATCGATTGCAAACATGGCCCGCTTGCCAAGGTCCAACACGATGAGGTGTTCCTTCCGCCCGGCAATATCAACCGGCATTGTAAGCGTTGGGCCGGCTCCGACCTTTTGGCTTGAGACAACCTTACGGTCGCCGCTAGACAGATCTACGGACAACACTGCTTTTCGAGCCGGATCCACCACCAATAATAGATCGTCTGTAACTGGCAGGAGTCGAGTTGGACTGAGAAGCGGCGGTCCTTTGCCCCGGCCGAGCCCGGAGACAATTTTCCGGTCACCCGTTTTCAGGTCGACTGAGAGGATTGCCTTGAGTCCCCGATCGGCAACAAGCAGGTGATCGTTTGATTGGGCGACAATTCCGAAGGGATCGACGAACAGGGGGCCCTCGCCCAGTGCGGCAGACGAGAGGACACTGCGATCGCCGGTGTCCGGACGGACACGCACAATTGATCTCAACCCAATATCAAAAACGCCAAGGGAGCCGTCGGCAAGGTGCGCGATAGTCCGTACGGTAGAAAATTGTGGACCGGCACCGTTGTTCTTCCCCGAGAGCTCTTTGCGATTGCCTGTTTGTGGTTCAACCTGAAACACTGCACCCGCACCGGGATCAATGACATAGTAGTAGTTTTCATCTGCGACCACGCCCACCGGTGCATTGAATACCGGGCCAGCGCCGCGCTGTGCCGACGATACCACCTTGCAGTCCATAGTGGTCGCATTGATGCTCAAGAGAGCTTGCAGGCCGCGATCGACGATCAGGTGCGGGCCGTGAGAAGTCGCAGCCATCCCCATCGGCGCGACTAAAGGACTATGCGCATCTGCACAGTTCTCTCTAGGCGACGCTTGGCTGTGGCCTGGAAGCATTTGACCGCCTAAACCGCACGCTGCTATTGCCAACAACATAAACGTTTGTCTTATGTCAGGCATTTCCAATCTCTTTCGGGCGCAGGCCACTGCTCATGGGTAGGGCCAAGTCTTTGGTCTGACCCAGCTTTCCTGACCTTACTTCCATAGCAACACTTCCATAGCAACAGTTCGTCGATTCGGTTGGTCTTGTGTCTAGCGATGCGCCTGAACCCACGGATTAGCTATGCTTGCGCAGATAGCAAGGTTTGATACGCTCTCGTCGAGTAACCAAACACCATTTCGTAACCAAGGTGCGCGCAGCATGACCGATGCGTTCGGCGTTCGCTTGGGATTTGCTGTTGACCTATCTACCACGCTCGCAATGTCCGGAGTTGAGGGGACTTCGACGCGCCCATGGCATTCCGAGCCAGAGTATCAGGAATTCATCCGCCTGAGAGACGGAAGCGAAACCGAATTTGAGCTCATCCTCGTTGATGGATGCGACGGCTAGTCGGGGGCAATCACGATGTTCTTAACAATTCGAATCTACGAGACGCCGCAGCCCCAATCATGAGATCGCCAAGTGTGTTGAGGAGCGCTTACTTCCATCGGTATCGGAGAACTGCGATTTCCGCGGCTGGTACATCGTCGATGCCGGCCAAGACTAGCTGGCGTCGATCACTCTGTTCGACCATGTCAAAGCAAGCTCCATGGTGGCGGTTCCCACCGAGTGGCGCACCGAAGCTGACAAGGAGCGAGCACGATAAGCTGTCTTAGGTGGGAGAGGTGGCGGCGGCTAGCGATCTCAGCTTCTGGCGAAGACAGTCAGACCGCTTGGCGTCAAAGATCAAAAGACGCCCCTTAATGTCTCACCTGAGACCATCTGATGTCAGTGAAAACGACGGCGCCCAAGGGAGCAGTACCCCCCGCTTAGTAAAGCTCAACCCAGGGACCACCGTTTGACTTTGGTAGCAGCATTCTCATCGATCACGGGCATCGAAAGTGAGGTCAGTGGCAGATTGCGAGCAAGGTGTTGCAGCTAGGCATCGCGAAGTCTGTAAAGATCCGCATCTTCGTCGATGTTCTTTCTTTATTCGACGTAAAGTGTTGCACAGATCATTGTTCTTTCACGCTTCTCCTAGCTTGACCGTCACAGAATGGACGCACGTCAGCAGGCTTTGTAACGCTAACGCATCGTGTTGCAGTGAGGGAGTCAGTGGGCCAAGAATCAGTGCGGTGGCATTGATTTCCGGACTACACATATGTGGTCCTGCCGCACTGAAAAATGCGGGAGGCATTCGCATCTCAATGACGA